>JAIBBQ010000165.1 GCA_019694595.1 Myxococcaceae bacterium
AAGCGGCACCGGCGGACCCGGCGCAGGCGTCGTGGGGCGAGCAAGCGGCACCAGCGGACCCGGCGCAGGCGTCGTGGGGCGAGCAGGCGGCCCCGGCGGACCCGGCGCAGGCGTCGTGGGGCGAGCAGGCGGCACCAGCTGACCCGGCGCAGGCGTCGTGGGGTGAGCAGGCCGCGCAGCCAGCCGAGCCCGCGGCGGAGTCCTGGAACGACCAGCAGTCGCAGCAGTGGAGCGCGGACGCAGCGGCTCCGGCGGCGACCGCCGAGGGCGAGTACTCGGTGCCGGGCTACGGCGCGACCGGCGGCTACGACGCGGGCGACGGGCAGGGTGGCGCCGCGGCGATGCCGGAGCACCCACCGGCGAACGAGCAGGACTTCTCGATGGTGGTGCCGGGCGAGGGCGGCCAGGGGGCCGAGGCGCCGCAGGCGTTCGCGGTGGACCCGGGCGCGCCCCGGGCCGAGGCCTCCGCGCCAGCAGGGGATGAAGTCCAGGCGCAGCCTGTCCCGAGCGAGGCTGGCTACGCGCCGGCGGCGTACGACCCGGCAGCGTTCGAGGAGACGGTGCCTCCGGTCAACGCCGCGCACGCGCCCGAGTACGCCACCACGGAGGCCGTGCCGGGCGCCGGCGCAGCGCTCCCGTCGTGGCTGTCGCAAGGCCAGGCGGCGACCGAGCCGCCTCCTGCCGACCCGTATGCCGCCTCGCTGAGCAACACCGCGGGCGCGCGCGCCGCGGAAGCACCGGCGGGCTACAGCTCGCTGTCGGTGCCCCGGCTCGCGGACCTGGGGCCGCAGCTCGACACCTCGGCGGTGCCGACGACCGGCCCGTTCCACGTGGGCAAGGACGGCCTGGCGGTCACCGTGGCCGGCGAGATGCTGATGCGGCTCGACGGGGTGGTGGCGGTGGTGGGGACCATCGACGCGGTCCCCGAGCGCCGGAAGATGCGCGGTCGCCCGGTGGAGCAGAACTTCGGCGACGGGCCGTCGCAGATGCAGCGGGTGAAGGGCCACGGGGTGCTCCACCTCGAGGTGGGCAAGGGCAACTTCCAGGCGATCGAGCTCGCGGACGAAGGCGCCTACCTGCGCGAGGAGCGGGTGTTCGCCTTCGAGGAGTCGGTGTCCTTCGAGAACGGGCGGCTGACGGCCGATGGCCTGGCGCTGGATCTGGTGCACCTCAAGGGCCAGGGCCGGGTGCTGCTCAAGCTGGAGGCGGGCCTGAAGGCGATGGCGCTGCCGCCCGGCGCGCCCCTCAAGGTGCCGCTGGCGCGGCTGGTCGGCTGGTACGGCCACGTGACGCCGAGGCTGATGGGCTTCGTCGGGCAGGGCGCGGTGGAGCTCACCGGCGACGGCTACGCGTTGCTGGCCTCGGGCTGAGCGCCCGGGCGCGGCGGGGCTCAAAACCAGGGCCGTTTGGGCTACAAGCCCACGGCATCGTGGATCGGGCCACCAAGCGGCGCCTGAAGCAGGAAGCGAAGCAGCGCAAGCTGGAGGAGCGCGCGCGCCGCAAGGCGAACCGCAAGCCGTCGGTGCTGCTGCAGGAGTTCTGGAACCTCCCCAACATGCTGACCCTGGGGCGGATCGCGGTGATCCCGCTGTTCGTGTGGTTCACCTACGACGCGGACCCGTTCTACTCGCTGCTGGCAGCGGTGCTGTTCACCCTGGCGGCGATCACCGACGTCATCGACGGCTTCCTGGCCCGGCGGTGGAACATGATCACCGTGGTCGGCAAGCTGATGGACCCGCTCGCCGACAAGCTGATCGTGATGGCGGCGCTGGTGATGATGACCCGGCTGGGGCGCATCCCCGCGTGGGTGGTGATCATCCTGCTCGCGCGCGAGCTCATCGTGGGTGGCCTGCGGCAGATCGCGGCCAGCGAGGGCATGGTCATCGCCGCCGGCCAGGAAGGGAAGTGGAAGACGTCGCTGCAGCTGGTGGGCATCATCACCCTCTGCGTGCACTACGTGCACCGCATCGACTTCGTGGTCACCCAGGTGGACGTGGACTTCAACGCCATGGGCAAGCTGTTCGTCTACATCTCCACGGCCTTCAGCGTCTGGAGCGCGGCGATCTACTTCCGCGGCTTCATCGCCATGCTCGCCAAGCGGGGTGGGTCGGCGAGCGCGCCGGGCTGACGTGGTCCGCGCGCTGGCGTTCACGCTGGGGGCGGTGGGCTGGCTGCTGTTGCTGTCCCAGGGCGGCAGTGCGCGGGGCGACCTGCGCGATCACTACACCGACCACCTGCGGCACATGGGCGAGGCGGTGGCGCTCACCGAGCGCGGCTTCGACGTCTACCGGCGCCCGTACGGCGAGGTCACCGAGGGCCTGGTGCTGCCGTGCGAGCTGCACCGCGGGCTCTTCGCCGAGCGCACCGCGCCGTATCCGCCGCTGGCCATTCTCGCGCACTGGCCGATGGTGAAGGCCGAGCAGGCAGGCCTCGCGCCGCGGTGGGCGCACCGGCTGGCGCCGCTGTGGTGGTCGCTCCTCGCGCTGCTGGCCGTCGGCGCGGGCGGCGCGCAGCTCCGGGGCCAGGGGCTTCCGGCCTGGCTCGGGCTGCTGGCGCTGGGCGCGCCGCTGGTGCTGGGGGCGGGGGCCAACGGCTTCCTGGACACGGGCTACCTCGCCTGCGGGGTGGGGGCGGCGGTGCTCCTCGGGCGCGGCCGGCCGGGCTGGGCGCTCGTGCTGGTGGCGCTGGCGGGGGCGATGCAGTTCCGGGGGCTGGTCTTCGCGCCGCTGGGGCTCGCCGCGCTGCACGCGCTGTGGCGCGAAGGTCCGCGGCGGGTCGTGGGGCCGGTGGCGGCCGCGGCGGTGCTGCTCACGCCCGCGCTGGCCGCGGCGTGGGTGGTGGCGGGCACGCTGGGGACCATTCCTGCGGACAACCCGGTTCACCCCAGTCACCCGCTGCGCTTCTGGCTGTTGCTGGGGTGGACGGTGGCGGGCGCGCTGGCGGTGGGGTGGCGCGATCGTCCGCTCTTCTCGGGCACGCTGGTGGCCACGGCGGCGGTGGCGGTGCTGGAGCGCAGCTACGGGTATTGGCACGCGCTGGCATTGCTGGCGCCGCTGCTGGCGTGTCTCGCCGAGCCGCGCACCACGCGGCGGGACTGGGCGCTCGCGCTCGCGTGGGTGCTGGGCGCCTCGGTGCTCGCTTACCGCGAGGCGACGACGCCGTTCTGGAGCTGGGCCTTCGAGGGACGCTGGTTGTTCTGAAGGTGCGCTCAGTCGGGCTCGCCGTCGTCGGGCGGGAGCTTGCCGGTGGGCGCCTCGCGGGGCGCAGGGCTCTTCGGCCGCGCGACGGGAGCGGGCGGGGCGCTCGGCTTGCGAGCCATGGCGAGCGGCCTGGCGCCCGAGGGCGGCTTGAGCCCCGGTCCCGGGACGGCACGGAGCGGGCGGCCCGGCTTGGCGGGAGCCGGTGGTGGCCTGGGGTCGGCGACGCCGGGGACCCGGAGCGCGCTGCCCCAGCGTGCGGCCTGGGTGGCGGTGAGCACCGACGGCGGCGAGGCGACGGGGGCGGGGGCGGCCGCAGCGGGAGGGGGGAGGTCGTCGTCGTCCGACTCGGGGAGATCCTCGTCGCCGTCGTCCTCCTCGAGGCCCGGCGCGGTGTACGACTCGTCGCCCTCGGCGGAGGCGTCGTCGGGCAGTGCTCCGCCGTCCTCGAGTGCGAGCCCGATGAGCGCGAGCGCTTCCTGGAGCAGCGCCTGGCGGACCTCGCCGAAGAGGCCCTGCTGGTGGAGGAAGTCGATCAGCGAGGCGAGGACCTCTTCGGCCTGCTCGACGTCGCGGGCGCCCTCGTCGAGCATCCGCTCCAGCGCCAGCCCGAGGTGCTCGGGGGTGATGGGCTGCGGCCCGTCGGCCCAGGCGATCTGCAAGAGCGCCTCCGCGGCGCCGTAGCGAATGGCGCGCAGATCCGGGGTGGCCTGGTGCGAGAAGGTCTGGAAGAGCATCTCGACCAGCTCGTCGGACAGCGACGCCAGCTTGGGGAGTGCGCGCACGGTGTCGAGCACCAGCTCCTGCTTGAACTGGGGGTCGCTCTCCACCGCTTCGAAGGCGAAGGCTTCGTCGAGCACGGTGAGCCCGAGCAGCTGCTTGGCCTCGGCGGGCGAGGTGCCGGCGGCGAGCAGCGCGCCCTTGGCGGAGGAGATCGCGGAGCCCAGAGGCTCGCTGCCCTCGAGGCGGTGGAGCGCGGCGTAGACGCCCACCGCCATGGCGGCGTGGAGCTGGTCGTCGTCGTAGGGCGTCTCGCCTTCGCCCTGGGCGAGCACCGCGGCCTCGCGTGGGTGGTCGGCGAGCGAGCGGGCGAGGGCGCGGTCGTCGTCGTTGGCCGGCGACAGGCGCGCCGCGCGCAGCGCAGCGGGATCGAGAGCGAGTGCGAGCGCGGGGTGCATCGGCCCGCAGAGCTAGCACGCTCGGGGGGCCCGCGGGCCGGACCTTCAGGGCTCGGAGGCCATGGCCACGGCGGTGCGCGCGAGGCCCCGGGGGCGGCGGTGTTTCCGGGCGACCCGGGAGGGCCGCGCGGCTGCGGGCGGCTGGGCGGTCGCGTCGGCGACGGTGGCGACGACCTCGGGCGGGGCGATGATCGGCGCGGCTCCGAGCTGCACGGTCTCGGCCTCGCGGACCAGCGCCGCCTCGTTCGAGAAGCAGCGCTGAAGGGCGCGGCGCAGGCGCTCGCCGTCTCGGCCGTACTCGAGGTCGGGGTGGCGGGCGAGGGCGACCCGCAGGCGCCGGGAGCTCTCGGTCACCAGCCGCTTCGCCTCGAGGAGGGCGGCCTGGCGGAGCTCCGGCTTGAGCGCCGCGTCGCGCCCGCGCTCCAGGGCGGGGCTGCCGGAGCAGTCGAGCGACAGGAGCGAGTGGGTGAGGGCCGCGGCCTCGTCGTCGGTGCGCAGCTCGAGCCGTTCCGCGTCTGGATCGCTCAGGTGCGCACACGCGCTCACCCCTGCCACCAACGCCACCAGGATCGTGCGCATGGCCTGCCCCCAGGCAATTGGCGTGCGCGGCTCAACTGGTTGAATCGTCTGCGTGCCCACCTGGCCGCACCTTGCGCACGAGGTGCAAGGTGGAGCGGGTGACTGTTCGAAGGTCGGGCAGCGAGCGCAATTGCGTTCTCGGGCGCGGTTTGCGAGAAGCGTTTTCAGTTTCGGGGGACACCGCCATGGCTGAATTCTTCGTGCGCCCACCGTCGTATTCCTACACGCAGGCCCGGCGACACCCTCGCTACCCTGCGCGCTGGCACGTGCTCGTGCAGACCCAGAGCTACCGCCCGTGGGACGAGGTCGCGAACCTGTCGGAAGGCGGCCTCGCCATCTCGACCAAGCGGCCGATGCCGACGATGTCCTTGCTGGAGCTCTTGCTGTCGGTCCCCACCGAGAAGGAGCCGGTGCCGGTGGTGGGCCGGGTGATGTGGACGGACGCGCAGACGATGGGCCTGCGGCTGGAGCGCAGCGACGCGCGGCTGTCCTTGGCCGTCGAGCGGCTGGCGAAGGACCTGCAGCGCCTGTAGGCAGTGCCGCGGTGGCGTTCTCGCGCGGCGTCCTCTTCAGCTGGCTGGTGGTGCTCGCAGCGCCGGGCTGTGCGCATCGCGCCGCTGCGCGAGCGGCCGAGGTCGACGCCCGGCCCTGGTACTTCGTCATGGTGGACCGCTTCGCCAACGGTGACCGGTCGAACGACGGGGCGATCGACCTGCGCGACCCGCAGGCGTTTCATGGCGGCGATCTGCGCGGGCTCATCGAGCACCTCGATGAACTCCGGGCCCTGGGCGTGGGCACGGTCTGGGTGTCGCCGGTGTTCGCGATGCGTACCGAGCCGTTCCACGGCTACGGCGCGTTTCACGGGTACTGGACGTACGCGCTCGATCGGCTGGAGCCGCGCTTCGGAACGGTGGCCGAGCTGCGCGAGCTGCGCGACGCGCTGCACGCCCGGGGCATGCGGCTGGTGCTGGACCTGGTGCTGAACCACGTGGGCCCCGACGCGCCGCTCACCCGCGAGCACCCCGAGTGGTTCCACCACGAGGGAGGGCTCGAGGACTGGAACGACCCGGTGCAGCTCACCACCCACGACGTGCAGGGCCTGCCGGACCTCGCGCAGGAGCGGCCGGAGGTCTACGCGCACCTGCTCCAGGCCACGCGGGGCTGGCTCACGGCCATCGAACCCGACGGCTTTCGCCTGGACGCGGTGAAGCACGTGCCGCTGCCCGTGTGGCGGAGGTTCTCGGACGACACCGGCGTGGCCCGCAGCGGGGGCGCTTTCGTGGGCGAGCTCTTCGACGGCAGCCCGGCGACGCTGGCCGAGGCCTGGCGGGCCGGCGGCTTCACCGGGCTCTTCGACTTTCCGCTCCGCGGGGCGCTGGACGAGGTGTTCTGTGGCGGCCGGTCGCCGGCGATGCTGGCGACGGTGCTCTCGCTCGACCGCCTGTACCCGGACCCGGCCGCGCTGGTGACGCTCGTCGACAACCACGACCTGCCTCGCCTGGCCTCGCGGTGCCGCGGCGAGCTCGGCGCGATGGCCTCGGCGCTGACCTTCCTCTACGCGGTGCGTGGCGTGCCGTGCCTCACCTGGGGCACCGAGGTGCCGCTCGAGGGGGCGGGAGAGCCCGACAACCGCGCCGACATGCGCTTCGACGGCCAGCGGCTGCGCGAGCTGCTCGCCACGCTGGCGACGCTGCGGGCGGAGCACCCCGCGCTGCGGCGCGGCTCGATGCGGGTGGTGGAGGCGAGCGCGGAGCGGCTGGTGGTCGAGCGGCTCTCGGAGGACGAAGCGGTGCGGGTGACGGTCGCCCGGGGCGGGCTCGGTGTGCCTTCGCCGGGCTTCTCGGTGGTGTCCCTGCCGCTCGCCGACGCGGTGCGGGTGGAGTTCCGCCGGGGCGACTTCCGGCCAGCGTTCGCGGCTGCTGACGCCCAATGGCGGCGCGGGGCGCACACCCGGGAGGTCCAGGTGAGGGTCACCGAGCCGCTGGCGCGGGTGGTGGGCTCGGCGCCGGAGGTCGGGGGCTGGGTGCCGCAGCAGGCGATCGCCCCGCGGGACGGCGTCGCGAGCCTGCGACTGCCGGTGGGCGCGGTGGTGGAGCTCAAGCTGGTGCGGCCCGACGGCGCGGGTGCTTTCGCGTGGTCCTCGGGCGATAACACCACGGTGTTCGTTACCGACGCTGCCGGGCCCCTGGTCGTCGACCTCCCGTGGAGGAGCCCCTGATGGCCGGCCGCGTGGGGGTGGTGCTGCTGCACCGTGGCGACCCGGAGTCGCCGGAGCAGGTGCGCGAATGGCTCACGGCCCGGTATGCCGACCCCAAGGCCACGCGGTCGAGCTTCGGGGGCTCCGTGCAGGGCTTCGTGGCCGGCCTCGTCGGCCGCATCGACGCCGGCGCGTGGCGCGCGAAGCTCGAGGCGATCGGCGGCGCGAGCCCGGTCCGCCGGCAGGTGCAGCAGCTCTCGGAGGCGGTGAGCGTCGCGCTCGACGGCGACCGTGTGGGCACGGCGGGCGCGCAGTTCGAGGTGCGCTCGGGCCTCCGCTACGACACGCCGAGCATCGCGGAGGCGGTGGAGTCGCTTCGTTCGACCGGCGTGGAGCGCCTGGTCGGCGTCTCGCTCTACCCCCAGCCGTGTCGCGTCTTCACGCCGACCCTGGTGGCGGCGGTGGAGCAGGCGGCGGGCGGGCTCCCGGTGACCTTCGTCGATCGCTTTCACGCCCAGCCCGCGTACGTGGAAGCGGTGCGGGACGCGGTGCAGGAAGCCGTCGCGCGTGCGCCCGAGAGCACGGTGCTCTTCGGGGCGCTGCACGTGGAGCGGGACGAGCTGGGGCCCGACGAGCCGTACCCCGGAGCGCTGGTGGAGACGATGGAGGCGGTGATGGCCCCGCTCGCCCGTCCGTACAAGCTCGGGTGGCTCGAGGAAGGGGGCCCGGGGCTGTCGGTCCTGCGCATGGCCGAGCGCCTCCAGGCGGCAGGGACCCGCTCGCTGGTGGTGGCGTCGCTGGGGACGACGGTCGACGAGCTCTCGACCCTGTACGCGCTCGATGCGCAGCTGCGCGCCAGGGCCAGGGCGATGGGCTTCGAGCACATCGAGCGGGCTGCCGCGGCGTGCGCGTCACCCAGGCTCGCGGGCGCGGTGGCCGCCGCGGTCCAGGGCCACCTGGCGCACCTGGCCTCGCTCGGCTTCGGCTGACCTCCATCCCTGAGGTTGGGGTAGAGGAGCGGCATGACTCTTCAGTACCGGACGGCATTGATCACCGGCGCCTCCTCGGGCATCGGGCGCGAGATGGCGCTGTGGTGGGCGCGCAAGGGCACCACGGTCTACGCCGCGGCCCGGCGGACCTCGATGCTCGAGACGCTGGCCAAGGAAGGCGAAGGCCGCATCGTGCCGGTCGCGCTCGACGTCTCGAAGGAGACGGAGACGGTGGCGCGCATCCAGCAGCTCGACGACGAGTGTGGCGGGCTGGAGCTGATCATCGCCAATGCTGGCCGCGGCGACCCCACGCCGGCGCACCTCGCGACCTGGCCCCTGGTGGAGCAGGTGCTGCGGGTGAACGTCATGGGCACGGCGGCGACGCTGACCGCGGTGCTCCCG
This sequence comes from Myxococcaceae bacterium, assembly GCA_019694595.1. GTDB lineage: Bacteria > Myxococcota > Myxococcia > Myxococcales > Myxococcaceae > JAIBBQ01. Next base: position 8,543 of record JAIBBQ010000165.1, read on the forward strand.
CGCATGGTCAAGCGCAACAAGGGCCACCTGGTGGCGGTGAGCTCGGTCGCGGGGTACTGCGGCCTGGGCGCGTACTCCTGCTACAGCGCGTCCAAGTCGTTCGTGTCGGTGTTCCTCGAGAGCCTGCAGGTGGACCTGCACGGCACCGGCGTCAAGGTGACCTGCATCGAGCCCGGCTTCGTGAAGAGCGAGATGCTGGCGAAGATCGAAGGGCACGCGCCCACGCCGTTCGCGGCGAAGACCGACCGCGCGGCCGACAAGTTCTGTCGCGCGATCGCACGCGGGTCGCGGCGCATCGCCTGGCCGTACATTCACTGGGTGTCGGCGGTGGCCATCGACCTGCCCCCGCGGGCGATCTTCGAGCCGCTCGCCAAGCGGGCCTCGATGCCCCAGGTGGCCCTGGCAGAGCGTGCGCTCAAGGAGACGAACCCGTGATGCAGGCGTTGATGCTGGCGGTGCTGCTGTCGGCAGGAGAGGCCCCGGTGCTGTCGCTGGCGGCCCCCGAGCTCACCGTGGTCGGGCTCCCGGCCGAGCAGGCCACGTACTTCACCGAGAACCTGGCGCAGCAGCTGACGCTGCGCGGGGCGCGCACCATCACCACCAAGGAGATGTCGGCGCTGATCGGCCTCGAGCGGCAGAAGCAGCTCTTGGGCTGCAGCGCGCAGGGCAGCTCGTGCATCGCGGAGCTCGCGGGCGCGCTGGGCACCGACGGCGTGGTGATCGGCGACGTCGGCAAGCTCGGCAGCGTGATGCAGGTGAACCTCCGCGTGGTGTCGGCCGAGGGGAAGCTCCTGGCCATCTTCTCCAAGGAAGCGGCGAACGACGATGCGCTGCGCGAGGTGTTCCAGGCGGCGGCGGCCTCGCTCGTGCGGCAGACGGCGAAGGCGCTCTCCCGCGTGGTGCCGGAGGCGGCGGTCGAGGCCCAGGTGGTCACCGGCTCGCCCGTGCGGCGGTACTTCTGGGTGCCCGCCGTGGTGGGCGCGGTGGTGACGGGCGTGGGCGTCGGACTCCTCGTCGATGCTGGCGACAAGGCGAACCAGCTCAAGATCGATCGGTTCACTGGCGCGCAGGCATCGGACTTGCGCACCGGAGGACAGCGCAACCAGACGCTCGGCGCCGCCGGCATCGGCATCGGGGTGGCGGCGATCGCCGCGGGTGCCGCGATGTACCTCTTCGGGGACTCGGGAGCGCCTGCGGTGGCAGTGGTGCCCGGTCCGTCGGGGGCGATGGTGAGCGTGAGCGGGGTGCTGCCATGAGGGCGTTGGCGTTCGCGATGCTGGTCCTCGCCGTCGGGTGCAACGACTTCGAGGCGCTGGAGGCGCAGTGCCGCCTGGAAGGGCGCTGCGGTGACTTCGATGGCGGGACCGGTGGTGGCTCCGCGTCGGGTGGTGGCTCCGCGTCGGGTGGTGGCTCCGCGTCGGGCGGAGGCTCTGCGTCTGGCGGCGGTGCCGCGTCGGGTGGCGGCTCCGCGTCGGGTGGTGGCTCCGCGTCGGGTGGTGGCTCCGCGTCGGGTGGTGGTGCCGCCTCGGGTGGTGGTGCCGCCTCGGGTGGTGGTGCCGCGTCGGGTGGCGGCGCGTCGTCGGGCGGCGGTGCGGCGTCGGGCGGCGGCCAGGGTGGAGGCGGGCCCGATGCCGGCCTCCCGGACGCGGGCAGCTGCACGGCCCCGAAGACGGTGCTCACCATGGACCCCGGCGTGTGGGCGTCTGGCGTCGTTGCGTTCTCCGACACCGACGTGTGGGTGACCGGGTTGGACTACTACCTCAACGACGGAGGGGTGTGGCACTACGACGGACTCCAAGCGACCCCGGTGGTGCCCTTCGGTTCGGTCGGACGCCTGAGGGCGATCAGCGCCGACCGTCCCGCTCATCTGGTGGTGGCCGGCGATTCCGTGTCGGTGACGATCTCCAACGGCGTCGCGCTCCCCCGCGAAACGCTGGGGTTGAACGCGTACAACGTGATGGCGCTGCCGGGACCGGTGTCGGCATCGTTTGGTCCGTCGACTCAGGACCTGAGCGCCGTCGCGGTGGGGTTGGTCGGAGAGATCGAAGCGCGCGCGGTCGACGCAGGGACCGTCGATCCGTGGATCCCTTTCTCCGATCCAATCTTCAACGGGGAGACGCTCTTCGGCATCGGTGGTCCGTCCGGAGGAGACCTGTGGGTCGTGGGCACCCGTGGCACGATCGGGCGGCGGAGGGGGACTGGGTGGACGAGCGTGGGCCTCGGGCAGACCACGAGCGACGAGGGCTACTCGGTGGCCGTGGCGCAGGGGCACGTGTGGATCGGCGGAGCGTTCAACGGGGCCCCGTCCGTGCTGCGCACCGACGGCGGGTCGGCGACGCGCTGGGTTCTTCCGGCCGACGCAGGCTTCGGGGCGTGGCAGCTGGCGGTGGACCCGACGGATCAGGTCTGGGTCGCAGGGAGCAAGGGGTGGATCGGCAAGCTGCTCCCCGATGGCGGGACCGAGGCCTTCCTCGGCGGCCTCGAGACGTACCCGACCATCGCGGTGACCAACACTTCGGTCTGGGTCGCCGAGAGCACCTTCGGCGGCTTGGACAAGGGCCGCCTCCGCCGCTACTGCCGCTAGTCCCCCTTCCTCCAGGAGAGCACCATGAAGGTCGTCCACAGCGCTGAAGTCCCGTGGGTCAATGGTCAGGTGAAGGGCGGCTTCTCCACCCGCCGCAAGCCGCTCGGGGGCGAGAAGATGCCGGTGAGCCTCTGGGAGCTGCCGCCCGGGAAGCGCTCCTTCCCCTTTCACCGCCACCTGATCACCGAGGAGGCGATGTACGTGCTCTCGGGCAAGGGCGTGGTGCGCGGCGACGAAGGCGAGTTCCCCATCGGGCCCGGCGACTACGTGTCGTTCCCGGCGGGCGGCTCGGCGCACCAGCTGCGCAACGACGGCACCGAGCCCCTGGTGTACCTGGGGCTGTCCGCGGTCTTCGGGCACGACATCGTCGAGTACCCGGACTCCGACAAGGTCGCCGCTGCCGTCGGGGCGTACCCGACCGGCAAGCGCTTCATCTTCAAGAAGAGCTCCCAGGTCGAGTACTTCGAGGGCGAGAAGACCGCCCTGGAGTAGCCCGCCGCGCGCCTCTCGCTTCACCTGTCGATCGCGCCGGAGCCGAATTTTCGGCTCTGGCGTAAATGTCAGCCGTCCTTGATACTGAACACAAGTTCAGCAAGAGATCATCCTCCCGAGGAGGCGGCATGGCAGCGGTGGCGATTCCTCTCCAGGACGAGACGACGGACCAGGGCGGGGCGCAGGCGGTCATCGCGCGGCTGCGGCGGGAGATCGACCGCGTCCAGGCGGCCCCGCGTCAGTACCTCGCCCAGCTGCGCACCGGGGTGGAAGCGCTCGACGGGCTGGGCGCCTTCCGGCTCGGCGGCGCGGTGGAGCTGTCGGGCGAGCTGTCGGCGGGGCGCACCAGCCTCGCGCTCTCGCTGGCCGCGGCGGCGGGGCGGGAGCAGCGGCTCACCGCGTGGGTCGACGGCCCCGGGGAGCTCTACCCGCCGGCGGCGGCTGCCCGCGGGGTCGATCTCGAGCGGCTGCTCTGGCTGCGGCAGGTGGCGCCGGGCCAGCTGGTGTGGAGCGCGGTGCAGCTGTTGCGCAGCGGGGCCTTCGCCCTGGTGGTGCTCGACGTCAGCAGCTGTGGCGTGCGGCTCACCCCGCTGGAGTCGAAGAAGCTGCTCGACGCCGCCCGCGCAGGGGGCGCGCTCCTGGTGGTGCTCACCAGCCCCGTGGTGCACGGCGAAGGCCTGCACCGGCTGGAGCTGGCCCCGGCCTCAGACGACATCGCGGTGCACGTGCCGCGGCTCGGCCGCCACCTCGGGGTGGCGCGCGCCGCGCTGGGGGCCGCGGGGCCTCCTGCGCGCAGCTGCGCGAGCCTGCCGGCGCCTGCCCGCCCCGAGTGGCCCCAGGGCGAGCCCTTCGTGCGGCCGAAGAAGAACCTGGCGCGCGACGGCCACGGGCTGCGCGGGGGGCGCCCGGGGCGCGATGGCCCGGAGCCGCCGCTGCGGCCGTGGCTGGTGGGAGCCGGCGCATGAACCTCCAGCGGACCCTGAGCGCCCCGTGGGCGGAGCCGCGTTCCCCTTGGCCGCCGGGGCTCCTCGAGCGCGCGGCGGCGCAGGTGGTGCTGCGCGTGGGTGGGGTGCTCCTGCGCTGCGACGCGGCGTGGCTGTGGTGGTGCGGTGCGGCGCTGCGGCTGCGCCGCGTGCAGGCGTGGGTGCTGCCGGCGGGGCTGTGGCTGAGGCGCTTCCTCGGTGCGGCGCTGCCCGCGGGAGACTAGCGATGCGGCTGGGCTACCTCGCGCTCCCCCGGTTTCCCGTGCAGCGGCGCGTGCGGGAACAGCCGCAGCTCAAGGGCCGCGCGCTGGTGCTGGCGCGCGAGCACCAGGGCGTGCGCTGGGTGGAGCATGCGTCGGGGGCGGCGCTCGCGGCCGCCATTCGCCCCGGCATGACGGTGGCGCGCGCGAGCAGCCGGTTGCCGGGGCTCTTGACGCTGCCGTACAGCCCCGCCGACGAGGCGCAGGCCGTGCTCGCGCTGGGCGAGGCGCTGCTCACGCTCGCGCCCGGCTTCCAGCTCGACGCGCCGCGGGGGCTGTGGCTCGACGCCTCGGCCGCGGCGCTCAAGGGCGGTGAGCGGCCGTGGCTGCAGGCGGTGGTCGAGGCGTGCGCGGCGCTCGGCCGCCAGGGCCAGGCGGCGGTGGCCTCGGAGCGCTTCACCGCGCAGGTGGCGGCCGGGCGCAGCGCGCTCGAGGTGGTGGCGCCCGGGGGCGGGGCGGCGGCGCTGGCGTTCACCCCGCTGGAGGCGCTCTCGCTCACCGGGCGGGTGGACGCGGTGCAGGTGGGGGCGCTGCGCTCGCTGGGCCTGGCCACCCTGGGCGAGCTCGCCGCGCTGCCGTCGGGGGCAGTGGCGGCGCGCTACGGCGCGGCGGGGGTGGAAGCCGCGCGGCTGGCGCGGGGCGACGACGAGGTGGGCTTCACGCCCGACGCGCTGCCGGAGGTCATCGACGAGGCGCTGGCCTTCGACTGGCCCGCGCAGCAGCTCGAGCCGGTGCTCTTCGGGCTCAAGACGGTGGTCGACCGCCTCGCCAGCCGGCTGCAGGGGCGCGGCCAGGCGGCGGTGCGGCTCACCGCGTGGCTCGTGCTGGAGCAGGGCACCGGGCCGGTGGAGCTGCCGCTGCGGCTGGCGCGGCCGTCGGCGCAAGGGAAGCTGCTGCTCGAGCTCCTGCGCCACCAGCTGGGTGACCTCGTGGTGCGCTCGCCGGTGACGGGCTTGCGGCTGCGGGTGGACGAGGCCTGCGCCGACGAGGCGAGGCAGCTGCGGCTCGACGAGGCGCCGGCGGGGGAAGCGGCGCTCGAGGTGGTGCTGTCGCGCCTGTCGAGCGCGCTGGGGCCCCAGGCGCTGCAGGCGGCGGAGCTGCAGGCCCAGCTCCGCGCCGACGGCGCCTTCCGGCTGAAGCCCTTCTCGCCGCCCCGCCCGGGGCACGCGCCGGCGCAGGCGGGCGCCGACCCGGTGCACCTCGCCCGGCCGGCGCGGCTCCTGCGCGCCCCGCA
>JAIBBQ010000166.1 GCA_019694595.1 Myxococcaceae bacterium
GACGGCCCGACGGCGGGGCCGTGAGCAGGTCGGCCGGGGCCCCGCGGCGCACCGCCTTTTCCTCGTCGAGCTCGCGGCGCAGCGTCTCGGCGCGGCGCTCGAGCACGTCGGCCTTGGCGGCATCGCGCAGCGCCTCGCGGCAGAAGGTCGCCAGCGCGCGCCAGAGCTCGCAGCGGCGCTCGCCGTCCTCGGTGGCGGTGGCGGCGTGCTCCATGGCCCACGCGGCCTCGCCGTAGCTGCGGCGCGCCTTGAGGCGTTCCGCGTAGAGCACCCACGCTTCCTGGTGGCCGGGCTCGTGGCGCACCGCCTGCTTGAGCTCTTCCATCGCCTGGGCGTCGCTGCCGCGCTCGTCGAGCACGCGGACCAGGTCGAGCCGCGCCTTGCGGGTGCGGGGCCCGCGGGGCTCCTTGGCGATCTGCGCGCGCAGGGCCGCTTCCAGGCGCGAGGTGTCCCCCGCCGCGCGCGCCAGCGAGGCCAGGCGGGAGGTCGCTTCCTCGTCGTCGGGCAGCTCCACCACCACCTCGGCCCAGGCGGCACGCGCCACCTCGGGCGGGAGCGTGCCCTGGTCGCTCAGGCGGGCGAGGCGGCGCTGCAGCTCCCCGCGGCCGGGGGTGCGCCGGGGCAGCGCCTGGAGCGCGTGCTGGAAGCGGCGCGCGGGCTCCGACTCGCCGTTGACCGCGCCGAGCTCGGCCAGGCTGGCGAGCGCGCCCAGGTGCCCGGGCGACACCTTGAGCGCGGCGGTGAGGTCGGCGAACGCCGCGGTGAGCGCGGCCCGGGCCAGCGCCTCCTCGGCGCGCGCCACCAGCGCCTGGGCGCGGTCGAGCGACGAGCTCGCGCGGATGACGCCTTCGTTGAGCGCCCGCTGCACCCCGGCCTCGTCGCGCTGGCTGGAATGCAGGCGCACCTGTTCCTGCACCGCGTGGGGGTCGCCCGACAGCTCGGCCACCTCGGCCCAGGCGCGCGCCGCGCCCACCGCGTCGTCGAGCTCCGACTCCAGCAGCTCGGCGAGCTTCTCGAGCCAGGCGACCTTGTCGGCCGCGGGGCTCACCCGGCCCGCGGCGGACCGGTAGTGGTCGGCGAGCTCGCGCCACGCGCGCCTGGCGATGAGGTGGGCCTCGAGCTTGAGCAGCGCCTGCTGGTCGCCGCTCTCGTCGGCGGCGGCCTGGAGCACCGCCGCCACCTCCGGGCCGCTGGTGGTGCGGGCAGCGAGTTCCTCGGCCACCGCGAGGAGCTCGAGCTGGGTGGAATGCGCCTTGCCCAGCTTCGCTCCGGCGTGCGCCGTGGGCTCGCGGCCAGCGCCCCCGTCGAGCGGCAGCTCGACGTCGGTGAGCGTGATGCCCCGCAGCTTGAGTTCCTTGGCCACCGCGCGGACCCGGTCGGCCTCGCCGACGCGCTCGCCGGCCCGCAGGGTCGCCTCGAAGGCATCGCCCAGCGCGCGCTCGGGGGCACCCGAGCGGTGGAGCATGCGCAGCCACAGCACGCGCAGGATGAAGGCGTTGCGGTCGTCGCCGCCCTGCTCCGCGTACTGGGCCGCCTGGCCGTGGCGCAGCGCGGCCCGCGCCGGGTTGTCGAGCTTCTCGCCCCACAGGCGGGCGCGCTTGAGGGCGGCGCGCGAGGCCCGCTGCAGGTCCTTGCGGCGCAGCGCCTCGCGGGTGTCCTTCTCCAGCGACGCGTCGAGCTCGTCCCACCGGGCCTCGCGCTCCAGCAGCGCGTTGAGCACCGCGCGCGCCCGGCGGTCCTCCGGCTGCTCGGCGAGCACCAGCACCAGCTGCTCCCTGGCCTTCTCGAGGTCGCCCAGGCGCCGGTACAGCCGGGCGAGCGAGCGCTGCACGGCGATGCGCAGCTGGCCGTCGGTCTCCTCGACGCCTTGCTGGAGCAGCACGGCGGCGGTGTTGCCGGTGCCCGCGCGCAGGGCGACGGTGACCAGCGCGGAGGCGAGCGGCCCCGACATCGGCACCTCTCGCGAGGCGCGCACCAGCTCGGTGAAGGCGCGGCCCTTGGCCCCTTCCGCGAGCAGCCGCTCGGCGATGGCCAGGTGCATGGCCACCACCCCGCCCCCTTCCGGGAAGGCGTCGAAGCGCACCGTCTGGTGGCGGTCGGTGAGCTCGCCGGGCTCGGGGAGCGGCGTCGGTGTGTTCTCACTGCCGGGCCACATGGAGGCCATAGAGTCTACGCACAGTGCCTGCTCCCCCGGCGATCTCCGTGCTGCTCCCGGTGCGCGACGCGCAAGGGACCCTGCAGGAAGCGCTGGACAGCCTCCGCGCCCAGCGCTTCGAGGACTTCGAGGTGCTGGTGTTCGACGACGGTTCCCGCGACGGCACCTTCGCGGTGGCGACGGCCGCCGCGGCGAGCGACTCGCGCATCCGGGTGCTGCGCGGCCCGGGCCACGGCCTGGTGCCGGCCCTCTGCTCCTTGCTCGCCGAGGCGCGGGCGCCGCTGGTGGCGCGCATGGACGGCGACGACCGCTGCCACCCCGAGCGGCTCCTGCGGCAGAAGGCCGCGCTCGACGAGGACCCTTCGCTCGCCGGGGTGGGCGCGCAGGTGGAGCTCTTCCGCGACGACCGGCCGGTGAGCCCCAACCTCCTCGCCTACGCGGCGTGGCTCAACACGCTCACCACCCCCGAAGCGCTGTTCCACGACCGCTTCGTCGAGAGCCCGCTCTGCCACCCGTCGGTGCTGCTGCGGCGCGACGCGGTGCTGGCCGCGGGGGGCTACCGCGACGGGCCGTTCGCCGAGGACTGGGAGCTCTGGCTGCGCCTGCTGTCATCGGGGTACCGCCTGCGCTGCGTGGCGCCGGTGCTCTTCTCGTGGCGCGACCACGAGCGGCGGCTCACCCGCACCGACGCGCGCTACTCCGCGAAGGCGCACGTGGCGCTCAAGGCCCGGTACCTCGCGCCGCTGCTCTCAGGACGCGAGTTCACCCTCTGGGGCGCGGGCCAGTCGGGCCTCGCGCTCAAGCGCGCGCTCGCCACGCACGGGGTGTCGCCGGTGCGCTTCATCGACGTGCACCCTCGCAAGGTGGGCACGCGCCTCGAAGGCATCCCGGTGCTGGGGCCCGAGGACGTCGGCCCTCCGCGCGGGCACCTGGTGGCAGCGGTCGGGGCCAAGGGCGCGCGGGCGGAGATCCGCGCCCACCTCGCGGCGCTCGGCTGGCGCGAAGGCGAGCACTTCACCTGCGCAGGCTGACGCGCTCAGCAGAACCTGCGGCCGAAAGGGAGCTTGAGGAAGCGCATCGGCGAGCACCCCTACTGGCCGGGCGGCGGCAGCGCGACGCCGAGCCACTCGAGCGCGTGCGAGAGGTCTGCCGGCGGCGGCGCCCGGAACGTGCCTTCGGGGAGCGCGAGCTCGAGCGCGTGGAGCAGGCAGCGCACGGGCGTGCCTTCGAAGGTCGGGGCGCCGCCGTAGAAGCGGTCGCCCACGATGGGCGCGCCCAGCGCCGCGAGGTGCGCGCGCAGCTGGTGGGTGCGCCCGGTGAGCGGCTTCAGCGCCACCGCCACCAGCCCGTCCTTCCCGCCGAGCTGCCGGTAGGTGGTGTGCGCGCTCACGCCCTGGTGCTTCGACGACGCACGCCAGCGCCCCGGGCGCGACGGGTCCCGCGAGAGCGGCAGCGCACAGTCCCCTTCGGCCGGGGCGAACTGCGGCGTCACCGCGAGGTACAGCTTGCGCGCGCGCCCCTCGCGGAAGTGCCCGGCGAGCGCCGAGGTGGCGGCCTTCGTCTTCCCGAAGACGGTGATGCCCGAGGTGTCCTTGTCCAGCCGGTGCACCAGGCCCGCGGGGTGCCCGAGGTGCGCGGAGACCTGGTCGAGGAGGCTCGAGCCCACCTCGCCGGGAGACGGCTGCGCGAGCACGCCCGACGGCTTGCTCACCACCACCAGCGCGGCATCCTCGAAGACGATGTGCAGCGCCGGCGGAGCCGCCTTCGCCTCCAGCGTCGACGCGCCGCCTTCGGACACCACCGCGGAGACCACCTGGCCGGCGCGCAGGTCGCGGGCGGGGTCCACCACCCGCTTGCCGTCGACGTACACCGCCCCCCTGGCGACCAGCGCGCCCTGGCCGGGCCCGAGGGCCGACTCCACCGCGGCGCCGAGCGGACCTGGCTGCGAGACGGTGAAGGTGCGGCGCTTCATGCGTGGCCCCCGGACCGAAGCTGACCGATGCTCGGGGTCACCCTCGGACCTCGTGGCCTCACCGGAACCTGCATGACCCTTCGACGACTGAGCATGTTGGCGCTGGCATTCCTCTTCGCGTGCGCGGGACCGAGCACCGTCGATCCAAGCACGGCCAAGGCGAGCGATCTCGTGGGGTGGTGGGTCAGTCGCGGCCTGCCTGGAGAGGTGACCCGGGTCTTCGGCTTCGAGCCACCTCCCGATGGCTACTACTCGATTCCCGTCGACGTCTCGCACGCCGCGAAGCACCTGTCAGCGGCCTACGCGGGTGACACCGCCCTCACCAGGGCGCAGCCGCTGCAGTACGCGGCCTACGACGTCAGCGGTGGGCAGCTGCTCCAGACGGTCATCGACGACGCCATGCTCGACCCCGGCACGCAGCTGTCGACCCGGATTCACGCGCTGACCCGGGGTGCCGAGCTCACGCTGGAGTCGTCCACGTCCGCGTCCGGCCGCCGCACCTACACCTATGCTCCGGAGTGCCCGGTCCTCTCTTCCAACGGGTCGACGCTGCTGCCGGGGACCAACTGTCTCGACGAAGGCCACGTGTTCGCCACCCAGGCCGCGTTCGCCTTCGACAGCAAGAACCGGCTCCACTCGTACGTGGCGCAGTCGGGCGACGGAAAGTCCAACCTGTGCAACGCGTTTCCCACCTACCTGGTGATGGGCAACGGCTGCGAGCCGAGCACCTTCCGCGCGCCCAACGCGCTGGCGGCCTCGTTGATCGTCGACGACGCCGACGTGGTGCACCTCGTGTACGCAGCGCGCAGCTTCAAGTCGACGGACACCACGACGCCCGAAGCGACGCTGATGCACCGCTTCAAGTCGGTGGACGCGAGCGACTTCAGCGTCGAGCAGATCGCCGCCCCCGAGAACACCCGCTTCGTCGAGGTGCTGCACCACGCGGGCCGCCTGGTGGTGGTCGCCCACCGGAAGGAGTTCGAGCTCTTCGAGAAGTCCACCCAGGGCTGGACCCGGCGGGCGTTCGGCTTCGCCCAGCTCCCGGTGACCACCCCCGCCACCATCCTCGACGCGGCCATCGACCGCGACGGCACGGTGGTGCTGGCCACCTCGCAGGGCCTGTACCGTGAGACGTCGGGCGACTTCGAGCCGATGCCCAAGCCCACGCCGACCGCCAGGCCGCTCGGCACCGGCCTCTTCATCGACGCCTCGGGCGCGGTGCACCAGCAGTGGAACGTGGTGGGCGAGGCGCTGCCGTTCCAGTACGGCATCCTGCGCGGCGGAGCCTGGTCGCTCATCCCGCTCCAGCTCGCCGGGGCCCCCGCGCTGCACGTGGTGCCCACCGAAGGGCCGCCGTACGCGGTGCTCGCCACCAACTTCGAGCCCTTCGCCGTCACCCAGTACGTGGAGCTCTCCGCCGACGGTCGCACCACCATCACCAGCTTCCGTTCCGAGAACATCTTGCCGAGCCACGGCCCCCGCCCGGCGGCGGCCCGCGCCCGCGACGGCTCGACGGCGGTGAGCGCCAGCGGCGGGTACATCCAGGCGTGGCGCAGCCACGCGCCGTGGGGCCTGCGCCGGGCGCCCACCACGTTGACCATCACCATCGGAGGGAACGGCACCGGTCGGGTCTTCTCCGACGACGGTCGCGTCGACTGCCGCGCGAGCTGCACCGTGGAGCTGGGCGCGCCTTCGGCCATCGTGCTGCACACCGCGCCCGACTCGCCGTGCTGCAGCCTCGAGAAGGCGAGCCACGTCGCCCGGCTGCCCGACACCTTCTGGGTCGACCTGCCCGAAGGCGGGCAGCCCACCTTCTCGGCCGACTTCCTGCGCTCCGTCGTGGCGCGCCCGCCGCTGGCGCTGGGCACCAGCACCGCGAGCCTCTCGATCTCCACCCTCTCCATTCGCGACGGCGCGCTGGCCTTCACCGCCTCGGGGTCGGGCCTCTCTCCGCTGGCCGTGGGCGCGGCCACCGTCACCCCGCAGGGCACCGCCTCGGCCGACGTGCTCGTGCTCCAGGCGGCGAGCGGCACCACCGCCGCGAAGTTCCTCCCCGCGACGCCCAGCGCGCTCGCGCTCACCGCCTCGGGGAGCCTCGAGGCCACCTTCGTGCTCGCCAAGGCGGTGAGCTTCGAAGGCACCAGCGCCACCGGCTCGACCTCCACGCGCACCGTGTACCGGGTCGCCTGGGACGCGGGCCTCACCCAGACGGCGGTGGAGAAGCTCGCCGACCTCCCCACCGGCACGACCGTGGCCGCGGTGTCGGTGGACGCGAGCGGCGCGGTCACCGCGGTGGTCACCAACCCGTCGGGCTTCACCGCGCTGGGCACCAACGTCTTCACCGCGCTGCTGCTGCGCAGCGCTCCGGGCCAGGTGCGGTGGGTGCCGTTCCTCGCCGACGAGCTGGTGCAGAACGTGCGGCTGGCGGTCGACGGCGCGGCCGTCGCGGTCCTCGCCGGGTCCGCGCTCTACCTCTACGACGCGGGCCAGCGCACCGGCGCGGTGTCCGCCACCAACGCCACCTTCGGCCTCGCGCAGTGGGAAGCGGGCAAGCTCTTCACCGTGGTGGAGACGGTCTCCACGCAGATCGCCGTGGGCACGGCGATGGCGGAGACACTGGGGTCGAAGGTCTTCTCGACCGAGGTGAGCCCCACGGGGGCGGTCGGGGCGCTGGTGCCAGCGAACTACGGCAAGGTGGTCGCGCTCGGCGGCCAGGGCGCCACCCGCACGGTGGTCGACCAGACGACCGGCGGCCCGTACTTCTCGCGCTGGGGCACCACCACCACCTCCGACGTGCAGCCCGTGGGGACGCCGGCCAAGGCGGTGCAGGTGCTCCGGAGCGCCGACGACGGCGGGCTCGTGTGGGTGCTGGTCCAGCAGAGCGCCGAGGTCACCTACGGGAGCACGGCCGTCCCCGGGGTGGGCCGCAAGGTCCTGCTGGCGCTGCGCGCGCCCTGAGCAGGTCGACGAAGTGCGCCGTTGACACTTCCTGCGCGCGCGCCTTCATAGCGGTGTGGAGCGCTCGCTCAACGCCCTCATCGGTCAGGCCGACGCCTTCGTCGCCCGCGCCGGCACCGACGCCTACCGGGTGCAGGCCGGGCTGCAGGACCTGCCCCGCCCCGCGGAGCTGCAGGCCGCTGCGCCGTGGCTGTCGGAGCCGGAGACGTTCGCGCGGCTCACCGAGGTGCTCAAGCGCCCGAGCCTCGACGACGACCAGAAGCTCGTCATCCAGCGGGTGCTCGAGCTCTGCGCCGCGCGGGTGGAGGCCGCCCAGGCGGTGGAGCTCGACGACGCGCTCGGGCAGGCGCTCGCCCGGCCGCTCCCCTTCAAGGACGGCACCGTCCGGGTGAGCGAGGCCTTCGGCGGCCTGCCCGACCCCGACACCCAGGCGCTGGCAGCGCTCGAGCGGGAGCTCACCCGCGCGCTCACCGAGGCCCAGCCGCTGCTCGCCCGCCGGGTCGACGTCGCCATCGACACCGCCGCGCAGCTCGGCTTCCCGTCGGTGCGGGCGCTCAAGGAAGCGGCGAGCGGGCGCCCGCTGGAGCCGTGGATCGGCGCCGCGGAAGGACTCCTGCAGGACCTCGAGGCCCCGTACGCCGACGTGATGGCCTACGCGCTGAAGAAGAACGCGCCCGACGTGAAGCCCGCGCAGCTGGGGCGCGGCCACCTCGTCTCCGCCATCGACGCGCCCTGGCTCTGGCCTCACTTCCGCCGCGAAGACGTGCTGCACGCGGTGACCCGCACCTTCGAGGACCTGGGCCTGCCGCCCAACGCCCGTGGCGCGGTGACGGTGGACTCCGAGCAGCGCCCCGGCAAGCGGCTGGGCGCGCTCGCGCTCCCCATCACGCCGCCGGACTCGATCCGCGTGGTGGTGCAGCTGCGCGGCGGCTTCCAGGGCTTCGCCGAGGTGCTGAACGCCTTCGGGGCCGCCCAGGCCTGGGCGCTGGTGAACCCCGCGGTGCCCGTTCTCCTGCAGCGGCTGCGCGACCCGGCGACCGTGCGCGGGGTGGGCGCGCTCTTCGAGCTGCTGCTCGCCGACGAGGGGTGGCTCAAGCGGGCGCTGCGGCTCCCCAGCGCCACCGCGCGGGAAGCGGCGCGCCTGTTCGCCCTGCGCACCGCGACGCGGGTGCGTCGGGTGGCGGCCCGGCTGCCGCACGGGCTCGAGCTGGCGCTGCGGGGCCCGGTGGCACCGCTGGCGGAGGCGATGGAAGACCGGCTCACCGCGGCACTCAGGGTGCGCGGGCACGCGGAGCGCTTCCTCGCGGGAGCGCTGCCGCTCCTCCACGAGGCCGACGTGCTGCGCGGCTTCGCCCTGGCCGAAGGGCTCCGCGTCGCGCTCGTCGAGCGCTGCAACGAGGACTGGTGGAGAAACCCTGCCGCGGGGGCCTTCCTGCGGAAGGTCCTCGAGGGCGGCGGCCGGGACACCGCCGAGCCGCTCTCCGAGCGCGCGCTCGGCCGGAAGCTCTCGCTCCCTGGCCTGAGCGCGCAGCTGACGCGCGTGCTGGGCGCCTAAAAGCGCCCGGCGCCTTCGCCTTACGACTTCTTCTTCAGCGCCTTGACGATCTTGTCCTTGGCCGAGCCCTTGGCCGCGGTCGCGGTGCCCATGGTGGCCTGGGTGCGGGCCTTGAGGCCGCGCAGCAGCTGCATCTCGATGAGCAGGAGCTCATCGGCGAGCTCGGCGTTGTTGCCGGCGGCGCGGGGCAGCGGCGCCCGGGGGTCGACGCGCGCGCCGTACCGCAGCCGGAGCACCTTCTCTTCTTCAGCCGTGGTGCGAACCTTCGCGAGGCCGACCTGCACCGTCTCCGCCGTCACCACCACCTCACGTCCACCCTTGCTGCGCTCCATGTGTTTCTCCCTGGTAGTCTGTACTGAACAACCGGCCATGTCGGACGCGGCAAAGCCGCATCCGTTGGGCATTGTAGAGATCGACTCCCCCCCCGCAAATTTTTGGCCTGAACCCGCAAAACAGGGGCAAAAACCCCGTGGATCCAATGCTTTGGATCCATACGTGCGCAGATGTGCGGGGGTGGAGGTGCAGCGCCTTCAGGCCCGAAACGCCCTATTCGGCGTCGTCGGAGGGCTCGTCGGGGCCGGTTCCGCCGTCGCGAACCGCCTTCTGGATGCCGAAGCGCTCCAGCGCCGCGGCGATGCCCTGGGGCTTGTCCTGGTCGGGGAGCGCGTCCTTCGGGGCCACCAGCGCGGGGCTCTTGCCGATGTCCGAGACCTTGGAGTCGAGCGTGAGGCGCAGCTCGGCGGGCCCGACGTCGGGGCGCTGCACCACGAGGCGGCCGTCGAGGCGCGCGCGCACCACCACGCTGGTGTCCGCGTCCACCTGCACCTCGCCCTGCAGCGTGCGGGGCTGCCGCAGCTCCTGGAACGCGAGGCGCCGCAGGGTGGTCTCGTCGCCGCCGTTCTTGGCCAGCTGCGGGGGCGGCAGGCGCGAGGGGGCGTCGGGCGAGGCGTCGGCGAGCGAGACCACGTACTTCCAGGTGACGCGGCCCTCGAGGCTGCCGGTGCCCTGGGCGGTGAGCTTGATGCGCCCGCGGAAGAGCTGGTCGAAGTCGGGGATGGCGCCGAACGTCTCCTCGCGGATGCGCTCCGCCATGCCGCGGTCGCGGCTGCGCAGGCGGAACTTGCCGTAGCGGCTGCGCGCGAAGACCTGGCCCTTGACCCGCAGCACTTCCAGGCCCTGGTCGCGCGAGTTCTCCTGGAGCGCGTGGAAGTCGCCGCTGACGCCGCCCTGCCCGGCCTCGAGCAGCCGGGTCTCGTTGAGCCGCACGTTCTTGCCGTTGGCGGTCCACTCCAGGTCGAGGGTGGCGCTGTAGCGGTGGGGGCCCAGGCGCTCGGTGGCCTCGGCGGCGCCCATGCCCAGCACGCGCCGGGCGATCTTGGGGTTGTCGGCCACCTCGGTGGGCGGCAGCTTCTCCTTCGCCGAGGAGACCGCCTGGGGCGGGTCCTCGGGAGAGAAGATGCGCGCCTTGGCCGCCTTGTCGACGGGGTCGGCGCAGGCGGCGAGCACGAGGAGGGGGAGGAGGCAGCGACGCATCTGGAGGGGCCCTATACCCCAACGGAGTGCGCGCGCCGCGGTTTGCGCTAGAAGCCTCAACCCTCATGGGAAGCCTTCGGGATCAGCTGCTGCAAAAGGGGTTGGTGTCGGCCGAGCAGGCCAAGCAGGCCGAGGAGACGGCCAGGCTCAAGGCCGAGCGGCCGGTGCGCAGCGAGAAGCCGGAGCGCTTCGTCGCCCCGCGCCCGGAAGGCCGCCGCGGCCCGCCCGAGCGTCGAGGGGGGCCTCCGCCCGACCGCCGGGGCCCGCCGCGCGAGCGCCCCAACGACGCCGAGTCGCGCATTCCCAAGCTGCCGCCGCTGCAGGGCAGCAAGGAAGCCAACCGCCTGGCGTCGAAGGCCCAGGTGGAGCTCGACCGGAAGATTCGCGAGCTGGTGCTGGCGGCCCAGGTGCCGCTCGACGTGGGCGCGGGCGTCTTCCACTTCGTCACCCGCAAGGGAAAGCTGCGCCGCCTCACGCTGACCGAGCCCCAGCAGAAGCAGCTGGAAGCGGGCGAGCTCGCGGTGGTGGAGCGGCCCGACCCGGACAAGATCGAGCACGTGCTGGTGCCGCCGGCCACCGCCAACCAGCTGCTCGAGGTCTTCCCCAAGGCGGTGCGCTTCTTCAACCGCCCGGGCTCACCGGTGGGCTTCCTCACCGAGGAAGAGATTCACCGCCGCGCGACCGAGGTGAGCGAGCCCGAGGAGAGCGCCGCCCCCGCCGAGGCAGCGCCGAGCCCCAGCGCGCCCCGGCCGTCGTCGCCCCGCCCGCCGGCCGACACCGAGACCACCGCCGCGGGCCCGATGCTCACCATTCGCCGCTCGCCGCTGGGCGAAGGAGAAGGACAGTGAAGGGCATGAAGCCGACGGACCAGGTCCTGCTGTTCCACGCCATGCGGCTCGCGGCCTCGGTCGACGGCCGCATCAACGACGAGGAGACCGCGCTGGTCCACGGCACCCTCGCGGTGCTGCCCGACTTCGAGGACCTCGACGTCGACGCCCTGCAGGCAGGCTCCGACGCGCTGGTCGAGGAGTTCGGCGGCCTGCTCGAGTCGGCGGAAGCGCTCACCCGCCTCAAGCCCATGGCCTCGCGGCGCAAGGCCTACCTGCTCGCGCTGGAGATGGCGCACGCCTCGGCCGGAGTGCTGTCCATCGAGCGCACGCTGCTGTCGATGCTGCGCAAGCTGCTGCGGCTCGACGCGCGCGTGGCCAAGCAGATGGACACGGTGGTCGGCTGGAAGTTCGCCGGGCGCTGAGCGCGCCGCTCACCGCGCGGCTTCGAAGGCCTTCCGCACGTTCTCGGGCACCGCTCGGCCCTTGAAGGTGTCCATCTCGATGGCCACCGTCACCACGGTGAGCACCGCGGCGGGCTCGCTCTGCCCCACCGGCACGAAGCGGTAGCGGCACTCGACGCTCTTCTCGCCCACCTTCACCGGCTCGAGGTGCACGTCGACCTGGTCGCCGAACTTGAGCGGCCGCTTGAAGTCGGCCTCGCAGTGCACGGTGGGAAACCCGACCTTCTGCTCCATCAGCATCTTCGGGTAGCTCACCCCCACCGCCTGCTCGAAGAAGGCCTCGAACACCTGGTGGCTCAGCTCGAAGAAGCGCGGGTAGTAGACGACCCGCGCGTAGTCGACCTGGTCGAAGCGGATGGTGAGCCGCTGCGTGAAGGGCACGTCAGACGGCTCCGAAGGCGTCGAGGCCGGTGATGGCCTTGCCGAGGATGAGCGTGTGCACCTCGTGGGTGCCTTCGTAGGTGTAGACCGACTCCAGGTTCAGCATGTGGCGCACCGGCGGGTACTCGTCGGTGACGCCGTTGGCGCCGTAGATGCCGCGGGCCACGCGGGCGATGTCGAGCGCGACCTTCACGTTGTTGCGCTTGCAGAGCGAGACCTGCTCCGGCGAGACCTTGCCGTGCTCGTCCTTGAGCCGCAGCAGACGCAGGCCGAGGAGCTGGCCCTTGACGATCTCCTGCAGCATGTCGGCGAGCTTCTCCTGGGTGAGCTGGAAGCCGGCGATGGGCTTGCCGAACTGCACCCGCGACAGCGCGTAGTCGCGCGCGCCTTCGAAGCACGCCACCGCCGCGCCCATCACCGCGAAGGCGATGCCGGCGCGCGCGTGGTTGAGGCACGACAGCGGCCCCTTGAGGCCCTTCACCTTGGGCAGCACGTTGGCCGCGGGCACCCGAACGTCGGAGAACGAGAGCTCCGAGGTGTAGCTCGCGCGCAGCGAGAACTTGCCCTTGATCTCCTTGGCGGTGAACCCGGGCATGCCCTTCTCGACCAGGAAGCCCTGGATGCTGTCCGCGGCGCCGCCGTCGACCTTGGCCCACACCACCGCCACGTCGGCGATGGAGCCGTTGGTGATCCACAGCTTGCTGCCGTTGAGCACGTAGTGGTCGCCGTCCTTCCGGGCGACGGTGCGCATGCCGCCGGGGTCGGACCCGAAGTCGGGCTCGGTGAGGCCGAAGCAGCCGATGAGCTTTCCGGCCGCCATGCCGGGGAGCCAGCGTTCCTTCTGCGCCTCCGAGCCGTAGGCGTGAATCGGGTACATGCACAGCGAGCTCTGCACCGACGCGAAGCTGCGCAGGCCGGAGTCGGCGCGCTCGAGCTCCTGCAAGATGAGGCCGTAGGCCACGTTCGACAGCCCCGCGCAGCCGTAGCCTTTGAGCGCCGCGCCGAAGACGCCGAGCTCGGCGAGCTTGGGAACGAGCGCGGTGGGGAAGGTGCCGTCGCGGAAGTGCTTGCCCACGTGCGGCAGGTACTCGCGGTCGACGAACGAGGCGACGGTGTCGCGGATCTGCCGTTCGTCGGGCGAGAGGAGGTCGTCGATGCGGTAGAGGTCGGTGATGGCGGCGCGGCTCATGGCGCGCACGCCTAGCAGAGCCGGCCGGGCCGTGTCCTACCGCTTGGCGCGCACCAGCGTCGGCGCACCCGAGCCGTCGGCGCCGCCGAAGTAGATCTCGTTGGGGCCCGCCACGTAGATGGCCTCGGCGCTGGTGACGAACGGCAGGTCGTTGGTGGCCGCCGACCAGGTGCTGCCGTTCCACCACCACAGCCCCTTGCCCGGCGAGCTGGGGAAGGTCCCCGCCGCGGCCGCCAGGCTGCCCGAAGGACCACCGACCACCTTGAAGGTGTTCACCTCGACCGTGGTGGGGTTCACCACCAGGCTCCAGCTGCCCCCGCTGCCACGGCGGATGATGCGGTGGTAGCTGCCGACCGCGAAGACCTCGTTGCCGGCGGTGCCCACCCCCCACCAGAGCTGCTGCGACGCCTGGCTGCCCAGCGCGGTGAGGTCGGGCATCTCCACGCTCACCGCGCTCTGCGCGTACGTCGAGATGTTGGTGCGCCCGGCGATGTAGACGGTGCCGTCGCTCGCCACCACGCAGTTCCCGGGCTGGGTGATGCCGAGGTCGTTGGACACCTTGGTCCACATGGTGCCGTTCCACTTCCAGAGGAAGCCGACGTTGGCGCTGTCGCGCTGGCCGACGGCGTAGACCTCCGACGCCGAGGCGCCGCAGAGCCCGAGCATCTGCTCGTTGGAGACGGTGGAGGTCGGCACGTAGTTCGAGGCGGTGTCGCAGCCGCTCGAGCACACCGAGAGCGTGGAGAAGCGCGAGACGAACACCTTCCCGTCGGACGAGACCCACATGCCGTTGATGCCGCCCGACAGGCCCATCACCTCGGTGAAGGCGCCGGTGCCCACGCGGTGGAAGAGCTTGCCGCTGTTGGTGGCGACGTAGAGCTCGTTCGCGTTTCCGGAGATGGCGCGGATCGGCCCGCCGTTGGTCGACGGCAAGGAGAGGCTGGCGAAGACCCAGGGCGCCTGACCGCCGCCCGCGCCGCCGCTGCCACCGCCGCTCGCGCTCCCTCCGGCGGCGCCACCGCCGCTCGCGGTGCCACCGGCCGCGCCGCCGCCCGAGC
>JAIBBQ010000167.1 GCA_019694595.1 Myxococcaceae bacterium
TGCAGCAGGTGGCTCCGCGAGCGGCGGCGGCGCGGCGAGCGGCGGCGGCGCGGCGGGTGGTGCGGCGAGCGGGGGTGGCACGGGCGCCGGCGCGGCGTTCAAGCAGCTGTCCGCGGGAAACTTCCACACCTGCGCGGTGAATGCCGCGGGCCAGGGCTACTGCTGGGGCAAGGGCGACGACGGGCAGCTCGGCACGCCCAGCTCCATCATGGCCAACGCGCCCATCGCGGTGGTGAGCCCCGACGGCGGCGCGCCGCTGACCTTCGTGAGCATCGTCGCGGGCGGCTTCCACTCCTGCGGCCTCACCACCACCGGCGAGGCGTACTGCTGGGGCAAGAATGGCAACGGCCAGCTGGGCGACGGGAAGAACTCGCAGAGTTCGGCTCGCCCGGTGCCGGTGGCCTCACCCGACGGCGGCGCGCCGCTGCAGTTCACCCAGCTCGCCACCGGGACCAACCACACCTGCGGCATCGCGACCTCCGGTGCGGCGTACTGCTGGGGCAACAACGACAGCAAGCAGGTGAGCTCGCTCAACAACGCGTTCCTGCGCTTCCCCGTCCCGGTTCCGGCCCCCTCGGGCGGCCAGAGCCTCACCTTCACCGAGCTGTCCGCGGGCACGTCCTACACCTGCGGCCTGAGCGGCGGCGGCGCCTACTGCTGGGGCAGCAACAGCGAGAAGCAGCTCGGCAACGGCTCGCCGTCGACGGCGTCCACGCCCACCAAGGTGCTGGGCGCCGACGGAGGCACGCCCCTGGTCTTCAGCAGCCTCTCCGCAGGGCAGACGCACGCCTGCGGCATGAGCGGCGGCGCCCCGTACTGCTGGGGCAGCAACACCTACGGCCAGCTGGGCAACGGGAGCAAGACGCCGGCGCCCTTCCCCACCCCGGTGTCGGTCCCCGGCGGCGTCACCTTCACCCAGGTCACCGCAGGCTCGCACTACGTGGGCCTCACCTTCACCTGCGCGCGCAGCACCACCGGGGCCGCCTACTGCTGGGGCAACGGCACCAGCAGCCAGCTCGGCAACGGCCTGATGATGGACTCGCCCACGCCGGTCGCGGTGAGTGCGCCCGCCGGGGGTAGCGCGCTGTCCTTCACCAGCCTGTCCGCCGGAGGGCTCCACGGCTGCGGCCTGCTCGCCGACGACTCCGCGTACTGCTGGGGCAGCGGCGGCAACGGCCAGCTCGGCCAGGGCACGCCCGCCAACTCGCCGGTGCCGGTGAAGGTCGCGGCGCCGAACTGACGGCCGCTGCGGGATCCCGTTGGAGCGTGGCGCCGAAGTGCTAAGCGCCGACGCCGTGATTGCCGCCATCACTCCCGGGGGGTGGCTCGAGAAGCACCTCCCCGACTTCCTGAAGACCGAGTACTTCGCGCTCGAGCTCTGGCAGTGGCTCGGCCTGCCGCTGGCCATCGTGCTCGCGCTGGTGCTGAGCCGCCTCCTCGAGTGGCTCCTGATGCGCGGCGCGCACAAGCTCGCCAAGGCCACCACCGCCTCGTGGGACGACGAGCTGGTCGCCGCCCTCGAAGGCCCGCTGCGCTGGTCGCTGGTCGCGCTGCTGGTGCACGCCTTCGCCCAGGTGCTGCTGCTCGAAGGTCAGCCGCGGCGGCTGGCGGACCTGGCGGTGAACTCGCTGCTCATCTCCGCGGTGGCGCGCCTCGCGCTGCGCTCGCTGCGCGTCGCCACCCAGGCCGGCAGCTCGCGCAGCACGGACCCGTCGGCCCGCACCCACTTCGCGGTCACCCACCGCCTGCTGGAAGTGGGCATCATCGTGGTGGCCGCCGCCGTCTTCCTCATGCAGTTCGAGGTGGTGCGCACGGTGGGCGTCTCGCTCCTCGCCAGCGCCGGCGTGGTCTCGGTGGTCATCGGCCTCGCGGCGCAGAAGAGCATCGGCCAGCTGCTCGCCGGGCTGCAGCTGTCCATCACCCAGCCGATTCGCCTGGGCGACCTGGTGGTGGTCGACGGCCAGTTCGGCACCGTCGAGGAGATTCGCCTCACCTTCGTGGTGGTGCGCACCTGGGACCTGCGCCGCATGGTGGTGCCCATCTCCTTCTTCCTCGACAAGACGTTCGAGAACTGGAGCCGCGCCACCACCGAGCTCCTGGGCGCGGTGGTGCTCAAGGTCGACTACAGCGCCGACGTGGGCGCGCTGCGCGAGGAACTGTCGGCGGTGCTCGCGCGCCCCGACGTGCAGGCGCTGTGGGACGGGCGCACCCGCGAGGTGTCGGTCACCGACGCCGACGACAAGACGATGTCGGTGCGCTTCCTGGTGGGCGCCAAGCTGCCGTCGCAGGCCTTCGACCTGCGCTGCCTGGTGCGCGAGTCGATGCTCGCCTGCCTGGCCAGGCACCCCACCTGGCTCCCGCGCGCCCGCGCCGAGTCCGTGGTGGTGCCCGCGCCTCAGTAGCGGTTGTTCTGTCCGAAGTTCGCCATCTTCTTGTTGGTGAGGTTCATCGACGAGCGCCGCATCTCGGTGGCGTTGTTGACCCGCTCCCAGCCGCGGCGGACGTCGGCCAGGTCGTCCGCCTCGGAGCCGGCGAGCGCATCGCTGCTGGTGCCGAGCATCTTCCGGGCCTCGTCGAGCAGCGACAGCGCCTGGGCCTTGTCGCCCTTCTCGAAGGCCGCGGTGGCGGCGAAGACCTGCTCGCTGGCGAAGGCGCGCACCCCTTCTGCCTCGAGCCGCTCGTCGACGGTCCCGCCTTCGCCCGGGGCCCCCCCGGTCCCGGCTTTGATCGTGATGCGCTCCGCGTGATGCCTGTCGCTGCGGGGCGCAATCGCGCCGGCGACGGCCATCGCCTCTCCGGGGATGGGCGCCACCACCTCGAGCTTCACGTACGCCTGCGCCTCGTGGCCCGGGCCGAGATCGGGGAGCGGGAAGGACGCCCCGTTCTCTCCCATGTGACGGTACCGGCGGCCTGCGATCGCCACGATGCGGAGCCCCGACGGCATGCCCACCCCGAGGGTGACCCGTCGGGCCACCGTGTGGTGGGCAAGCTCGAGCTCCTTCTCGAGCACCGCAGCGAGGCCGCTGGCCTGTTCGAGGAACGCGTAGAAGCCCGCGCCCTCCTCGGCGATGGCCCGCATCACCTTCTGGTCGAAGTCCAGGCCCACGCCGAACGCGCTCACCGCGGCCCCTCTCGAGTGGAGCTCGCTCGCCACCGAGGCGAGCTCGTCAGGCGAGGTGAGTCCCTCGGTGGGTTGTCCGTCGGAGACCAGCACCACGCGCTTCGAGCTGATCCGACCTGTGCGCGCTCCCAGCAGGCGGTCGGCCGCGGAAAGCGCCACGCCGATGTTGGTGCCGCTGTTGGGCGTGAGCTCGGCCACGAAGGCCTTCAGCTTGGCCTTGCCCGCCGCGTCGGCCAGCGTCAGGGGCAGCGACTTCACGTCGGAGTCGAAGGCCACCACCCCGAGTTCGTCGTCGGGCGAGAGCGCCGCGATGAGCGCGTTCGCAGCGCGCTGCGCCTGGGCCCACTTCTCACCGCGCATCGAGCTCGAGCGGTCGAGCACCAGCACCATGGTGGTCGGGAGCGTGGCCGCCTTGTCGGGCGCACGCACCGAGACCTTGGCGTACAGGGTCTGCCCCAGCTCCCAGCGGGTGCGGCTGAGCCGCAGCGAGACGTCGAGGGCGTCGTCATGCTGCTCCACCGGGAGCCCGACCACGTCGAACCTCGGCCCCCCCTGCGAGTAGCTGGCGGGCCCGGCGATGCCCACGTTTCCACCGGTGCCGCCGGTTGGCACGAGACGCGGCGCCGGTGAAGCCTCGGAAGACCGCGGCGGCCGCGAAGACCACGAGAGCGCCAGGGACACCACGGCGAGCGCGGCGGCCGACGTGAAGACGAGCGCGGTCCTGTTCATGCCGGGAGAATCCTCCGTCGCGCTCCCTTCGGCATCGGCCGTCGGGAGGAGGGTGCTCCCGATGACCGATGGGGCGTCGTCAGCGCACGACGCGGCCGGCCATGCGCCAGCCCGTGGCGGCGGAGCAGCGCTCCTGCCACGTCACCAGGAGCCCGTCGGGAAGCGCCGAGAGCTGCGGGTAGGTCGCGGTGCAGCTCTTGTCGAGGTTGAGCGAGTCGGCCGGGGCGCTGAAGGTGTTCGGCCCCGGAATCGCCACCACCTGGTTGCCCGTCATGCGCATGTTGTCCCACAGCAGCAGGTACACCTGCGCCCCGTCGGAATAGGCCACGAAGGCGTAGCCGCCGCTCGGAGAGTTGCGCCCCAGCGCGTCGAACCCGGCGACGTTCCCGTTCACCAGGTTCGCCACCACGTTGACGCCGTTGGGGCTCGCCACCGAGAGCACCAGCGAGCCGCTCGCGCCCTGGCCGCGCTGCTCCACGAAGGCCGCGCCCCCCACGCTCACGTCGGGGAGCGGCCGCACGTCCTGCACGCCGGGGTAGAGCGTGCCGTTGGCCTGCGACCAGTTCTGGAAGGCGTCGCGCTCGTAGACCCGCACGTCGAAGCCGTTGGCCGCGGTGGCGCTGCCCACCACCACCTGCATGTGCCCGTTCTCGGCCACTGCCCCCCAGGCCCCGGGCGTCGGCGCAGTCGCGAAGCCCGAGCTCCCCGGCAGCGTCGCGTGCTCCAGGGTGAAGGTCTGGTTCACGGTGTCGAAGCGCGCGAACTCCACGCCCGCCGCCGTGAAGTACGAGGTGTACAGGTTCTGGCCGTCGCTGAACGCCGCCCCGGGCGGGTTGGGACTGAAGCGGCTCCAGTTCTGCGCCGAGGTGCGCGAGGCCATCACCGACGGCGCCGAGGTGGACGAGGCCACCACCTCGAGCTGCGCGAAGGCCTTGCCCAGCGCGCTGAAGCCGCTGTGGCCCTGGGGCGCCGAGGTGCCATTCAGGCTCAGGGTGACCGCCGGCCCGTCCGACGCCATGCAGATGCCGCCCACGCCGCACGACTGGTACACGTTCTGCGGGTTGAGGAACCACGGCTGGTTCCCGTCGCGCCGGCCGAAGAGGTGCAGCTCGTAGCCCATCGCGCCACCGACCATCGGCGGCAGCACCGCGAAGCCGGGCCTCGGTTCCAGCTGGCTCGTCGACGTCGACTGCCAGGTGGTGGTCCAGCTCTGCTGGGCGAGGAAGGTGACGTTGCGCGTCGGCATCAGGTTGCCGCCGAAGATGTTCGGCGCCAGGTCGTGAATGCCGATGAGCTCCAGCGTGTACGCGTTGCCCGGGGTGAGCGGCGGGGTGAAGCGCAGGTCGACGCTGTTGGGCCCCGCCTTGAAGACGTCGAAGGGGACCAGCACGTTGTTGGTGTCGTGCACGAAGGTGAACTCGTTGGTGAACGCGTCGAGCGAGATGGGCTCGGTGAAGTCCAGGTGCAGGCCGAAGCGGCTCCCCACCCCGCCCTGCACCGAGGAATTGAAGAGGTCGGGCGGGGTGCCGTCCTGCACGATGACCGCGGTGCTGCCCACCTGCTGCTTGGGGCTGAGCCCGTCGAGCGAGGTGGCGGTCAGGGTGAACTGCAGCGCCATGCCCGGGCCCTGCACCACCGGCGCGATGAAGGTGGTGGTCGAAAGCGCGGGCGACGAGAGCGCCACCGGCGAGCCCGAGAGCTGCTTCCACTGGTAGCTGAAGCTCGCGTCCGGCAACCCGGGCGCGAAGGCCTCGCCCGACAGCGACACCAGCTCGCCGCCGTCGACCACCTGGGTCGCCCCGGCGTCGACCAGCCAGCCCGCCACCAGCCCCGCGGTGAAGGTGATGGTGGCTCCGATCGGCTTGCTCTCGACGCCGTAGTTGTTGCGCACCGTCAGCTGCAGCCCGACGTCACCCGCGACGCCCGCGTCGGGCAGGAAGACGTTGAACTTGCCGAAATCCGCGCCGGCCAGCTTCTGCATCACGACGCCCTGGCCGGTCACCGGGACCAGGAAGTAGTCGACGATGCCCGAGCCGTTGGGGTCGGTGCTCCCCTGCGCGCTGAGCTGCACCACGCTGCCCACCGGCGCCGAGGCCGTGGTGCGGTCGAGCACCGCGACGGGCGCCTGGGCCACCGGCAGGTCGAGCGACGCAGGGAGGCTGGTGACGCCGTCGATGTCGGTGACGGTGAGCTGCAGGCGCAGCACTTCGGGCTGCATGGGCGCGGTGAGGGTGATGCTGCCGGCCGTCGGCGAGTCGTTGGCGGGGAAGACCACCGTGCTCGCGCCGAGCTGGCGCCAGTGGAAGACGAGCGGGCGCTTGCCCACCGACTCCAGGCCACTGAGCATCACGCTCTTGCCCGGCAGCACGTACGGCGTCGCCAGCGGGCTGATGATCGCCACCGGGTCGCTGCCCCCGTCGCCCGGCCCACCGCCCCCTCCGCCGCTGCTGCCGCCGCCCGAGCCCGCGGTGCCTCCACCGGCTCCACCGCCACCACCGGCCCCGCCGCCCGACCCGCCGCCATCGAAGCCCGCCGGCGCAGTGAAGAGCGTCACCGTCGGCAGCGAAGCCTCGGGCGGCTGCACCAGCACGTTCTGCAGCGACACCGGCGCGGCGTCGCTGCGCTCGAAGCGCGCGGTGTAGAGCCCCGGGGGCACTTCCTTCAGCTGGTAGTCGCCGGCGCCGTCGGTGGCCGCGCTCTGCGAGCCATTCGGACCGATGAGCGTCACCGTGGCCCCCGCAGCGGGCGTCGTCGCATCTCCGAAGGCGACGTGCCCCTTCACCGTGGCGGGCATCGCCGTCGCCGGGTCCACCACCAGCTTGATGCCGTCGAGGCGCGCCAGCTCGCCCGGGCGCAACTCGATGCTCCGCTCGTCGGACCGGAAGCCTGCGCGGAAGAAGGAAATGGACACCGGCCCTTCGGGGAGCGCTTCCAGCGTGAAGGTGCCGTCGTCGCCGGTCAGCGTCACCGCCGGCCCTTCGGGCACGAAGACGGTGGTGCCCGCATGGCCGCTGCGGGTGCTGGTGATGTCCGAGCGCAGCACCACGCCGCTCACGGTGGCGTTCTTGCCCAGGAGAATGGTGCCCACCTCGAGGTCGCGCCCGGGCTTGGCGCCCAGGTCCGCGAGCGACAGCCGCCGCTGGCGCTCGAACTTGCCGTCGCCGTCCTGGTCGAGCTGCACCAGCAGGAAGCCGTCGGTGGTCGTCACCCCCGGCAACACGAAGCGGGCCTGGTCTCCCTGGGCGGTGACCACGTTCGCGGTGCGCTCCAGCGACACGCGTGCGCCCACGGCCGGCACCGGCGTCGCCTTGCCGGGCACCGCGTAGGCGATGGCCCCCTGGATGGTGCCCGGCCCGGGAGGCGCCTTGGGCGGCGGCAGCTCGAGCGAGCGGCTGCAGGCAGACGCGGCGAGGAGCAGCAACGTCAGGCGACGCATCACAGGGCACCTCCCACCAGCAGCGCGCCACCGCCACCCGGCGCCGGCGCCACGCCGACCGACAGCCGGCCGTAGCGGTTGGGGTCCTCGCCGAGCACGAAGCACACCACCGCGCCCACCGCGGCGGCCGCCCCCACGCCCAGGAGCACCACCGACACCGTCTGCATCGAGCTGATGCGCGACTGCAGCCCGAGCGCGTCGGCGCGGCAGGCCGTCAGGTCCGCCGCGCACCGCTCCTGCACCGCTCCGGTCGCCGCCGGGGTGTCGGTCTGGTTGGCGAGCGCGAGCAGGTCGGCGCGAGGCTTGAACTCGTTCTGGTACGCCGGCTCGGCCACGAAGCGGTCGAGCACCACGGCGGTGGTGATGGCCGCGACCGCGGTGGCACCGGCGGCGATGGCCTCGATGCGCAGGCGCAGGTTCCGGGTGCGGTAGGCGTTGGCGAAGTCGGGCGACGGCAGGAGGCCCAGGTCCACCATCGCCAGCTCGCCCTTCTGCACGGTGACGCTGCCCTTGCGGGCGATGAAGCCTTCCTTGCGCACCTCGACGCGGTGGCGGCCGCGGGGCACCGCGAGCGGCGCCAGGAGCGGCGTGGACCCGAGCAGCTTGTCGTCGACCAGCACGTCGGCGGCGTCCTCGGAGCTGCGCACCAGGAGCTGCCCCAGCTGCTCGGCGAGCAACGGCGCCAGCGCTTCCTGGGTGAGCCCGGGCAACGCCACGGTCAGCGCCGCCAGCGTCTTCGCCTCGGGCACGCCGCGCTGCGAGAGCACCTTGCCCGACTCCACGTCGAGCAGCCGCAGCTCGGCGCGCAGCCCGTCGCCCGCCTTGGTGAGGGTCGACGCGATGGCGTGCCGGGCGCCCAGCGCCTGCAGCGCCACCGACGTCTCGCCGCCCAGGCCGACGAGCTGCTTCTGGCGCTCGACGCTCAGCAGGGCCCGCAGGTCGGTGGGGCTCAGCACCGAGAAGGCGTCGACCTCGCGGGCGCCCGCGGCGATGGCATTCACCACCCCGGCGGCCTCGACGGGGCTCGCCCCCTTCACCTCGGGCTCCAGCACCACCAGCGGGGGACGTTCTTCGGCGCTGGCGAGCAGCAGCGCGACGCAGGACACGAGGGCGATGGGCATGGAGGTGTTCCCCTTGGCGCGAGGGGGCGTTCGCGCGTGACGGCCGCGCATTGTGGCCCACGCCGGGGAGATCTCCAGCAGCGAAAACGCCCTCAGGCGCCGGTGTAGGCCAAGGCGTGCCGGGCGACGGCGTTGGCGTACACCTCGACCGCCGGCGGGTGCTGCTCGAGGAACAGCACCGGGGCCACCAGCTCCAGGTCGAGCAGCCGCACCTCGCCGTCGTCGTCGCGCAGCACGTCGACCTGCGCGTAGAGCAGCGGGCTCTCCACCGCCGAGAGCGCCAGCTTGGCGACCCAGAGCTCTTCTTCTTCCGCGCGCGCGATGGTGCCGGCGTGCCGCCCGGTCGCGAGCTGCGGCACCCGGCGCACCGCGTGCGAGAAGGCTCCGTCGACGAACACCAGGCTGCGCTCCTGGGCCGTCTCCACCGCGCCCAGGTAGCGCTGCAAGAGACAGTCGCCGCGCGCGAGCTGCCGCTCGAGCGCCGCCTGGGCGGACTCCCCCCCCGCGCGCGAGAAGCGAATGGTGCGCGTCGCGGCGCCCGCCACCGCCGGCCGCAGCACGGCCTCTGCCCACCCCTCGGCCTCGAGGAGCCGGGTGAGCGACGGCACCGGCTGCCCCCGGGTGAGCCACACCGTGGGCACCAGCGCCACGCCGCGCGCCTCCAGCGCCTTCTGACAGCCGCGGTGCATCGCCCAGCGCACCACCGGCGCGGGGTTGAGCAGCCTCGGCACCCGGCGCAGCCAGCCCTGGAAGGCTTCCGGGTGGTCGCCGTAGTCCCAGGCGCTCACCAGCACCGAGGCCGCCACGCCGTCCCAGTCGAAGCTCGGCTCGTCCCACGCCACCTCGACCGACGAGCAGCCGCGGCGCGCGAGCGCCTCGCGCACCAGCGGGGTGCTGGGCAGCTGCGGGCGCGTGCGGCAGGTGACGAGGGCGACGGTGGTCATCGAAGGGCGCGGATGAAGCAGACGTTAGCGGAAGCCGCGTGGAAGGATGCGCCCATGGCCCGGCGCCTCTTCACCCGAAGGCAGCTCCTCGCGGCCATGGGCGTGATCGGCCTGGTGACCGGTGGCCGCTTCGGCGCCTCGCGGCTCGCGCGGCCGCTCGGCCCCTCCGGGCCGCTGTCTCAGGGGGCCCAGGAGCTCATCGCGCAGGCCTGGGCCGGGCTCGACCCCGCGAAGGTGCTCGACGTGCACGCCCACGTGGTGGGCACCGGCGATTCCGGCAGCGGCTGCTGGGTGTCACCGCGCATGACGACGCTCGCGAGCCCCATCGAGCTGCTCAAGTTCACCGTGTACCGCGAGGCGGCGGGCGTCACCCACGAGGACCACTGCGACGAGGAGTTCACCCACCGCCTGGTGTCGCTGGTCTCCAGCCAGAAGCCCCACGGGCGGCTCTTGCTCCTCGCCTTCGACCACTTCCACGACGACGACGGCCGGCCGGTGGAAGCGCAGAGCGAGTTCCACACCCCCGACGCGTACGTGCTGTCGCTCGCCAAGGCGCACCCCGAGCTCTTCGTGCCCGCGGCCTCCATTCACCCGTACCGCGCCGACGCGGTGAGCGCACTGGAGTCGGTCGTCGCCCAGGGGGCGATGGCGGTGAAGTGGCTGCCCAACGCGATGAACATCGACCCGTCGAGCGCGAAGTGCGACGCCTTCTACGCCGCGCTGGCGCGCCTGCAGGTGCCGCTCATCACCCACGCAGGCGAGGAGAAGGCGGTGCACGCCGAGGAACGACAGCGCCTGGGCAACCCGCTCCACCTGCGGCGCGCGCTGGAGCACGGGGTGACGGTGGTGGTCGCCCACTGCGCGAGCCTGGGCCAGAACCCCGACCTCGACGCCGCCGGCGAGCCGTGGGTCGACAACTTCGAGCTCTTCCTGCGGCTGATGGCGGATCCGAAGTGGGAAGGGAAGCTCTTCGGCGACCTGTCGGCGCTCGCGCTGGTGAACCGCGTCGGCAAGCCCCTGCAGCACGTGCTGGAGCACGACGCCTTGCAGGGCCGGCTGTGCAACGGCAGCGACTGGCCGCTGCCCGCCATCAACGTGGTGATGCAGACCCGGGCGGTGGTGGCGCACGGCTTCCTCACCGAGGCGCAGCGCACCCTGCTCAACGAGATCGACCAGCACGACCCGCTGCTGATGGACTTCGTGCTCAAGCGCACCGTGCGCTCGAACGGCAAGGGCCTGCGCGACGACTGCTTCCAGGTCCGCCGCGAGGTCTTCCCCCGCCTGGCCTGAGCCTTACTGGCGCTCGAGCTCGAGCAGCTCGTCGGCGTTCTCGGTCAGCACGTGCAGGTTGCCCTTCTCGTCGAAGGTGAGGCCTTCCACGCGGTCCAGCGGCTTGTCCTTCTTGTCGCGCAGCGGGAACGACTGCACCAGGCGGCCTTCGAGCGTGCCGTTCTTCTGCACCAGCTCGATCTCCGCCACCGTCGACGACTCGTCGGACGAGATGAAGACGTGCCCGGACTTGGGGTCCACCGCGAGCGCCGAGAAGTCGCGGCACACGCTGCGCACCTGGGCCTCGAGGTCGACCTTCTTCGGCTTGTCCGAGCCGTCGGCGCCCATCAGCAGCAGCTCGCGCGGCTTGCCTTCCTTGGCGGCGAGCAGCTGCGGCCGGCCGCCCGGCGAGACGTCGCCCGGCAGGAACGCCAGGCCTTCGATGCCCTTGTTCTTGGGCCCATCGAGCTCCAGCGCGATGGTCTTCTCGAGCTTGGGCGGCTGGCCGGCGTCGGGGTCCCACCCGTAGCGCAGCACCTTGCCTTGCTCCTCGCGCGAGACGTACAGCTTGTGGTTGCGCGCGTCGTAGGCCACGCCCTCGAAGCCGCTCTTGCCGTTCTTCACGTCGCCGAGCTCGACCCGGGTGGTCTTGCCGTCGGCGCCGACCACCGCGAGCTTGTTGCTCTGGTCGCCCACCACCAGGAAGCGGCCCTGGCCCAGCGACACCACGTCGCTCGCTTCCTTCACGTCGACCTTGGTCTTGCCGCCGCGCTTGAACTCGGCCTTCTCGCTCTTCGCTGGCTTGCTGCTGCCGCCGTCGACGCGCGGGCCCCACCCGACCTTGTGGCTCATGACCTTCCTTTCAGCACAGCCTTCAGGGCCTGCGCAAAGCTCAACCCGCGACGGGTGTCACCTGCGCACCCAGGCGCTCGAGGAGCTCGCGGTACCAGGCGAGCGCGGCCCGGGTTCGCCCGGGGAGCGCCCGGGTCCCCCAGAGCACGGACAGGGTGCGGGTGGTGTCGTCGCGCGTCTTGGTGCGCTGCGCGTCCTTCACCGGGTTGGCGCAGGGGCCGTCGGCGTCGAACAGGCACACGAGCGCGCCCACGTCGATGCTCTGCCCGCCGGCGTTGAACACGTACTGCTGCCCGGCCGGGGCGGGCTCGATGCGGAAGGGCGGACGGGCGAGCGCCAGGTCCACCACGCTGATGGGCAGGCCCGAGTGCAGCGACACCACGTTGCAGGCATCGACCGCGGCGTTGATGGACCGCAGCGCCCCTTCGCCCGCGGCGCGCACCAGGTACTCGCTCGCCGGCTTGCTGCGCCCGGTGGGCTTGAAGCCCGCGTGCCGCAGCAGGTCGCGCACGTGGCCGCGCACGTCGTCGTCGGACTTCAGCGGCGCCGGGGCCTCGAGGCGCAGGAGCGCCTGCAGCCAGTCGGGTGAGGGCTGCGCCCCCAGCGGTGCGGTGAAGTCGCAGGTGAAGGCGGCCACGTCGAGGAGCGGATGGGCGCAGAGCTCGAGCACCCGGAGACGTCTACACCTCGACCAGGGTGAAGTTGAAGTTGCCACCCGCGCCGCCCACCGCGCGCACGAAGCTGCCCATGTCCGACGGCTTGATGTTCTGGCAGCCGATGGACGACGGGTTCGCGAAGCCGGTGTGGAAGAGGATGGCGCCCGCGGTGACGCCGTGGCGCTCGCTCCAGCGGCGCTCCGACGACGAGTAGAAGCCGTCGTGGTTCAGGTCGCGCCAGGCCGCCACCCGGTCGCTGCCGCCCTTGGTGAGCACGTGGAACGACGGCGCGCCGTCGTGGGGCCCGTTGGCCACCACGTCGTAGTTGCCCGGCCGCAGCATCGCGACGTCGCCCACGCCGTCGCCGTTGACGTCGGGCGAGAGCGACGAGCGTGTCTGCCCGGGGCGGGTCGACCCGCGA
Source organism: Myxococcaceae bacterium (assembly GCA_019694595.1). GTDB lineage: Bacteria > Myxococcota > Myxococcia > Myxococcales > Myxococcaceae > JAIBBQ01. The sequence continues at coordinate 12,550 of JAIBBQ010000167.1, forward strand.
ATGTGGACCACGTCGCCGTTGGGGCGCAGCACCACGAACTTGTCCTGGTAGCTGGTGGAGGCGCCGCCGCCCTTGGCGCGGATGCCGAGCACCGTCGGCTTGCCGCCGGGGTTCACCGTGCCGCCCGCCTTGCGGATCATGTCCGCGTACTTGTTCCATTCCGCGGAGTGGCCGTTCGACGGCCCGGGCCCGCTCACCGGCCCCGGCTTGCCCGGCGGCGGCTTGGGGGCGTGACCGCGCAGCGCGGCCCAGGTCTTGGGGCCCACGATGCCGTCGTCGTTCAGGCCGTGCGACGACTGGAAGCGACGGACCGCGGCGTCGGTGAGCGGCCCGAAGAGGCCGTCGGGCGTGAGGTCGGCGCCCCGCTGGTTGAGCAGCTTCTGCAGGCGCGCGACGTCGGGGCCGGTGGTGCCGCGCTCCAGGCGAGGGGTGGCGGCGGGAGCGGGGTTCGGGCGGCGGGTCGCGGTCGCGTGGTGGATCATGCCCGCACCCACTGCACCTCAGGCGCCAACCTCAACCCCGCGTCACCCGGGGAGGCTCACCTGTCCACCGCGGGTGACAGCGTCGTCACCCGTCGACGGACCTACACCAGCGCCGTCAGGGAGCCTCGAGCGACCAGTCCACCGCGGTGCGCCCACCGTCGGTGAGGATCCGGTTCACCTCGGTGAAGAGGTGCTCCTGCCCGGCCGCCTTCTCGAAGGCCTTGCCGTTGAGCGGCGAGGGGTGCGGCGCCGAGAGAATCGTGTGCTTGTGGGTGTCCACCATCGACTCGGCCATCGCCTTCGCCTGCGCCCCGAGGCACAGGAAGACCACCGGCCCGGGCTCGTCGTTCACCTTCTTCAAGATGGCCTGGGTGACGTCTTCCCACCCCTTGCCCTTGTGCGAGTTGGGCTGGCCTTCGCGCACGGTGAGCACGGTGTTGAGCAACAGCACACCTTGCTTGGTCCACGGCGTCAGGTCGCCCGAGGCGGGAATCGCCTGCCCGGTGTCGGCCTGGAGCCCCTTGAAGATGTTCTGCAGCGACGCGGGCACCTTCATGCCCTGCGCCACCGAGAAGGCGAGGCCGTTGGCGTTGCCCTTGGTGGGGTACGGGTCCTGACCGATGACCACCACCTTCACGTGCGACGGCGGCGTGTGCTTGAGCGCCGCGAAGATCTGCGCGCGCGGAGGGAAGACCGAGCCGGTCGCGTATTCCTGGTCGACGAACTGCCAGAGCGCGGCGAAGCGTGGGCCGTCGAGCTGCGCGCGCAGCGCAGGCACCCACGCGCGCGGCACCAGGCTGCGCAGCGGGAGCTCACCCGCCGAGGTGCGGGTCGCGGTGACGTGGGTGGTGCTCAGGCGAACGGGCATGCGCGAGACCCTACGCGAAGTCGCCCGAGCCGGGCGCGAGCGCGGCGCCTTGGCGTCACCGGGGCACGACGGGTGCTCCCTCGCCTGCACGGGCTCAGAGCGGCGCAGGCGCCGGCGGCGGCACCGGGGCCTCGTCCGCGGCGGA
>JAIBBQ010000392.1 GCA_019694595.1 Myxococcaceae bacterium
AGCGAGTTGGTGAGCACGAACAGCCGCTTGCCGCCCGAGCGCAGCTTGTGGAGCGCTGGCCCCAGCTCGGGGTCCTTGAAGATGTAGCGGCCGATGTCCGCGCGGATGATCTGCTTCAGCGAGTTGTCGCGGTGGACGGTGTCGATCGCCTCGCGGATGTCGTCGTACAGCTTGCCGTAGTCGAGCGTGCGCCCGAGCTTCACCTCGAGCAGGGCGATGGTGTCGGCGAAGAGGCAGGCTTCGGGCAGCGCGAAGAGCGTGTCGATCCACGCGTACTCGGGGTTCTTCAGGCGAATGCGCTCGTTGCGGTAGAGCCGGGCCAGCTCCTCGTCCGAGAGCAGGGTGCGGCCGTGGTACGCGCGGCCGACGTGGCCGAAGCGGTCCATCTTGATCAGGTTGCCGTGCCGCTTGTCGACGAACAGCCCGCGCATCACGAAGGCGCCGTCGTAGCGCACCGCCTCGATTTCCTTCGGGTAGCCGAAGGCCTCGATCAGCTTCTTCACCGTGAGATCGAACGAGAGCTGCTCGATGCGGCGCTGGTGGTAGATCGCCAGCGTGTAGTCCATGTCGAAGCCGACCATGGACACGTTGCTCATGCGCAGGTTGCGGTTGACGTAGATCGCGCGCGAGCGCTCGACCGCGTCGCCGCCCGGGTGGGCGAGCAGCCCCCGCAGACCGGGGTCTTCCAGCACGCCGCGGGCCCTGCGCAGCGCTTCGACGGTGTGGGCGCGGTCGATCGGGCCGACCTGGCTGCCGTGGAGCGGTTCCAAGATTTTCCATTCTTACCAGGCCCGTGGCACCCTGTCGGGGACAGACATGGGCGCCCGACGGATCACCGCAGAGCCGCGCAGCACCCGGGGGTTCGCCCGGGAACGCGGCGCGCTGATGGCCCGCATCGCCGATCTCGAGGTGCGCCTGCAGCTCCTCGAGGCCCGGGTCCGGCGGGAAGCGGCCGAGTCCCGGCAGGCCATTCCGCCTGACGCGGCCCATTCACGGAAGGCCGAGGCGCGCAAGCGGCCTCGCTGCCCGGGGTGTCTGCTCGAGCTGCCCAAGGGCCGGCGCGGCGATGCCTGCGTCTGGTGTGGGTTTCAGTTCGACGCGGTGGGCGGTACGTTTCGCTGACCGATGACGTCGGACTACCGGCTCCTCGGCCGCCTGGAGACAGGTGAGCTCGCCGAGCTGTTCCGCGCGGAAGCCAAGGGCCAGAGAGCGATCGTCAAGCTGTTCCACCCGGCGACCTCCGCGCCCGCCTACGCACGCGCGGTGAGCGAGACGGCGCACCGCCTGGCGGCCTCGCCGCACCCGCTGATCGCCCAGGTGATCGGCGTCGGGCTGGCCAAGAAGCGCCTGGCGGTGATCCGCGAAGACCTCGGGCCGCACACCCTGGGCCAGGCGTTGCAGCGGCTCTACTCCAAGGACGTGGTGCTCCCGTTCGCGCTGGCGCTCGGCTGGGTCATCGAGCTCGCCCAGGTGCTCACCCACGCCCACCGCGCGCAGGTGGTGCACGGGGCGCTCACCCCCGGCAACGTGCTCCTCACCGACGAAGGGCGCCTGGGCATCTGCGACTTCGGGGCGCTGGCGGCGATGAACGCGGTGCCGGCGCTGCGCAAGGCGTTCGGCCAGGCGGGCCGCGGCGCCTACCGCCCACCGGAAGGGCAGGAAGCCTCGCCCGAGGCCGACATCTACTCGCTCGGCGTCATCGCCTACGAACTGCTCACCTTGCGGCTGCCCCCCGCGGCGGCCATGTCCACCCGGCGCGAGCTGCCCCCGCCGCCGTCGCGCCTCAACCGGCGCATCAACGCCCGGCTCGACCCCATCATCCTGCGCGCGCTGGATCCGGTGCCTGGCCGCCGGTACCAGAGCGCGAGCGAGCTGGCGTCCGCGGTGGGTGACTTCCTCTCGGCCCAGGGCGGGGTGCCGGGCCAGGCCGACCGGCTGCGCATGCTGGAAGAGCTCTTCCCGCCGCAGCTCAAGGCCGAGGCCAGCGGCCCGGTGCCCTTCGAGCGCTTCGACCTGGAGGAAGTGGAAGGTGCCGAGCTGCCGGAGCCGGTGGTCCAGGAGCCGCGGGTGTCCGCCCGCCCCGCCTTCTCGGGTGGCGAGGTCGACGCCACCGCCGAGACGTCGATGTCGGCCCCGGCGTTCGAGGCGTTCGGCGGCGACAGCCCCTTCGACAGCAAGGAGATCACCGGGTGGGACGCTCCGCCCGCGCAGGAAGAGCCGGGGCGGCGGGTGCGCGACGTCGCCGCCGCCGACGCCCAGGTCCAGAAGCGCATGAAGAAGGTCGACGACTTCTCCGGCGTGCTGAGCGACCCCGGCACCAGCGACACCCAGGAGATGCCGCAGCAGAAGCCGCCGCAGAAGCCGCGCGGCTCGTCGAGTCACGCGGCGCACGTCCCCCGCGGTTCGGCGAGTCACGCGGCGCACGTGCCCAGGCCGTCTCCGCCCGGCCCGCCCCGGCCTTCGCCGGTGAGCGCGCCGCGCCGCCCCATCACCGAGGAGCTGCGACTCGAGGCCCAGCGGTTCCAGCGCGGGCGCAGGCTCGTCGTCGCGGGGGCCTTCTTCTTCACCGGGGCACTGGTGGTGGTGGGGCTCTTCTGGTGGCGCGGTTCCAACCGCCTGCCGGCGTACCGGCCGCCGCCGGCGCGGGTGCTCGAGGTCAAGCTCCCCGTCGGCCCCGCGCCCGTGGCGCTGCCGGTGGTGCCCAAGCCGGCGCCGCCGCCGGTGCTCGACTGCTACGACGCCCC
>JAIBBQ010000168.1 GCA_019694595.1 Myxococcaceae bacterium
GCTCGACGCCGGCAGCGGGCCCAGCGTCGTCACCACCACCGTGGCGCCGGCGCTGCCTCCCGCGGCGACCCCTTCGGCCCCGCTCGCCCCGGCTTCGCCCGCGGAGCGCGAGGCGGCGCTCAAGGGCCCCTGGCTCGAGAAGTGGAAGTTCCTCGCGCGCGAGCAGTCGCTCCTCGAAGGCGACCGCGACTACACCCAGGGCTTCCTGGCGTCGAAGGAGCTGCGCGCCTGCGACTGCACCCGCGTCAACGCCGCGGCCATGGCCCGCGCCATCGAGCAGAAGGAAGGCGGCGAGTCGGGCCTGTCGCTGATGCGCGCCGAGGATCAGCCCAACACCCGCTGCACGGTGTGCCTGCTTGACGCCTTCCCGGCGTGGCGCGCGCGCGCCGACAAGCAGTGCGCGCTGCTCAACCAGCTCACCGACTTCGAGGTGGAGCGCCTCGCCCGGAGCGACGACGCCAACGGTCTGCCGCCCCGCTGCTTCGAGGAGTCGAAGAAGAAGCGCGCCGAGCTCGCCGCGTCGAGACCCGCGCCGCTCGATGCCGGCACCACCCTGGTGGCGTCGGCGAGCGGTCAGCGCAGCTACGCGCTGCCCCCGTCGAGCGCGCCCGCGGCGGCCCCTGCGACGCCGCTGCCGCCCAACACGTACTTGCTGCCCAAGCCGCCGCCGCCGCCGCCGGCGCCGACCGGCCCCGCGCCCAAGGTCTACTATTACAAGCCGCCCCCGGGAGAGGCGCCGCCGCCCGCGCCCGCGGCCCCGCCTGCGCCCCCCGCACCGGTCACCGCACAGACCGGGCCGATGCTCCAGGCGCCCACCGGGCCGGGCAACGTCGCCGCGCCGGTGGTCGACGCCTTCGTGCCGCCGACCGCGTGGGCTCCGATTCCCAACCGCGAAGAAGGCCGCCTCTACGTGCGACTGTCGATGAGCGCCGCCTGCGTGGCCGAGGTGTGGCCCGGGCCAGTGCCGATGCAGGCGCGCACCGGCGACCTGCTCCTGCTGCCGTGGGACACCACCGCGGTCACCGTGCGCAGCCCGTGCGGCGGCGTCGCCGAGGTGTACTTCGGTCGCGAGGCGAAGCCGCGGCACTCCGACGTCTTCTCCAAGGCGCAGCCGGTGCGCTTCGAGTTCAAGACCCGGTGAGTGAGCGGAAGGTCAGCGGCAAGCTGGTGCACGGCCTGTGGGGGCGGGCGCTCGCCGGCGAGCTGCCGGGCGGCCTCCTGTCCACGCTGGCCTCGAAGGGCCTGGACCCGACCCAGGTCCACCGCGAGGTGAGCTGGACGCTGTTCCACCAGGGCGTGGTGGAGACCGCGGAAGCGCTCTTCCCCGGCCGACCGGATCAGCTCGAGCGGCTCGGTGCGCGGGTGGTGGAATGCCTGCGCCACGAGATCCCCGGGGCGGTGCTCACCGTGGGCAAGATGATGGGCGTGCGCTCGGTGCTCAAGCGCGCGGTGGGGCAGCCGCTGCGCGGCATCGAGTGGCTCACGCTCCACCTCGACGAGCGCGGCAAGCGCGAGCTCGCCATCACCGTGAACGAGCCGGTGGCCACCGGCTTCCTCGCAGGTGCGCTGGGCGCGCTGTTCAAGGTCTTCGGCGAGCGCCCGACGGTGGCGGTGGAACGGCCGGGCTGCGTCGCGGTGCGCTGGTAGCGGCGTCCGGGTCAGCTGACCCAGAAGTACGCCGAGGCGATGAGCGAGCGGCCCACCACCACCTTCGCGCGCGCGGTGAGCTCGGCGATGGTGCGGTCCTTCTCCGCGTACTTCTGATCTTCCAGCGCGCGGAGTTCCTTGAGCTTGCGGCGGTAGTCGCGCTCGAGCCGTTCGCACGCCGCGCGGGCCTTCATGCGCTCGGGGGGCTCGGCGATGCCCGGGAGCGCCTGGCGGGCGGTCTCCCACGCGGCCTTGGCCTTCTCCACGCCCGCGCGGGGCGCCAGCAGGCAGTCCTCGGCGTAGCGGTCGGCGCGCTCGCGCGCGGCGTCCAGCTCCAGCGCGCCCGAGCGCTCGGCCTGCACCTGCACGCTCTCGCGCAGGGCGACCAGCGCCTTCTCCTGCTCCAGCGCCATCGACACGCTGGGCGGCCGGCGGTCGGCGACTTCCTTGGCCTGCGCTTCCACCAGGCGCGCGGCCTCGTCGGCCGGCAGCACCTTGAAGCCTTCGCCGTGGCGCACCAGCACCAGGTGCACCACCTTCTCCTCGGGCTTGAGGCCCGAGAGCTCGAGGCGGTAGGCGAACCACCAGCCTTCCTTGCCGGCCAGCCCGTGCAGCGGGCCGGGCAGGGTGCCCCCGTCGAGCTCCAGGTAGCTCACCGCGTCGTCGGTGCGCTCGCGCACCTGCTTGGCGGCCAGCGCGAGCTGCTTGCGGCCCTTGGCCTTGGGGCCCAGCACCGAGCCCACCAGCGCCTGGCTCGCCGCCTGGTGCTGCTTGAGCGATTCCTGCGCCGCGTCGCCCGCGAGCTTGAGCCGCCGCCGCACGTCGCCGTCGAAGCGCTCGAGCAAGAGCGAGCGCGCTTCCGTCATGCGGCTCTCGATGCGCGACTCGAGGTCGCTGCGCAGCGCCGCGAAGGCCGCGTTGATCTCTTCCGGGGTGCGGCACGACTGGTAGATGTCGAGCACCCGGCGCTCGAAGTCGACGCCGCTCTCCAGCGCGCCGAGGATCTCGTCGCTCGCGCCGAAGACGCCGTCGAAGAGCGTGAGCTTCTTCTCCAGCAGCTCGTAGAGCCGGGCGTCGGCCGCGTTCTGCCGGTTGAGGAAGTTGAGCACCACCACGTCGCGCTGCTGGCCGTAGCGGTGGCAGCGGCCGATGCGCTGCTCCACCCGCTGCGGGTTCCAGGGCAGGTCGTAGTTCACCACCAGGTTGCAGAACTGGAGGTTCAGGCCTTCCGCGCCGGCCTCGGTGCTGAGGAGGATCTGGGTGCGCTCGCGGAACTCGTCGACCAGCGCCTTGCGCGCTTCCGGGGTGCCGGCGTCGCCCGAGAGCACCGAGATCTTCCCTTCGAAGCCGTGCTTCGACAGCAGCTCGAAGAGGTACTGCTGGGTGCGCTTGCTCTCGGTGAAGACCACCGCCTTCTCGGGCCACTGGTGCGCCCGCGCCACGGTGAAGACGCGGTCCAGCGCGCGCTTGAGCGCCTCGCCCTTGGCGTTGACGGTGATGGCGCTCGCCCGCTTGGCGTACGTCTTGAGCTCGTGGAGCTCGCCCTGCAGCGCCTTCACGGTGACCGGCTTCGCCTCGTCGTCGGCCCAGTCCTCGGCCTCTTCCGGGTAGGCGGACACCTCTTCCGCGCCTTCCAGCAGCGCGGTCGCCTGCGCCGACGTCTTCATCACCTCGAGCCGCTTCTCGAGCGACTGGGCGAGCCGCTCCAGCGTGGGGGCGATGGCGAAGGTCGAGGACGCCAGCAGCTTGCGGTACACCAGCGAGAGCAGCGTCTTGCGGCCCGGGTCGAGCGAGAGCGCTTCCGAGCGCCGCAGGAAGTCGCTCACGTCGTCGTAGAGCGACTGCTCGCTCGCCGACGGCGTGAAGTCCTCGACGATGGAACGCCGGTTGGTGAAGCGCACGTACTCGCGCACCTGCCGGCGCAGCGTGCGCTGCACCACCGGCGCGAGCCGCGTCTTGAGGTCGGTCGCCGCCGCGCCTTCCATGCCGCCCTCGCCGTCGACCGGGAAGTGGGTCTTGAAGGCCTCTTCCGGCCCGAGGATCTGCTCGTCGAGCAAGGACAGCAGCCCGAAGAGCTCGGAGATGTTGTTCTGCAGCGGCGTCGCGGTGAGCAGCAGCTTGGGCCGCCCGGCGAGCGAGCTGCGCAGCGCCTTGCCCGTCTTGTTCGACGGCTGGTGCGAGTTGCGCAGGCGGTGCGCCTCGTCGATGACCACCAGGTCCCACGGAATCGCCTTGAGGTGCTCTGGCCGGAACGCCGCGAAGGGAATCGACGCGATGACTGGGCCCGGCTGGTCGAACGGGTTGCCCGTCGCCCGCACCGTGCGGCTGTCGACCACGAAGGACTCGAGGTCGAACTTGTCGCGCAGCTCGGCCTGCCACTGCGCGCGCAGCGTGGCGGGGGTGAGAATGAGCACCCGCCCCTTGGTCTCCAGGCACCGCTGGGCGATGACGATGCCCGCCTCGATGGTCTTGCCGAGGCCGACCTCGTCGGCGAGCAGGCAGCCGCCGCGCGGCAGCGCCTCGAGCGCGAAGGCCGCCGCTTCGATCTGGTGCGGGTTCAGGTCCACCCGCGCTTCGGAGATGACCTGCGCGGCGCGCGCGGTCGCGCTGCCCGGGCGCGCGGTCAGGGTGAAGGCCAGCAGCCGCTCGTGGAACCTCGTGAGGGGCGCGGCCTGGGCTTCGGAGAGAGCAGTGGCGGTGGAGTGGCCCGGCATCGACGCGCGGCATTGTGAGGCCGCCGATCGAGAGTGCAAGCTTCTGTTCTCTCAGGCCGAATTTCCGGCCCTGGCGCGATCGCGAACGCGTGCGTCCAGCGGCGTCGAGGTGGGACAGTGTGGTTGTTTCTGCGTCGCCGCCCGACGTCTTCAGGGCTCGGCGTAGAGCGGGTGCAGGTACTTCTGCAGCTTCCGCTTCACGTAGTCCTTGGCGTTGTCGCGCAGCCAGCCGGGGTCGGCCGCCACCGCGCGCACCGTGTTCGCCGCGATGTCGAAGTAGGCGTGCAGCGCGATGCCGAAGACCTGGCCCTGCAGCCACACCCGCTCGCCGACCCACTCGGAGCGCACCCCGAAGGCCTTGTTCCAGTAGTCGAGCAGCATCTGCACGCGCGCATGGGCGTCGCCCAGCGAGAAGGCGTGCCCCACCTGGACGCTGATGGTCTCCTCGCCCAGCGCGCGAGACACCTCGGGCGGCGAGGTGGCCAGGCTGAGGGCGAGCGCGAGCGACAGCACGGCTTCGGCTTCTACCCCGACTTTCGCAGCGCAGGGTAGGCGCGCGACTGCCGAAAGCTGCGCGGCTCGAAGATGGGCTTCGCCCAGGTGTTCACTGCAATGGTCAACCGCAGCCCCGGCTCCTTCGGCAACCGCTGGAGCGGCACGTGGTTGCGCGCGTCGAGCACGCCGTGGGTCAGGGTCCCGTCGAAGGAGACCAGCCGGTTGGGCCGCGGCTCCACCAGGTCGAAGTCGCGCGCCCTGGGCGCGCACGCCGGCTCGTCGAGGTCGGGCGCCGACGGCGAGACGGCGAGCAGCCCGCCGCGGCAGCGGTTGAGCATCAGCACCGACGAGCGGGTGGGGTGGGCGTCGCCCTGGCCGGCGCGGGCGCGCGCCTGGTCGCGGTCGCGGTGAAAGTCGATGGGCACGTTCGACGTGCGCATGCGCGAGAGCCACCACTCTTCTCCCGCGCCGGGCCCCAGGAGCCGCTCGCGCAGGAAGACCACGGCCTCTTCCACCACCCCGCATGGCTCGGCGTCGCGCGGGAACCAGAAGGTGCGCTGGTAGCCGTGGGTCATGCCCCCGTCGCCCAGCGCGGTGACGGCGCGCAGCAGCCGGCGGTGGAGCGCCGCCGGCAGCACCTCGTCGATGATGCGGACCAGGCCCACTACCTGGGCGGCAGCGCCAGCGCCTCGCCGCGCGCGGAGCCTTCGGCCGACGACGGGGTGCCGACTTCCATCAGCGCGCTCACCGTGGGCGCCACGTCGGTCACCTTGATGGCCGAGGGGTACACCCCGGCCTTCACCCCGCGGCCGTAGAGGATCACCGGCACCTCGGAGTCGTAGAGGTACGGCTGCCCGTGCGAGGTGCCGCCCGGCTCCACCTCGCTCACGTGGTACGGCTTGAGCACCAGGAACACGTCGCCGCTGCGCTCGGCCAGGTAGTCGAGCTGCACGGTCCGCAGGAGCCCCGGGGTGGTGTCGTGTTCGAAGAGGTCGTCGCGCGCCACCGCGAGTGCGGTGTCCGGCTGCTTCGACAGCCACGCCGCCGCCGCGCGCCGCACCGCTGCCGGGTCGAGCTTCTTGTCGGCCATCACCTTGGCGTCGAGGTACACGTCGATCTCCTCGATGGCGCTCACCAGCGCCGCGCCGCCGAACTTCGCCGCCAGCTCCTTGCTCAGCCCTTCGCCGAGCGCCTTGGGGCTCATGCGCACGCCGTCGAGCCCGCGCGCCGCCCAGCCTTCGGGAATGTCGGCGCCGCCGTGGTCGGCGCTCACCACCACCGCGAGGTTCGCCTTGCCACCGGCCGCCTTCTCCGCCGCCGCGAGCAGCTCGCCGATGGCCTTGTCCAGCCGGAGGTACCCGTCCTGCACCTCCCAGGAGTACGGACCGTAGAGGTGGTAGGTGCGGTCGGGCGCCGAGAAGCTCACCGCCAGAAGGTCGGGCACGTCGTCCTTGCCGAGCTGCTCCCCGTCGATGGCCGCCTTGGCGAAGGCCACTTCCACGTCGTTGAAGAAGGGCGACGAGGCCAGCGCGGAATACGACGCGCCGCCGGGCGCCGGCAGGCCGCCGTTGAGCGGGTGGGGGAACTTCTTGCCCATGCCGTACCAGTCCGACTCGCCGGGCCGCTCGTCCTCGCCCTGGTACTCCTTGGCGGGCGCGAGCAGCTCCCACGCCTTCGCGTGGTAGGCGTCGGCGTTCTTCTTGTCGTTGAAGGCCTTCACCCAGGCCGGCGGTTCCTTCGCGTAGTAGGTGCCGGTGACGAAGCGCCCGGTGGGCTCGTTGAACCACCAGGCGGCCCCGAGGTGCCCGCCGAGCGCGATGGCGGCGCGCGCCTTTCCAGCGATGGAAACGGCCTTGCCCGCTCCGGCGGTGGCCAGCTTCACCTTGTCCGCCACCGACTCCGACAGCAGGTTGGCCGGCGAGCTGTCGTCGACGCCGGGCGGCGCTTCCAGCACCGGGTGGCCGGGGTCGTAGAAGACGGGCTCCAGCTTGCCCGTGGCCCGGTTGAGCACCTTGTTCGAGGCGATGCCGTGCCGCCAGGGGTTGGCGCCGGTGGACAGCGTGGCGTGCCCGGCCGCGGTGACGGTCTCGGCGTACTCGTAGCGGGCCGACGGGAAGTAGGCGCCCTGGGTGAGCAGGGTGGAGAAGCCCGCCTTGAAGCGCGGCCGCATGCGCTGGAAGACGTCGGTGCCCATGGAGTCCACGCTGATGACCAGGGTGAGCTTCGGGGGCTTGGCCCAGGCCGCCGTGGCACTCAGGCAGGCCGCGGCGAGGAGCGCGCGGTTCGTCATGGCGCGGCATCCTCGCGCAAACACCCCGGAAAGCGGCGTGCAAAGTGATACGGTCCGCGCCTTTCCCATGTCCGTCGAGGCCACAGTCCGCGTCATCTACGGCGACACCGACCAGATGGGCGTCGTCTACTACGCGAACTACTTCCGCTACTTCGAGCTCGCCCGCTCCGAGCTGTTCCGTTCCAAGGGCGGCAGCTACCGCGACATGGAGAAGGAAGGGCGCTTCCTGCCCGTGGTGGACGCGAGCTGTCAGTACAAGGCGTCTGCCCGCTACGACGACCTGCTCAAGGTGCGGGTCCAAGTCACCGAGGTGCGCCGCGCCTCGTTGGAGTTCGGCTATCAGGTGCGCCGCGACGGTGAAGACACCGTGCTGTGCACCGGCCGCACGGTGCACGCTTGCATCGGCACCGATGGAAAACCCACCGCGCTTCCCGAGTCCGTGAAGCGCTTGCTCACCCCCAAGGACAACCATGGACCGTAACCTCGCGATGGAAGTGGTGCGCGTCACCGAGATGGCGGCGATCGCCTCCGCCCGGCTGATGGGCCGCGGCACCAAGAACGAGAGCGACCAGGCGGCGGTCGACGCCATGCGCCGCGCCTTCGACGCCCTGCCCATCGACGGCACGGTGGTCATCGGCGAAGGCGAGCGCGACGAGGCGCCGATGCTCTACATCGGCGAGCGCGTCGGCAAGATGGGCCCGGGCACCCCGCCGGTGGACATCGCGCTCGACCCGCTCGAAGGCACCAACCTCTGCGCCTTCGGCCGGCCGGGCGCCATCTCGGTGGTGGCCATCGCCAACCGAGGCCACCTGCTCAACGCGCCCGACACGTACATGGAGAAGCTGGTGGTCGGCCCGCGCGCCGTCGGCTCCATCGACCTGTCGAAGAGCCCCACCGAGAACCTGAAGAACATCGCCAAGGCGATGAAGCGCCAGGTCAACGAGCTCACCGTGGTGATCCTCGACCGCGACCGCCACGCGGAGCTGATCAAGGAAGTGCGCCTCGCGGGCGCGCGCGTGCGCCTCATCGAAGACGGCGACGTCGCGGGCGGCGTGGCGAGCTGCTTCGAGGACTCCGGCGTCGACGTGCTCATGGGCACCGGCGGCGCGCCCGAAGGCGTCATCACCGCGGCCGCGGTGCGCAGCGTGGGCGGCGAGATGCACGGCCGGCTGCGGCCCCGCAACGAGCAGGAAGCGCAGCGCGCCACCAAGATGGGCGCCGACGTGAACAAGATCTACACCGCGGAAGAGCTCGCCCGCGGCGAGGTGATGTTCGCGGCGACCGGCGTCACCACCGGCGACTTCCTCAAGGGCGTGCGCTTCTACGCCGGCGGCTGCGAGACCCACTCGGTCGTCATGCGGTCCAAGACGGGCACGGTGCGCTACATCACCGCGACCCACAACCTGAACAAGAAGCCGGTCTGACGGTCTTCACACCAAGTCATCAAGGAGGTTGGTCATGGCAGGCGCGACGCGGTCGATCACCATCAACGCCCCCCGGGAAACGGTCTTCAAGGTCGTCAGCGACTACGAGCGCTACCCGGAATTTCTGCCCGAGGTGAAGGCCATCAGGACCTTCAATCGCCAGGGCAACCAGGTCGACGTTCAGTACACGGCGGAGATCGTCAAGACCATCAAGTACACGCTGCGGCTGAGCGAGGACAAACCCGCCAAGCTGAGCTGGGCCTTCATCGAAGGCGAGTTCATGAAGGACAACAAGGGTGGCTGGCAGCTCGAGGACCTGGGCAATGGCCAGACCAAGGCCACGTACAGCATCGAGGTCACCCTGGGCGCGCTGGTGCCCAAGACGATCGTCAACGCGCTGGTGGATACCCAGCTCCCCAAGATGCTCGAGTCGTTCAAGCGCCGCGCCGAGTCGCTCAAGTAAGTAGGCGGAATCGTTGATCAGCGCTGTGGGTTGCCGAGCGACAACCCTGCATTAGTATCAGGGTGCCTGACGCTGCCGTCAGGCCAGGAAGGCAGTGCCGGGCCGAAGGCACTGAATTCCTTGGCGGGCGCCGGGGTCTTTCGTTTGCAGACCTTTGCGCGGTGAAACCCCCTCCGGGGTTGTTACGTCAGGGGTGGTAGGAGGAACGCGATGCTCGACGCCTTCATCATCGAGGAGCTGAAGCGCCGGGAGCGCGAGCGGCGGGAGCGCGAGTCGCAGCGCCCGCAGCTGGAGATCCCCAAGCCCCCGGACGAGGACGAGGAGCGCCTGCGCAAGGAACGGCAGGAGCGTCGCGAAGAGCCACAGCCCCGCTCTGGCGTGGTGGTCTTCGACCTCTAGGCGAAGGGTCGGCTGCTCGATCAGCTCAAAGGGTTCGTCACCTTCGGCCGGCGGCGGCCGTTCGCGGTGGTGTCTCACGACGCCTACCGCCTGCCGCTGCCCGCACTCGAGAAGCTCGGCGTGGAGACCCGCCGCGCCGGCTTCGCGCTCTCGTACCTGCTGAGCGCCCACGCGCTCTCCGAAAGCGAGGTGCGCTCGCCGTTTCCCGTCACCTTCGCCGACCTGGGCCGGGTCCACGACGGCGCCTACCTGGAGTCGCTCACCGAGCCCGCGGTGCTCTCGCGCATCTTCTCGGTGGCCCAGGAAGAGCTGGTGGTCGACGAGATGCTGCGCTCGGTGCGGCTGGCGTGCGGAGGCACGTTGCTCGCGGCGCAGTGGGCGCTCGCGCACCGGGCGCCCGCACTCAACTGCTTCGGCGGCTTCCACCACGCGGGCAAGGCGAAGGGCGGCGGCTTCTGCGCGGTGAACGACGTGGCGGTGGCGGTGGCGGCGCTGCGCGCGGCCGGCTTCGACGGCGAGGTGGCGGTGCTCGACCTCGACGCGCACCCTCCCGACGGCACCGCCGACTGCCTCGCGGGCCAGGCGTGGCTGGGGTCGATCTCCGGCAGCGACTTCGGGCCGCTGCCCGGCGTCGACGAGCTGCGCCTGCCCCCGGGCACCGGCGACGCGCCGTACCTCGAAGCGCTCGACGAGCTGCTGTCGCGCCTGCCCAGGGCCGCGCTCACCTTCGTGCTCGCCGGGGGCGACGTGCTGGCGGGCGATCGCCTGGGGGCGCTCGCACTCTCTCTCAATGGCGCCCGCGAGCGCGACCTGCGCGTGGCGCGCGCGCTGGAGCACCGGCCGTCGGTCTGGCTGCCCGCAGGCGGTTACGGCCCCCACGCGTGGAAGGTGCTCGCCGGCACCGCGCTCGCCATCGGCTACCACTCCGAGGTGCCGGTGCCGCCGGACTTCGACCCGCTCGCGGTGCGCTTCGCGGCCATCGCCCAGAGCCTGCCCGACGAGGCGCTGGGGGCCGAGCCGATGCTCACCGCCGACGACGTCGCCGAGGCGCTCGGGCACCGGCGGCCCCAGCCGGCGAAGCTGCTCGGCTTCTACACCGCGCAGGGCATGGAGCTGGCGCTCGAGCGGTACGGGCTCCTGCCGCACCTGCGGCGGCTCGGCTACGCGCAGGTCCACGTCGAGCTGGCGGCGGCCGGCGGCGCCGAGCGAGCGCGCGTGGTGGCGCTGGACGAGCGCAGCGGCGAGAGCGCCACGCTGGTGGAGCTCGACGTGGAGCGCAAGGCGCTGCGCGGCGGCACCTTCCTCTTCGTCAACTGGCTGGCGATGCGCCACCCCCGGGCGCAGTTCTCGGGCGAGCGCCCCCGGCTTCCGGGCCAGGATGCGCCCGGCCTGGGGCTCTCGCGCGAGATGACCCAGCTGCTGGTGCTGATGAGCGAGCGGCTCAAGCTCGACGGCGTGGCCTTCCGGCCGAGCTGGTTCCACATGGCGTACGCCGCGCGGCACACCGCGCGCTTCCTGGACCCCGCCCGGCAGGGGCGCTTCGAGGCGCTGTGCCGGGACTCGCGGGAGCTGCCCCTGCTCGAGGCGACGCGCGCGGTGGCCGAAGGCCGCGTGCAGCTGAACGGAGCGCCGTACACCTGGGAGCCCGACGAGATGGTGCAGTTCCGCGACCCGGCCCACGTGCCGGACGATCGCGCGCAGGTGCAGCAGGCCCGCGACGCGAGCCACTTCACGCTCCAGGCGCTCTGACCGCGGTGCTGGCGCGAGAACCGGGCGGGCCGGCGTGCCGACGCGCTGGGCTTGCGCGTTCCGGACGCCGACGTCAGCCGCGCGCTTCCGCTGCCCTCGACGGCAGGCTCTCGCGGAACATGCTGTGGCGCTGCCCTTCCGCCTTGGCGACGGCGTGGCGCGCCACCAGTCCGGCGATCGCGTGGTTCATCGTCTGGTGCCCCGCGGGCGCGTCCATCTCCATCGCGCTGTAGAGCTGCTCGAAGTGCCCATCGCGGATCAGCCGCGCCACCGCCGGGGTGTTCACCAGGACCTCGGCAGCCAGCACCAGCCTGCCCGAGTTGCCGTGCAGCAGCCGCTGGTTGAGCACGCCGAGGAGCACGGCCGCCAGCTGTGCCCGCACCAGGCCCTGCCGGCCCTGCTCGAAGCTCTCGACGATGCGGGGCAGCGAGAGCACCGCGTCTCCGCTGTGCAAGGTGGCGATCACCAGGTGGCCCGTCTCCGCCAGGGTGAGCGCAGCCTGCATCGCGTCGGGCTCACGCAGCTCGCCGACCAGCACCACGTCCGGCCGCTGGCGCACGACGTGCTTGAGCGCGCCGGCGAAGTCGTTGAAGTCGCGGCCCAGCTCCCGCTGGTCGATGACCGCCTTCTGGCTGTGGTGGACGAACTCGATGGGATCCTCGAGCGTGACCACGTGGCACGGCTGCGTCCTGTTGAGGAGGTCGATCAGCGAGGCCTGGCTCGTGCTCTTGCCCTGGCCGGTGGCGCCCGAGACCACCAGCAGCCCTCCTGGGCGGCGCACGAGCGCGGTGACCGAGGAAGGGAGCCCGAGCTTCTCGGGCGTGGGGATGACCTCGGGAAGGAGCCGCAAGGCCAGGCCGAGGCTCCCGCCCACCGTGTACGCACTGGCCCGGAATCGTCGGCCATGGCGGTTGAGCGCGAAGTCGTGCGTCTTGTCCTTCTTGAGGCTTTCGCGTGCCGGCTCGTCGAGCCATTGCTCCAGCCAGCCGCGCACGGGGCCGTCTGCGAGTGGCTCGGTGCCCATCGCGGAGAGCACTCCATTCACTCGAATCGAAGGCGGGGCTCCCGGGTTGAAGAGGACGTCGGAGGCGTCGGCGGCGATGGCCTGCAGCAGCAGCGGGTCGAGTTCCATGGGGTCGCTCCTCCCCTTCGACCATCCAACATGCGTGCCAGGGCCGACGCGTCGAGGGCCATGGTCACGGCGCGCAGGAATTGCGGCGCCTCGGCGGGCTTCCGGTGCGCCGCCTGGGCCTCCACGCGCACGAAGCGATGGACCGTCACCGTTCCCCGCGGACATGCTCTCGAACGCAGGGGGGTGAATGGCGAAGTGTCCGAAGTGCCAGTACGACAACGCTGAAGTCGCGCTGATGTGCAACCTCTGCGGTCTGGTGCTGCGGCGCGCCTCGAGCAACGCTCCGGCGCGCACGGCCCAGCCGCCGAGCACGCCGGCGGCCCGCTTCGACTTCCAGGAGCTGGCGTCGCGGCAGGTGAAGGCGCTGGAGCCGTTCGGGGTGGCGCTCGATTTCTCACCGGCCAGCCTGCTCGCGATCGACGCCTTCCTCGACGACGCGGGTGGGGCGCGCGCCCCCGGGGCGACCGACTGGCAGCCCACGCAGGCGCAGAACGCGGTCATCGTGGGCGCCGGTGCCTACTTCGGCGAGGTGATCCGCCGGTGCCTGGGTGGGCAGTGGGTCCAGCCCGATGACGACAACCTCGCGGGGGCGAAGCTCGACTTTCCGGCGCTCACCCTCCAGCCGTTCCGCGCGGGGTTCCTGCGCCTTCGAGACGGTGACCGCGCGGGGCTGCACGCCGCCTACGAGAGCTGCCGCAGCGCGCTGGGGGTGACGGGCGTGCCGCTGGACACGCTGCCGTCGTACCTCGCCCAGGCGGACGGCTTCCTCCAGAAGCACCGGCCGGATCTGGCGCAGCGCTTCGTTGACCGGGCGAAGCGCGGCTGGCCGCAGTCGCCGCAGCTGAAGGCGCTGGAAGCGCGGCTCGCGGCGGCCCACGCCGAGGTCAGGGCCGCAGAGGCGGCTGCGGTCGCCACGCCGGCGACTGCCCCCGCGGAGCCGGGGGGGGCCAAGGTCCCGGCGGCCGCTGCGGTGCCTCCGCCCAAGCCGGCGCCGGCCCCGATGCAGGGCGTGCGTGCGCTGCGGTACGAGCTGGCGGGTGCGCTCAAGCGGCGCGACTTCGCGTCTGCGCTGGGCGCCGTCGACCGCCTGCTGGTCGAGGTGCCGGGCGAGCGGGGAGCGCTCATCGACCGCGGGTTGGCCCTCGCCGGCCTCGGGCGCATCGACGACGCGGTGCACGCCCTGGAGCGGGCCATCGCCGCGTTCCCCGACGACCTCGAGGCCTACGACGCGCGGCAGCAGGTGCTGCTCGATGCCGGCCGGCTCGCCGAGGCGCTCGCCGCGAACGACGCGATCCTCGCCCGGGCGCCCGGCCGCACTCCGACCCTGCGCATGCGCGCCGGCGTCCTGATGCGCCTGGGCGAGAAGGACCGCGCGCTCGAGGCCATCACCCGCGCCGTCGAGCGCTCGCCGGACGAGGCCGCGTCCTGGGTGCTCCGCGGCACCATCGAAGGGAAGCTCCTGCGGACCGAGCAGGCGCGCGAGGCGCTGCGGCGGGCCATCGCGCTCGCCGCCGGCAAGGACGACGAGGCGCTCGCGGTGGCCCGGCGCGAGCTGCAGCAGCTCGAGGCGCTCACGCCGATGATGGACATCGACGATGCCAGTGGCAGACAGGATCCCACCCAGCTCGCGCTCGC
>JAIBBQ010000169.1 GCA_019694595.1 Myxococcaceae bacterium
GCAGGCGGCGGTGCAGGTGGCGGGAGCGCCGGCGGCGCGGCAGGTGGTGGGGCCGCGGGTGGCGCAGCAGGTGGCGGCGCCGGGGGCGGCAGCGTCCTCAACTGCGCCAGCATCACCGGCGATCGCGCCACCCAGGTCTGCGCCCGCTGGAAGTGCGACCGCATGGACATGACCGAAGGCACCTGGAGCGGCGCGCTCGACCCGACCTGCAACCCGGGCGACATGACCGCCACCGCGCGCAACAACTCCCTGCGCCTGATCAACCTCTACCGCTTCCTCGCCAACCTGCCCGCCGTCACCCTCGACGCCACGCGCAGCTCCAAGGCCCAGGCGTGCGCCCTGATGATGGACGCCAACAACGCGCTCAGCCACACCCCGCCCACCACCTGGAAGTGCTACTCGGCCGCGGGCGCCGAGGCCGCCGGCAAGAGCAACATCTGCTCCGGGCGCGCGGTGGGCTGCATCGACCTCTACATGTCGGACACCGGCAACGACACCACCATCGGCCACCGCCGCTGGTTCCTCTCCAACAGCCTGGGGCCCATCGGCATCGGCGGCACGCCCGGCGGCAGCTGTCACTGGGTCATCGGCGGCACCGGCGCGGCGGGCGCGCAGTACACGGCGTTCCCGCCGTCGGGGCCCGTGCCGCTGCAGTCCATCGCCATTCCCGGCGTGCCCAGCGTCGACGTCGTCGGGTGGACCGTGCAGTCCGATGCCCTCAACCTCACCAACGCCACCGCCACGGTGAAGGAGAACGGCGTCTCGAAGCCGGTCGTCACCACCACGCTCGGCCAGGGCTACGGCTCGACCTACGCCATCAAGTTCGTGCCCCAGGGGTGGACCACCCAGGCCGGCAAGACCTACGCGGTCACCGTGTCCGGCGGCTCGCTCACCGCGGCCATCAACTACACCGTGCAGCCGCTCGCCTGTCCGTAGCGCGCCGCGGCTTCAGATCGACAGCGCCACGTCGCCGTCGCCGCCGAACTTGTCCACCGTGCAGCCGACCGCGCGCAGCAGGGTGATGAACAGGTCGGCCTTCGAGGCCTTGTTGGCGAAGTTGGTGTGCGAGCCCGGCTTCAGCGCGCCGCCGGCGCTGCCCGCGACCACGATGGGCAGGTTCTGCTGTTCGTGCAGGTCGCCGTCGCCGATCTCCGACGAGTAGAAGACCGCCGAGCGGTACAGCACCGACTCGCCGCCCTCGTCCATCTTGTTCAGCTTGTCGAGCAGGTACGCGAGCTGCTGCGTCTGCCAGAGGAGGATCTCCTTGAGCTGCGCCAGGTTCGCCGCCGCGCCGTGGTGGTGCGAGGTGCCGTGGTGGCCCGCGTTGATGGGCGCGCCGTTCGCGGTGAGGAACGGGTAGGCGAGGTCGCTGCCCGCGCGGTCGAACATGAACGTCGCCACCCGCGTCACGTCGCACTGGAACGCCAGCGCCAGCACGTCGAGCAAGAGCTTGGTCTGGGTGCGGATGTCGCCCGTCGCCGGCGGCTTGGTGCCCGGCGTGCACATCGGCCCGCTGCCCTGGTTCGCGATGCGCAGTTCGAGGTCGCGCACGCCGCTCAGGTAGCCGTCGAGCTTCTGGCGGTCCGCCTTGCCCAGCTTGTTCGACAGGTCGTTGGCGGTGACCAGCACCGAGTCGAGCACGCTCTTGCGGTACGCCTTGCGCTTCTCGATCTCCGCCGGCGTCAGCATGGTGTCCGCCGCGAAGAGCCGGTCGAACAGCGCCGCGGGGCGCGTCTCCTTCGCCAGCGGCGTGTTGGCG
This sequence comes from Myxococcaceae bacterium, assembly GCA_019694595.1. GTDB lineage: Bacteria > Myxococcota > Myxococcia > Myxococcales > Myxococcaceae > JAIBBQ01. The sequence goes on from JAIBBQ010000169.1 coordinate 1,760, forward strand.
TCGGCCCAGGCGATGGTGGAGCGGATCGGAATGTCGCCGCCCACCGTGTCGGTGCCCAGCTCCAGCGACGCGAAGCGCGTGTACGCCTTGAGCTGCGAGGCGGCCACCTGGTCCATCGACACCCCGTCGGACGAGCCCGAGGCCGGCGCCACGCAGGTGAGGAAGCTGCCCGTGCCGCGCGCGTGCGCGCACGAGAGGTTCGCCGCGTCGGCCGGCGGGTTCGCCACCCCCGACAGCACCGAGACCTGGGACGCCACCGGCATCAGCGGCGCGAGAATCGGGCTCAACGCGAAGCCGGCGCCGGTCGTCTTGGGCGTCCAGTCGTCGATGCCGTTCACGTGGTAGTAGCCGTTGGGGAAGTACCAGCCCAGCAGCCGCAGCGGCTTCGTCGGCGCCGCGCGCGCCGAGCGGGGCAGCATCGCCTCCAGGAAGGGCAGCGCCAGCGCCGTACCCGCGCCGCGCAGCACCGTGCGTCGATTCAAGGGGCGGAACATCACGGGCCTCCCACGGCGAGCACGCCTCGGCGCTGCCGGAACTGCTTGGTCGCCACCACCTTCACCGCGAGCTCCTTGAGCAGGTTGCCCTTGAGCGGCAGCTCCTGGGCCAGCTGGTCCACGGTGCACTGGTCGGAGTCGGTCAGCTCGCGGCCCAGCGAGTAGGTGAGCACCTTCGCCGAGACGCACTTGAGGTACTCGGGGTCGTTCTTCACCATCGCCGCCACCTGCGCCGCGCCGTCGAACTTGCGCCCGTCGGGCAGCACGCCGCTCGAGTCCACCGGCTGGCCGTTGTCCACGTCGCGGTACTCGCCGATGCCGTTGTAGTGCTCCATCGCGAAGCCCATCGGGTCCATCTTCTTGTGGCACGCCGCGCACCGCGGCTCCTTGCGGTGCTCCTCGGCGATCTGCCGCAGCGTCTTGCCCGCCGTGCTCGCGCCTTCCGGCAGCGCGGGAACGTTGGGCGGCGGCGGCGGCGGCACTTCGCACCACAGGTTCGCGAGGATCCAGTTGCCGCGGCGCACCGGCGAGGTGCGGTTGGGCGGCGAGGTCAGGGTGAGGATCGAGCCGTGCCCCAGGATGCCCGAGCGCTGGGGCGTGGTGAGCGCCACCTTCTGCATGTCGGCGCCAGTGACGCCGCTGATGCCGTAGTGCTGCGCCAGGCGGTCGTTCAGGTAGGTGTACCGCGCGTCGAGCAGCTCCAGCAGGCTGTGGTCCTCGCGCACGAAGCTCTTGAGGAAGAGCGTCGTCTCGTCCTGCATCGCCGACTTGAGCGCCTGGTCGAAGGTGGGGAACACGCTCGCCGCCGGCGAGGAGGGGCCCAGCTTGCGCAGCTGGAGCCACTGGGCGGCGAACGACTCCACCAGCGCGTCGGCCCTGGGGTCGGCGAGCATGCGGCGCGTCTGCGCCTCGAGCTCCGCCGGGTCGTGCAGCGCGCCGCTCTCCGCCGACTGCAGCAGCGCGTCGTCCGGCGTCGAGGCCCAGAGGAAGTACGAGAGCCGCGTCGCCAGCTCGAGGTCGCTCACGTCGTGCACTACCGGCGTGTTCGGCTGCTCGTCGAGCTCCACCTTGAAGATGAACTCCGCCGACGTCAGCACCCGCTTCATCGCCAGGCGGATGCCGGCCTGGAAGTCGTCGCCCTTGCTGATGGCGAGCTGCACCAGCGGCACCAGCTGGCCCAGGTCGGCGTCGGTCACCGGGCGCCGGTACGCCTTGCGCGCGAACGACGAGAGGATCTTCTTCGCGCAGGCGTCGACGCCGTCCTTCGCGGGGTCGCAGCTGAAGACCTGGGCGCGGAACGCCTCGCGCGCCGGGTTGGGCGGGTTGTTGGGGCCTTCGATCTTGATCCAGTCCACGCCCAGGTCGCGCTCGTACGCCCGCGCGTCGTTGGTGTTGCGAATCTGGAACCGGTGCGTGCCGCCCGGAATCGTCGCCGTCACCGTCACCAGGTCGGGCGCCGAGGCCGCCGCGCTCACGTCGCGCTGCACCAGCGGCTTGCCGTCGAGCAGCACCGCGAGCTTGGCGTTGACCGTGCCCGCCTTCCAGACCCGCACCGTCACCGTGTACTCGCCGTCGGCGGGCAGGGCCTGGTTGCGGTCGATGTAATAGTCGTGCTCCCAGATGGCGACGCCGGTGGGCGCGCTCGTCGGCAGGTAGCCGAAGCAGGTGTAGTCGCTGCCCGCGGGCTCGGTGCCGCCCGGGCACATCGCCGCGGCCAGCGTCTCCGCCTCGAGCTGCATCGAGATGGGCGTCGGCGGCGGCAGGAGCGCGCCATCCACCACCTTGGCCGCGGTGGTCTCGTACGACTCCACCAGCAGCGGCGAGAGCGCCAGCACGTCGCCGTTGTTGTCGAAGCTGCCCGACGGGTCGGCGGGAAAGTCGTTCGCCGGCTCGGTGGTGTCGCCGAGCAAGTCGCGCACCGAGTTGTTGTACTCGGTGCGGTTCAGGCGACGGAGGGTGACGTGCCCGGGGTCGTCGCAGGTCGGGCCCGGGGGCACGAAGACCGGATCAGGGACAGGCGTCTCGATGACCGCCTGACACGCAGCCATCGACAGCAAGGGGATCACACGAAGCCAACGCACGGCTCCCCACATAGCAAAGCCCGGTCCGCGATCCGAATCGGGGGGCCCTCCGCGCCCCGGCCGGTGGGTTGTTGTCCTTCACCGGGTGGGGAACTGCTAAGAGCTTCGGCACCTTCCGTGTCCAAGGGCGCCTTCCACATCCCGTCGCTCGACGGCCTGCGGGCAGTGAGCTTCTCCATCGTCTTCGTCGCCCACGCCGGCCTCGACCGGCTGGTGCCCGGCGGCTTCGGCGTCACCGTCTTCTTCTTCCTCTCGGGCTTCCTCATCACCACCCTGATGCGGATGGAGTTCGACAAGTCCAAGACCGTCGGTTTCAAGGGCTTTTACCTGCGGCGCGTGCTGCGAATTCTCCCGCCGTTCTACCTGGTGCTCACCGTGGCCACGCTGCTGACTGCGGCCGGGCTGCTCGCCGGAGAATTGCGTCCGCCGGCCGTGGCCGCGCAGTTCCTGCACTACGCGAACTACTGGATCGTCCTCAACGGCTACTCCGGCCAGGCGCTCGGCACCGGCGTCTACTGGTCGCTCGCGGTCGAGGAGCACTTCTACTTCCTCTTCCCCTGGCTCTATCTCGCCCTGCGCAAGGCGAACGCCGCGCCCCGCACCCAGGCGCTCGTGCTCTGGGGCCTGTGCGCGCTCATCCTCGCCTGGCGCTGCTTCCTCGTCTTCGGCCAGCACGCCCCGACCGACCGCACCTACCTGGCCTCCGACACCCGCTTCGACTCCATCCTCTTCGGCGCGGCGCTCGCGGTGTGGGGCAACCCCGTGCTCGACGGCGACCCCAAGGGCGGCCTGTCGCTGTGGAAGTGGGCGCTGCTCCCCGCGGGCGTGGGCGCCTTGCTGGTCAGCTTCCTGTTCCGCGACGACGCCTTCCGCGAGACCTTCCGCTACTCGCTCCAGGGCCTCGCGCTCTACCCGGTGTTCATCGTCGGCGTGCGCGCGCCCGACTTCTTGCCCTTCAAGCTGCTCAACACCCGGCCCGCGGCGTTCCTCGGGCTGCTCAGCTACTCGCTCTACCTCGTGCACCACGTGGTGCTCTTCGGGCTGCAGCACCACCTGCCCGACCTGAACCCCTGGCTGCGCGGGGCGCTCGGCTTCGCCATCTCCCTGGGCCTGAGCTACGGCATCTACCGCCTCGTCGAGCAGCCGGCCGCCGCCTTCCGCAAGCGCCTGCAAAGCTGAAGCGACGGGCGTCGCGCCGCGGCGTCAGCCTGACGCTCCCCGGGCGGCCGCGGTTTGCGCACCTGCGCACACATCGACTACGGGGTGTCTCGAAGGTCGAACCGAAAGGGAACCCATGACCGCCCGCATTCCGTACGCGCTGCTCGCCGCCTCGCTGCTCGCTGCCTGCGGTCCCGAGCTCCAGCCCGACCCCACGCTCGACCCGGCCGCCGACGAGGCCTCGAGCGAGGCGCAGGACCTCCGCACCTGCCACCACGTCTGCCTCTACGCCTGCGTGCAGGGCTATTCCTGTCAGCCGAACCACCGCGGCTGCATGGCGTGTCGGCCGAATCCTCCGGCGTGCCCCAAGGTCTGCACCCAGGCCTGCGTGCAGGGCAGCTCGTGCCAGGCCGACGCCAACGGCTGCGTGAGCTGCAAGCCCACGCCGACCTGCAACCACGTCTGCACCCAGGCCTGCGTGCAGGGCAGCTCGTGCCAGGCCGACGCCAACGGCTGCATGGCGTGCCGCCCGACGCCGCCGCCGACCTGCAACAAGGTCTGCACCCAGGCGTGCGTGCAGGGCAGCTCCTGCCAGGCCGACGCCAACGGCTGCATGGCGTGCCGCCCGACCAGCTGCCCCAAGGTCTGCACCCAGGCCTGCATCCAGGGCAGTTCGTGCCAGCCCGACGCCAACGGCTGCGTGGCCTGCCGCCCGACGCCCTGAGGCCCTGAGTTACTGGCTGAGCGCCTTCTCCGGGTTTCCGGGGAAGGCCATCGCCGCGCCCACGCGCATCGCCAGCGCCATGATGGTCATCGTCGGGTTGAAGCCCGACGAGGTGGGGAAGAGCCCGCCGTCGGCGTTCCAGAGGTTGCCCACCTCGTGGAAGCGCCCCTCGGGGTTGCACACCGACGTCTTGGGGTCGGTGCCGAAGCGCAGCGTGCCGTGCACGTGGGCGCTGCCGGAGATCTCGTCGGCCGGCAGCACCAGCCCCCACCGCGCGCCCGCGGCCTTCAGCACCTCGAGCAGCTTCGGCTTGTAGAACTCCCGCGCCGACAGCTCGAAGGCGTGGTTGCGGTACGTCACCCGCGCCACCGGCAGACCGTCGAGGTCCTTCACCGCGGGGTCCAGGTCCACCACGTTGGTCGGCTGCGGCGCGTCTTCCGCCTGCATCGCGAGCAGCATGCTGCGCTCGCGGAACGCCCCGCTGCGCACCACGTGCTTGAAGCGCGGGCCGTCGAACTGCTGCAGCAGGGTGAGGATCTCCGCCGAGTACTTGGACACGGTGATGGGCCCGCTCGAGCCGGAGATCTCCACGATGCCGCCCAGCGGGTGGTCGGGGTCGTTGGGCCGCCCGCGGAAGTCCGAGAAGCCGTGCGACACCGTCTTGCCGCGGTGCCCGTGCAGGCGCTCCTCGAACGCGCCGATGGCCACCGTCTGGAAGTGGAAGGTGAGGTTGCGGCCGAGCATCCCCGAGCCGTTGCCGAAGCCGCCCGACAGGAGCACCAGCCGCGTGTCCTCGATGGGGCTCGCCGCCAGCACCACCATGTCCGCCCGGTAGGTGACCGTCTTCCCTTCGGGGTCCAGGCACTCGACCCCCGTCACCTCGGTCCGGGTGCCGTTGGTGAGCAGCTTCACCGCCCGGGTCTCCGGGTACAGCAGGCAGTTGCCGGTGAGGAACGCCTTGCGCAGCGTGGTCACCGGCGGTGAGCCCTTGGCGTTGGTCGGACAGCCGTAGCCCGAGCACAGCCCGCAGTCGGCGCAGTGCGGCCGCCCGTCGTACGGCAGCGAGTTGATCGCCATCGGGTAGGGGAACGGGTGGTACCCGAGCCGGCGCAGGCCGTCGCTCGCCTTGAGCGCCAGGTACATCGGGCTGCCGGGCGGCATCGGCAGCGGGCCGGAGCGGCGGCCTTCGAAGGGGTCGGCGCCCGCGAGGCCCGACACGCCGAGCACCTTCTCGGCGTGCGTGTACCAGGGCTCCAGCGCGTCGTAGTCCACCGGCCAGTCCGCGAAGCTGGTGCCGGGGAACCGGCCGGCGAGGTCGGTGCCGAGGTGAAAGTCCTGCGGCATGAAGCGCGGCATCTTGAGGTCGGCGTGCACCGCGCCCCCGCCCACCGTGCGCGGCAGCGGGTTCACCGAGCCGACGAGCAGCCGCTCGCCGTCGGCCGGCGAGTTGCGGAAGCTGCGCGGGTCGACGAGCTCGTTGCTGGCGATGAAGCCGCGGTGCTCGCACTTGAGCTCGTCCTGTCCGAAGCGGCTCACCGGCTGCCGCTCGGGCGCGTCGAGGAAGTCGAAGCGGTTCGGCCCCGCCTCGAGGATGAGCACCTTCTTGCCTGCCTTGGTGAGCAGGTAGGCGGCGCTGCTGCCCCCGGCGCCGCTGCCGATGACGATGGCGTCGAAGGTGGTGAGCGCCGTGTTCCCGACGGGCGTCATTTGAACTCCTGCCCGCCGGCGAGCATCGCCAGCTGCGCGATGACCGCGCGCGTCTCGCTGTCCAGGGGCCGCGGGTCGGCGCCGCTCTCGGGCTTCGACATCGGGAACTCCGCCCGCTCGGTGAGCGCGCCCTTCACCGCGTCGTACTGGGTGAAGCCCAGCGGCAGCGTGTCGCCTTCGTACCCCGCGAGCGCCCACCCCGCGCCGCGCAGGTTGCCGCCGTACTCGGGCGCGCTGAACGCACCGTCGCAGGTGAGCTCGATGAGCAGCTGCCGGTCTTCCTGCGAGAGCGCCTTGAAGGCCGCCGCGCGGCCCGCGTCGTCGGCGGTGGCGAGCGCAGGCGCTTTCTGCAGCGCGGCGCCGAGCAGCCCGCGCAGCCGGTCGCGCAGCCCGACGGTCTTCCCGAGCAGCGCGTCGTTGGGGCCTCCGCCCGGCGTTCCGTCGCTGCCGTACAGGTACAGCCGCCAGGCCTTCGCCTGCACCCGGTCGAGCCCGAGGCCCTGGAGAAAGTCGTTCGCGGGGAAGACCCGCGACGGTGAGCCGTCGGGCGCGGGGTACGGCGCGCGGCCGGAATACGGCCCGCCGGCGAAGAGCGGCGCGCCGTCGGGCTCCAGCGCGGTGAGCAGCCGGTCGATGAACTCCACCACGCCCAGCGCGCTCGCGCCCGGGAGGTCGTCGGGCGGCAGCACCGCGTCCACCAGCGCGCCCAGCGCGCCCCGCTCGGCGTCGGTGAGGAACCGGGGGAAGACGACCGGCGGCACCGGCGCGCTCGACGGCGCGCACGCCGGCAGGGCCGAGGCCGCCGCGGCGCCGGACACCCAGGCGAGGACTTCGCGGCGGGAAGGAGTCGAAGGCATGGAGCCCCGAGGGGTAGCACCCCGCGGGGCCCGCGCTCAAACCGGGGTCACGACCACGGCGTGGGGTCGATGTGCACCGGACCCACGTCGAAGCCGTTGTTCACCACGTCGCTGAGGCCCGCCCACGCATCGCCCGCGAGCTCGCCCACTTCGCCGGGCACGTCGGACAGCGTCTGCAGCGCGCCCTGGGCGAACCTGTTGCCCGCCCTGGCGAGGTCGGCCAGCGGCTGCACCGCGGCCTTGCCGAGGTCGCCGCCCAGAGAGGCCAGCCCCTGCAGCGCCTGCACTCCGCGCTCGCCGAGCGCGTCGCCCAAGTCCGAGAGCCCGGAGATGAAGGCCTTGCCGCCCTCGGTGAGGTTGTCCTTCCACCCGGCGCAGACGTCGGTGAAGGCGTTCACCCCGTCCTTGAAGAGCTCCTTGCCGGTGTCCACCGCCCAGTCGACGCGCCGGTCGATGAAGCCCTTCACCGCCTCGGCCGCCTTGGTGGCCGCTTCTCCGGTGCCGCGCGCGATGTTGCCCAGGGTGTCGCCCACCGCGCTGAGCGCGCGCTGGCCGGCCTCGCCCGGGTGCTCGGCGATGTACTGGAGCGTCTCCACGCCCTGCGCGCCGGCGCTCTCGAGCCCGTGAATCGCGTCGGTGGCGAGCTGCTGGCCCTTGTCGCCCAGCGCCTGGATGCCGTCCCACGCCTTCTGCGCCGCCTCGCCGCCCGCGGCGAGCATCTCGTTGAGCTTGGCCCGGGCGCGGTCCGCGGCCTCGCCGGGGTGGTTGGCGGTGAAGGACAGCAGGTCGACCGCGTCGCTGCCGAGGTCGGCCATGGTGTTGAGCGCGGAATCGACCGCCTGGCCCGCCTTCTCCTTGAGCGCCTGCGCCGCGTCGCCGGCGGCGCCCTCGAGCTTCGACCAGCCTTCCTGCAGGGTGTCGAGCGCCTCCACCGACTTCTTGTAGATGGCCTTGCCCGCGTCGGTGGCGAGGTCGACCCCGCCGTCGATGACGCTCCTCAGGCCGTCGACCGCCATCGACGCCGTCTGGCCCGGGTTCTCCGCCATCCACGTCAGCGCCTCGATGCCCTTCTCGCCGAGCTTCTTGGCGTCCTCGATGGCGCTGCCGAGCTCTCGCTTCGCGGCCTCGGCGAGCTCGCCGCCCTTGGCGATGACCTCGTCGAACTTCTGCGCCGCCTGCTGCGCGAGCTGCCTGGCTTCGTCGCCGTACTTCTCCGGGTTGCGGATGACGTCGGCCAGCCCGTGCATCGCCGCGCCGGAGACCTTGAGCGAGTCGCCCGCCAGCTCCGCCTCGCTCAGCCCCATCTGCTTGCCGAGCTCGATGGCGCCCTTGGCGCCGGCCTTCACCCCGTCCTGGAGCAGCTTGGCCGCGCCCTCGGGGCCGTAGATGGCCGCGAGCTCGACCATGCCTTCGGGGCCGGAAGCGACCGCGCCCGCGATGTTGACCGCCTTCATCCAGCCCGGGGCGTCGTACGGCTTGCCTTCGGCCTTGGCCTGCTGGAACTTGGACTTCTCGGAGTCGTAGGCGAGCCCCATCGCGAGCTCGGCCACGCCGAGGCCGATCTGCACCGGAGCGTCGATGTTCCCCACGCCGGTGGCCTCGATGATGCTGCCCGCGGTGTCGAGCGCGTTCACCTTCGAGGTGAGCAGCGCGAAGTAGCGCAGGTTGGGGTCGAGCGAGGTGTCGGCCGCTTCCTTCGCGTACTTCACGGTGTCGATGCCCGAGGCGATGCCACCCGCCACCGGCACCATCTTGCCCACGCCCTCGAGCAGCTTGGCGGCGATCTCCCCGGTGACCTCCACGCCCATCTTCTCGAGGAGCTTGGTGGTATACTCGAAGGCCTTGGCGACCAGGCGGGAGTCGGCCCCCTTGGACGCGTCGAGCGACTTGGCGAGCGCCTTGGCGTCGGCCTTCTCGGAGATCTTGGTGAAGTCCTCGAGCTGGCCGGTGCTCAGGTGCGCGACGAAGTTCGACAGCGAGCCCTTCGACTCCTCGGGCAGCTTGGCGGCCAGGCCCGCGAGGCGGTCCAGCGTCGAGCCGTCGGTGGCGCTCTTGGTGAGCAGCTCGTTCAGCGTGTCGGGCTGCAGCTTGCCCAGGGTCTCGACGAAGGCCTTGGCCGACTTGGGGTCGAGGTCCTTGGCGCTCTTGAGCACGGTGTCGAGCTGCGCCGGGTCCTTCACGTTCGCCAGCAGCGCGGGCAGGGCGTCCTTCACCCCGTCGCGGCCGGCGAAGGTCTGCAGCTTGGAGAGCTGGTCGGGCGTCAGCTTCTGGGCCAGCTCCGGCGTCAGGCCCTGCACGGCGGGGTTCGCCAGGCGCACGCCTTCGGTGGCCGCGGCGTCGGCGCCCTGCACGCCGTTCTTCTTGAAGACGTCCTTGAGCGCGTTGACGTTGGCCTTCAGCGCCGGGAGCGCCAGCGCGAACTGCGCCGCGGCGACCGCCTTGTCCTTGGGCGACGCGTCCGCGTTGGTCAGGGTGGCCGCGGCTGCGACCGCCGAGAACGAGTGGTCGATGCGGCCGAGGCGCCCGGCGATCTGCGGCAGCGTCTCCTTGGTGAAGTCCTTGAGGCGCCCCGCGAGGTCGAAGGCCGCCTTGGCCTTGTCGGAGGCCGACAGGTCGTTCGGCGTGTAGCCGTTCACCGCGTCGAGCAGGGTGGCCGCGGCGGGAGAGCCGCCGAGCGCCTTCTTCATCGCGCCCTGGAACTGGGGGTCCTTGAACGCGTCGCCGGTGGCGCCGGCCACGGTGAGCAGCGCCTGCGACTTGTCGCCCGGCGACTGCATCGGGTCGGTCAGGGTCGCCGTGGCCTTGAGCGCCTCGGGGTTGCTCGCGATGCGCACGATGGCCTGGTCCTGCACGCCCATCCGCTTCACGGCGTCGGCCACCGAGGCCGGGTCGGTGAACGACTTGCCGAGGTCCGCCACCGCCTTGAGCCGCGCGTCCTGGCTGGGGTCGTTCAGCTTGGCCAGGTTCTGCTGGATGGTGCCCAGCTCGGCGTCGGTCTTCCCCTTGAGCTCGGGGTAGGTCGCGACCAGCTTGTCCTTGTTGCTGACGAGCGCCTGCTTCTCGCGCTCCGCCTTGATGGCCGCCCGGTCTTCCGGCGGCAGATGCGCCATCAGCGCCGCGTCCTGCGCCGCCGTGCGCTTGGGCGCCGCGGCCTTGGAGTCGAACCCGTCGTGCTGGCCCGACAGGCGCTGCTGCTGCGCGCGCTTGGCCGCTGCCTCGCGCTGCTCACGCTGCTGCGCCTGGATGCGCGCGGCTTCCGCCGCCTTGCGCTCGGCCTCGATGCGCGCCTGGCGCTCGCGCTCGGCGGCTTGCCTGCGGGCTTCTGCTGCAGCAGCGGCGGCGGCGTCGTAGCGGGGGTCGGCCATGGGTGCGCCCTTGGATACCGGTGAAGTTGCTCGAGAGGAAATACCCTTCAGTCGAAGGGAAACCTCGCTGTCTCAATTGTCGCGAAACTGAGCCCCGAGTTGTGGGGCAATCGCTGGCAAGTCCATGAAACCATGTAAACTTTTGGCGACGATGTAGGCGTCGCCCGGGGCCGTGCTACGAACAAAACCATGCGTTTCATGGTCTTGGCGCTGTGCGTTGCAGTGCTCGGGTGCAAGGGCAATTCGGCCTCGGCGGCCTCCCGGGCGTACGCGAAGCCGGTGAAGGGGCCCAAGGGGCCGGCGCCGGCGCCGATCATCGGCCGCGGCAAGTCGGTCACCACCTTCAAGCGCATGAGCGGCGGCGACCGCCTGGTCGACGGGAAGTACCGCGCCAGCGCGTGGGAAGCGGGCCTGCCCACGGCCGACAAGCCCGCGTGGGCCGCGGTCGACGTGGGGCAGGGCCCGAGCCGGCTCCTGGTGGCGTGGACCTCGTCGTTCAACTTTCCGTACAACCAGACCGAGTACGGCGGCCCCGGCGCGTACCGCCTCGAGACCTCCGCCGACTCCACCGACGGCGAGGACGGCACCTGGGCGCTCGCCGCCGAGGTGAAGGACAACGCGGTCCGCGCGCGCTCGCACCTGGTCAAGTTCGACGGCCAGCGCTGGCTCAAGCTGTCGGTGGTCGGCCCGTCGAAGGAGACCAACAAGTACGGCGTGAAGCTCGACGAGCTCGACGTGCACGACGTCAGCGCGGGGGCGGAAGAGACCTTCCTCTTCCTCGGCGACTCCATCACCGCCTTCTCGTACGACCGCGCCGAGGCCCACCAGCCCTCGGTGGCCGAGCTGCTCGCGCAGAAGCACCCCGGCCACTTCCCCGCGATGCTCAACGCCGGCATCGGCTTCGAGAAGGCGTCCGACGGCCTCAAGCGCGTGGCCGAGGTGCTCGGCCAGAACGAAGGCTTCAAGGTGGTGTGCCTGGGCTACGGCACCAACGACGCCGCGGGCAACGGCACCGACACCGCCGACTACGAGAAGAACCTGCGCGCGCTGGTGGCCGAGGTGAAGAAGGCCGGCCGCACGCCGGTCATCGCCCGCATCCCCTTCGCGCCCAAGGAACACGACGGCGTGGGCGCCTTCAACGCGGTGGTCGACCGCGTCACCAAGGACGAGGGCCTCACCCCCGGCCCCGACCTCTACGCCCACTTCAAGGCGCACCCCGAGGAACTGTCCGACGGGCTGCACCCCAACGACAAGGGCATCCAGAGCATCAACCGGCTGTGGGCGCAGGCGCTGGAGGCGCTGTACTGAAGCGCTGGGCGCTGCGCCTCGCCGTGGCGCTCGCCGCGCTCTACGCGTCGGTGGTCGGCGCGGCCTTCGTCTTCCAGCGCGAGCTGCTCTTCGAGCGCGCGCTCCCCGGCCGCGTCCCCGGCGCGGCGCTGCCGCTCGACCCCACCGCGCCGGTGACCCTGGCGTGGGTGCGCGCGGCGCCGGGAATGCCCACGGTGCTGCACTGCCACGGCAACGGCGAGCAGCTCGCCGACCTGGAGCCGCTCGCCCAGCTCTTCACCGCGCGGGGCCTGAGCTTCGCCGCCGTCGAGCACCCGGGCGTGGGCCTCGGGCCCGGGGAGCCGGGCGAGCCGGCGCTCCTCGCCGCGGCGCAGGCCGCCGCCGAGCACCTGCGGCGCCACGGCGTCGAGGGCACCCAGCTGGTGCTGAGCGGCCAGTCGCTCGGCTCCGGCGTGGCGGTGGCGCTCGCCG
>JAIBBQ010000170.1 GCA_019694595.1 Myxococcaceae bacterium
GAGGCAGCCCTGGCCGTTGGCCCGCTGGCCGGGCGCGACGCACCCGGGAACGTCGCCCACCGCGAGCGCCTGGCAGCCGGCGGCGCGCAGCGCGCTCGCGCACGCGGCGAGGATCGCCGCCTTGGCGCCGGTGCCCGGGGCGGTGAGCGCCAGCTCGCACACCTGCTTCCACCGCGCGTGGCAGAGCGCCTGGCTGCCCAGCGTGAGCTGGAAGAAGGCCTGGTTGCAGGCCTCGCCTCGCGTGCAGATCGCGTCGGCGTAGTCGTCGCACGCCGCGCCGCTGCTGCCGCCGCCCCCGCCCGTTCCGCCGCCGCTGCCACCGGCGCCGCCGCCGCTCGAGGCCGCGCCGCCCGGGCACGCGGCGCAGGAGAACAGCACCGCGAGGGCGAGGGAGCGCATCCGCGGGGAGATAGCACAGCCACACCTGGTTTGACGCAGCGGGCCAAGAGCGTTATTGACGGCGCATGGTTCGGGTCGACGCACTGGCGTACCCCGCGGCGGCGCAGCGCTGCCGCTGTGCGTGTCGCCAGGGGGCGGCCCCCGAGTTCGCGGCGTCCTGACGTTCGGGGATGCCTCGCGAATCGACGGCCGCTCCCGCCACCTGCGTCCGCCGGGAACGTCTTCCGTCCTCTCACTGCAGCACGCCCAGGAGTGTTCGATGAGCGCCTCACCCTTGCAGGTTGCCCAGGCCCCGAAGGATCGCGCGTCCTTCGGAGACGTCGCCGAAGCGCAGGAGTTCGTCGCCCAGCTCGAGCGTTTCGAGAAGGGGGAGATCACCTCCGACCAGTACCGCCAGTACCGCCTGAGCCGCGGCATCTACGGTCAGCGTCAGGACGGGGTGCACATGGTGCGGGTGAAGGCGCCGCAGGGCGTGCTCACCGGAGCCCAGCTGCGCGTGCTCGCGGATTCCTGCGAGAAGTGGTCGCGCGGCTACGGCCACGTCACCACCCGGCAGAACTTCCAGTTCCACGCGGTGAAGCCGGAGCACGTGGCGCCCTTCATGGAAGCGCTGGCCAACGCCGGGCTCACCACCCGCGAGGCCTGCTCGCACACCGTGCGCAACGTCGCCGGCTGCCCGTACGCGGGCGTCTGCGGCGGCGCGCCGTTCGACGTCACCCCCTACGGCGAGCTGGTGACGCGCCACTTCCTGCGAGGTGCGTGGGGCTCGGGGCTGCCGCGCAAGTTCAAGATCAGCATCTCCGGCTGCCCCGACGACTGCGCCCAGGGCGCGATGAACGACATCGGCATCATCGCCCGCATGGAGAACGGCCGGCGCGGCTTCCGGATCCTCATCGGCGGCGGCACCGCGACGTACACCACCAGCGGCAACGTGCTGCACGAGTTCCTGCCCGAGGCCGAGCTGCTCGAGGCCTGCGAGGCCGTGGTGCGCGTCTTCCACGCGGAAGGCGAGCGCAAGAACCTCCACAAGGCCCGCATGAAGTGGGCCATCAAGCGCCTGGGCTTCGACGCGTTCCGGCAGAAGTACCTCGAGCAGCGCGAGGCGGTGCGCGCCGAAGGTGGCCGGCCGCTGCCCACCCTGCCCCCGCCCGAAGCGCCCCCGGCGGTGACGGCGGCCCCGCTCACCGCGCCGTCGAGCCCCGCCACCCTGCTGTGGAAGCAGACCAGCGTGAAGCCGCAGTCGCAGGCCGGCTACTCGTCGGTCAACGTGTGGCTGCGGCTGGGCGACCTCTCGGCGCCGCAGATGCGCGCCATCGCCGACCTCGTGGAGACCCGCGGCGACGGCACCATTCGCACCACGCAGAGCCAGAACTTCGTCATCCGCTGGGTGCGCGACGCCGACCTCGCGGGAGTGCACGGGATCCTCGAACAGCTCGGCCTCGCTTCCCCGCACGCGGACCGCATCTCCGACGTGGTCACCTGCCCTGGCGCCGAGACCTGCCGCATCGCGGTCACCGCGTCGCGCGGCGTCGCCCAGCTGGTGGGCGAACACCTGCGCGCCAAGGGCACCGACACCACCGCGGTCGGCAGCGCCGACATCCGCGTCTCGGGCTGCCCCAACGGCTGCGGGCAGAACCACATCGCCGCCATCGGCCTGCAGGGCGCGGTGCGCCGCCTGGGCAGCCGCCTGGTGCCGCAGTACCACGTGACCATCGGCGGAGGCATCGACGGCCAGGGCGCGAGCTTCGGCCGGCTGGTGGGCAAGGTGCCGGCGCGCCGGGTGCCCGAGGCGATCGACCGCCTCATCGCCCACTTCGAGAAGCACAAGCAGGCGCAGGAGACGCCGCGCGACTACTTCAAGCGCCTGAGCGCGGACGAGGCCAAGGGCGTGCTCGGCGAGCTGCTCGACCTCACCGAGGCCAACGCCCAGCCCGACGACTTCATCGACCTCGGGAGCACCACCGCGTTCGAGGTGGTGGCGATGGACGGAGAGTGCGCGCAGTGAGCGACGCGCTCTCCAGCGCCGCGGCCGAGCTCGCCGGAGCCAGCGCCGAGCAGGTGCTCGGCTGGGCCGAGCGGCGCTTCGGCGCCACCGCGGCCATCGCCTCGAGCTTCGGGCTCGAGGACGTGGCGCTGATTCACCTCGCGCGGAAGGTGGCGCCGTCGATCCGCATCTTCACGCTCGACACCGGCCGCCTGCCTCCGGAGACGTACGAGCTGATGGACCGGCTGCGCCTCAAGCTCGACGTGGAGATCGAGACCTGGTTTCCCGAGGCGAGCCGGGTCGAAGCGCTGGTGCGGCAGAAGGGCTTCCTCTCGTTCCGCGAGAGCATCGAGAACCGCAAGGAGTGCTGCACCATTCGCAAGGTGGAGCCCCTGCGCCGCGCGCTGGCCGGCAAGGCGGCGTGGATCACCGGGCTTCGCCGCGAGCAGTCGCCCACCCGGGAGCACGTGCCCGAGGTGGAGGTGGATCGCGATCACGGCGGGCTGTGGAAGCTCAACCCGCTCGCCGCGTGGACCACCGCGCAGGTGTGGGACTACGTGAAGGCCAACAAGGTCCCGTACCACCCGTTCCACGACCAGGGCTTCCCGTCGCTGGGCTGCGCGCCGTGCACCCGCGCGGTGAAGCCGGGCGAGCCGCTGCGCGCGGGCCGCTGGTGGTGGGAATCGCCGGAGCACAAGGAATGCGGCATTCACCTGCCGGAGCCCAAGCCATGAACGAGCCGCAGGACTTTCCCATCTGTCTGCAGCTGCGCGGCAAGCGGGTGCTCCTGGTCGGCGGGGGCAAGCTCGCCACCCTGCGCCTGGGCTCGCTGCTCGAGGTCGGGGCCCGGGTGCGCGTGGTGGCGCCCCAGGTGAGCGCGGAGATCGAGGGTCACGCCCGGAGCGGCGCGGTGTTCCTCGAGCGGCGCCCGTTCATGGCGCAGGACTGCGACGGCGCCTTCGTGGTGTTCAGCGCCACCGACGACCGAGGGGCCAACCGCGCGGTGGTCGAGGCGGCCCGCGCCCGCGGGATCCTGGTGAACGCCGCCGACGCGCCGGAGCTGTGCGACTTCACCGTGCCGTCGATCGGCCGGCAGGGGTTCGTCACCGTGGCGGTGGCGACCAGCGGCCAGGCCCCGGGGCTGGCGCGCGTCCTGCGGCACCGGCTGATGGCGCACGTCGGCCCGGAGTACGCGCTGCTCGCGCGGCTGCTCGGCCGGCTGCGGCGGCGCGTGCCGGGAGGGCCGCGGCGCACCCGGATCATCTCGCAGATCATCGAGCGCGGCGCCGCGGAGCTCATCGCCCGGAAGGACCGGCGGGGGCTGCGCACGGTGGTGCGGCAGGCGTTCTCGTCGGAGGAGGCCCAGTGAAGCGCGCGACACGCAAGGCGGTGGGCACGGTGCACCTGGTGGGCGCGGGCCCCGGCGATCCAGGCCTCCTCACGCTGCGGGCCGCGGAGCTGCTGGCCCGCGCCGACGTGGTGGTGCACGACCGGCTGGTCCACCCCGACGTGCTGCGCCGGGCGCGCAGCGGCGCACGGCTCATCTTCGTCGGCAAGCAGGGCGGCGGTGAGCAGGTCGCGCAAGACGAGATCACCGCGCTGCTGATCGCCCAGGCCCGGCTCGGCCGCGAGGTGGTGCGGCTCAAGGGCGGCGACCCGTTCGTCTTCGGCCGTGGCGGCGAGGAAGCGCTCGCGCTCGCCGAGGCACAGGTGCCCTTCACCATCGTGCCCGGCGTCTCGAGCGGCGTGGCGGCCCCGGCCTACGCGGGCATCCCGGTGACCCACCGCGAGGTGGCCAGCGCGGTGACGTTCGCGACCGCGCACCGCGGCGCCGGCGATTCGCACTGGGCGCACCTCGCCCAGGCGCCTACCCTGGTGCTCTTCATGGGAGGCCGGAAGCTCGACGAGGTGGTGCAGGCGCTGCTCGCCAACGGCCGCCCGGGTGCGACTCCGGCGGCGATCGTCGAGGCCGGCTCCTGGGAGCACCAGCGGGTGCTGGAAGGCACGCTCGCCACCCTGCCGGACCTGGGCCCGGTGGGCTCGCCGGCGCTGATCGTGGTGGGCGAGGTGGTGCGGCTGCGCGGCGCCCTGGGCGCCTGGGCCGAGCTGCGGGAACGACCGGCGGCGCGCGCGGAGGCCCGGCGATGAGCGTCGCCTCGCACCTCGAGCTGCTGGAAGCGGAAGCGATTCACATCATCCGCGAGGTGGCGGCGGAGTTCGCCAACCCGGTGATGCTCTACAGCATCGGCAAGGACTCCCAGGCGATGGTGCGCCTGGCCCAGAAGGCCTTCGCGCCGGCGAAGCTCCCCTTCCCGCTGCTGCACATCGACACCACCTGGAAGTTCCGCGAGATGTACGCCTTCCGCGACCGCTTCACCGCGGAGCAGGGCCTCGAGCTCAAGGTGCACCGGAACCTCGAGGCGCTCCAGAAGGGCATCAACCCCTTCGACCACGGCAGCCAGCAGTACACCCACGCGCTCAAGACCCAGGGGCTGCTGCAGGCGCTGGCCCAGGGCCAGTACGACGCGGCCTTCGGCGGCGCGCGCCGCGACGAGGAGAAGTCGCGCGCCAAGGAGCGCATCTTCTCGTTCCGCGATCGCTTCGGGCAGTGGGACCCCAAGCGCCAGCGGCCCGAGCTGTGGAACCTCTACAACGCGAAGATCGCCAAGGGCGAGAGCATCCGCGCGTTCCCGCTGTCGAACTGGACCGAGCTCGACGTGTGGGAATACCTGGAGCGCGAGAAAGTGCCGGTGGTGCCGCTGTACTTCTCCGCGGTGCGGCCGGTGGTGGTGCGCGACGGCCAGCTGATCATGGTCGACGACGAGCGCATGCGGCTCGCTCCCGGCGAGCAGGTGCAGCAGCGCAAGGTGCGCTTCCGCACGCTGGGCTGCTACCCGCTCAGCGGCGCCATCGAGTCGAGCGCCACCTCGCTGCGGGAGATCATCGACGAGCTGAAGAGCTCGCGGCACTCCGAGCGGCAGGGCAGGCTCATCGACCACGACGAAGAAGGCTCGATGGAGCTCAAGAAGCGCGAGGGGTACTTCTGATGGACGTCGATCTCCTCCGGTTCGTGGTGGTGGGCTCGGTCGACGACGGCAAGTCGACCCTCATCGGCCGGCTGCTCTACGAGGCCCAGGCGCTGCACGACGACCACCTCTCGCAGGTGAAGCGGGCTTCCAAGCAAGGCGGCCCCATCGACTTCTCGCTCTTCACTGACGGCCTCAAGGCCGAACGCGAGCAAGGCATCACCATCGACGTGGCCTACCGCCACTTCGCCACCGCCCGGCGCCGCTTCATCGTCGCCGACACCCCGGGGCACGTGCAGTACACGCGCAACATGGCCACCGGCGCCTCGACCGCCGACGTGGGCGTGATCCTCGTCGACGCGCGGCTCGGCGTGCTCCCGCAGACCCGCCGCCACGCCTCGCTCGCTGCGCTGCTCGGCATTCCCCACCTCGCGGTGGTCATCAACAAGATGGACCTGGCGGCCTTCGCGGAGCCCATCTACCGGACCTTCGAGAAGGAGCTCATCGACTTCACCGCCAAGCTGGGCTTCTACCGGGTGACGTTCTTCCCGGTGAGCGCCACCCAGGGCGACAACGTGGTGGAGAAGAGCGCGCGCACGCCGTGGTTCGAAGGCAAGCCGCTGCTCGAGTTCCTGGAGACGGTGGAGATCGCCCGCCCCCAGGAAGCGGCGCCGCTGCGGCTGCCGGTGCAGACGGTGATCCGCTCCGGCCTCGACTTCCGCGGCTTCGCCGGGGCCATCGCCTCGGGGAGCCTGAGGGTCGGTCAGCAGGTGGCGGTGCTGCCGTCGGGCAAGAAGTCCAAGGTGACCGCCATCGACGCCGCGGGCCACCAGGTCATGGAAGCCACCACGCCCCGCTCGGTCACCGTTCAGCTCGCCGACCAGGTCGACGTCAGCCGGGGCGACGTGCTGGTGCCGCTCGAGAGCCCGACGCCGCTCTCGCGCCGGCTCGACGCCATGCTGGTGTGGATGGACGAGACCCCGCTCGACCCGTCGCGCGAGTACCTCGTCAAGCACACCACCCGCACCGCCACCGGGCGCATCGCGCGGGTGCAGTGGAAGACCAACCACGAGACGCTGGAACAGGTCCCCGCCGAGCGGCTGGAGCTCAACGACATCGGCCGGGTGACGCTCGAATGTCCGCGCGGGCTCCTCGCCGATCGCTATGCCCAGAACCGCGCCACCGGCGCCTTCATCGTCATCGACCCGCTGAGCCGCGCCACTGCGGCCGCCGGCATGGTGGTGGAGCTCGACGCCGCCCCCCAGGGCGAGCAGCTGCGGCCGATCACCGCCGACGAGCGCGAAGCGCGGCTCGGGCACCGGGCGCTCGCGCTCTCGGTGCCACCGGCCATCGCCCCCTGGCTCGAGCGCGAGCTGTTCGACCGCGGCCTCAACGTGGTGTCGGTCGCCAGCCTGGCCGCGGCGCTGGCCTGCGAGCGGGCGGGGCTCATCGCGCTCTGGCCCACCCCGGAGCCGGTGCCGGCGATCCCGGCCATCGACGCCAAGGCGAGCCGCGACGAGGCGCTGGGCCTGGTGCTCAAGCTGCTCGCGGCGCCGCGGAAGGCCTGACGACGCCCCGCAGCGTCAGCGGTTGACCGAGCCCATCATCGCCGCCGGGTACCGCTCGCCCGCGGCCACGCCCTTGGGCGCGAGCTGGTCGAGCTGCGCCAGCTCGGCGGGGCTCAGCCCCACCTCGAGCGCGCCCAGGTTCTCTTCGAGCGTGGCGACCCGCTTGGTGCCGGGAATGGGCAGCACCCCGTCGTCGCGCTGGAGCACCCAGGCGAGCGCGAGCTGGGCCGGCGTGCACTTCTTGGCCGCGGCGAGCGCCTGGATGCGCTCGACGAGCCCGAGGTTCTTCTGGAAGTTCTCACCCTGGAAGCGGGGCGAGTGGCGGCGGTAGTCGTCGGGGGCCAGGTCCTCGAAGCGGCGAATCTGCCCGGTGAGGAAGCCCCGGCCCAAGGGGCTGTAGGCCACGAAGGAGATGCCCAGCTCCCGGCAGAGCGCCAGCAGCCCGTCTTCGGGCTCGCGGGACCACAGCGAGTACTCGGTCTGCAGCGCGGTGATGGGGTGCACCCGGTGCGCGCGGCGCAGGGTCTCGGCCCCCGCCTCCGACAGCCCGAGCCAGCGCACCTTGCCGGCCTTCACCAGCTCCGCCATCGCGCCCACGGTGTCCTCGATGGGCACCTTGGGGTCGACGCGGTGCTGGTAGTACAGGTCGATGGTGTCGACGCCGAGGCGCTTCAGGCTCGCGTCGCACGCCGCGCGGACGTACGCCGGGCTGCCGTCGACGCCGCGCTTCGCCGGGTCGGACCGATCGCGAAGGATGCCGAACTTGGTCGCCAGCAGCACGCTCGCCCGGTGGGCCTTCAGGAAGGGGGCCAGCAGCGTCTCGTTGTCGCCGAAGCCGTAGACGTCGGCGGTGTCGAAGAGCGTGACGCCGAGCGCGAGCGCGCGCTCGAGCGTGGCCCTCGACTGGGCGTCGTCGCGCGGGCCGTAGAACTCGCTCATGCCCATGCAGCCCAGGCCGAGCGGGAACAGGGTGACGCCGGTGCGGCCCAGGGGGCGCGGCTTCGAGAGGGGAGCGGTCATGGCCGCTCCCTTAACGCCGCGGTGGGCGGGCAGCCAGCCTCGCCCGCCGTCAGTGCACGGCGAAGAGGTCGCCGTAGCGCACCACCGACTTGGCGTCGGCGGCGAGGTCGATGACCAGGCGCGAGCCGCCCGGGCGGGTGCCCAGCCGGACGCGCTGCACCACGCCGTCGGACAGGTCGCGGTTGAAGCTCTTCTCGGGGGAGCTGCCGCTCAGGTCGATGACCAGCCGCACCGGGCTCTTGAGCAGGAAGGCCTTCTCGACGTGCGCTCCCGCCGAGGGGCGAACGGTGAAGCGGCGATCCGCGGTCCAGCTCACCGCGCTGGCCCCGGACCTGGGCAGCTGCACCTCGTGGCCGGTGGGCTTCACCGCCGGGGCCGCCTTGGGCTTGGGCTCCACCGGCGCCGCCACCTTGGGGGCCTCGACCTTGAGCGCTTCGACCTTCATCGGCTCGACGGGGGCCGCCTTGGCCGGCGCCGGCTCGGGCATCACCGGGGCCGCCGCCGGAGGCGCGAGCTCCACGGGCGCCGCGGTGCCGGTGACCTCGTCGATGGGCGCGGGGGCGCTCGGGGCCGCCGCCGCCTCGGGCCCTGGCGCGACGGCCGCGGGCGCAGGGGGAGGCGGTGCGAGCTCGATGACCGCGTCGGCCGGCTGCTCGTCGGGCTGCTGGGCCCACCACCAGACGCCGGTGCCGCCCCCCGCGAGCACGCCGGTGATCACCAGCGCGATGGCCGCGGTCCACCCCAGCCTGGAAGGGCCTTCGGTGTACGGCGCCAGCTCCAGCGACCCACCCTTCTCGATGGTGCCCACCAGGTAGTCGACCATCTCGCGGGCCCGCGGGTGGAGGTACTCGGTGAACTTGACCCCCACGCCGGGCGAGGTCGCCTCGCCCCGGCCCCAGATCACCTCACCCTGGGCGAAGGGGAGAACTCGGCCACCGGCCTCGAGCGAGAGCGCCACCTTGGTCCCCTCGGCGAAGGGCGCCGGCGTGGCGAGGAAGATGCCGCTGCGAGAGAGGTTGCCCGACAGCACCCGGTAGGCCCGCGGCGGACCGTCGACGATGGGCACCACCCGCACCGCGCGGGCGAAGGGGACGCGCTGATCACGCTGGGTGAGGGCGAGGTCGGTCATGCGACAAGTCTGAAGTCCCCTGTCGCGATCGCAATTTTCTGGCACCCTGCGCGCCACCCGCGTGCCCGATCAGCGCCTCAAGCCCTACACGCGGACCCGAAACGCCCTGCCCGCGCAGGAGTTCGCCGCGCTCAAGCAGGCGCTGCTCGACTCGCCGCTCCTCGGCCACTCCACCCTGGGCGGGACCTTCGAAGGCTCGCGAGGCTTCGCCATCACCTTCACCGCGGAAGGGCGCGCCCGCGTGGTGGAACGCACGCCTGCCCTGGCGCCCTTCTTCGCGCTCGCCATCGACCGCCAAGGGCCGCGCGCGCTGCGCCCCTGGTACCGGCCCGGCGTGCCGGTGCGCACGCCCAACGCCTGGTACCTCAACGTGCTGGTGATCGCCGATCAGGGGCGCGTCGGTCGCCACGTCGACGCCACGCTCCAGGGCCCCGCGCAGGCGCCCCACACGACTCCGGAGGCGGTCTCGGTCCTCTACCTCTCGGTCCCTCAGGGCAAGGGCGGCGCGCTGGTGCTGCACGACGGGCCGCGCGAGCTCGCCCGCCTGCCTCCGCGCGAAGGCACCCTCCTCCACTTCCGCGGCGACCTCTCGCACGAGGTCTCTGCGCTGGAGGCGCCGGCGGGCGCGCGCCGGGCGTCGCTGGTGCTCGAGCAGTACCACTTCGCGCCGGAGCCGCTCGGAAGACTCCCGGCGCTGCAGATCGACTCGCGCGCGGGCTTCGAGGCGTTCCTCGCGGAGCACCGCAAGAAGCCACCCGCCAGCTTCACCCTGGAGTGACGCGCTTGCCGAGCCGCTGCCAGTACTCCTCGAGCGGGTAGAGGTCGACCTCCGCGCCGCCCTGCTGCTTGCCGTCGGCCGCGTAGTCGAAGGGGTCGTCGATGTCGCGGATCAGCCGCAGCATGTACACGTAGATGAGGGTGATGAACGGCACGAGGATGAACTCGGCCAGCGTGGTCTTGAACTTCGCCGCCAGCGCGAGGCCGATGATGATCACGTTCATCGTCTCCAGCAGCGCGTAGGCCGGCGGCAGGAACCCGGTGCGGGAGATGACGTCGATGCGCTGCATGCACTTGCGCAGCTTGGCGACCTCGCCCATCGCCACGCCCGCGGTCTTCGACCCTTCCTTGGTGGCCTGCACCAGGAGCCCGTGGAAGGTGGTGATCGCCTGGTGTGCGTCTTCGGTGGTGGCGCGCTTGAAGATCCAGTCGCGCAGGCGGCCGGTGAGCGTGTGCACGCCCCGGTGGAGCGGCGCGAGCGCGATGGTCGGCTTCTCCGCGTGGATCGACAGGCAGATCTCCTCGATGCCTTCCAAGGTGCCGGCGAGTTCTCCGGGGAGCTTCTCGCTCTCCTTGTAGTCGGTCATCACGCCCGCGAGCAGGATACCGGTGAGGAAGACCCCGCCGGTGAGCACCGGGCCGATGTCACCGAAGTCCACCACCCCGCCCCAGTGCGCGAGGAACTCGAGCAGGGCCTTCACCACGGTGACGGCGGCCACGTACGGCAAGGTCGTCAGCAAGAGCTTCCACTTGATCACCGCAGGTCCCTCCCTTGGGCCGCGCCAAGATATGCCACGACGGGTAAGGTCCACGCATGCGTTTCAAGGGCACCGACTCGTACCTCACCAGCGAATCCCTGCGCTCCGCGGTGGACTGCGCGCTCGCGCTGCAGCGCCCCCTGCTCATCAAGGGCGAACCCGGAACCGGAAAGACCCTGCTCGCCGAGGCCGTCTCCCAGGCGCTGGGCCACGAGCTGCTCACCTGGCACGTGAAGTCGACCTCGAAGGCGCAGGACGGGCTCTACGTCTACGACGCCGTGCAGCGGCTGCACGACTCGCGCTTCAACGACCACGACGTGCGGGACATCAAGAAGTACCTGCGCCTGGGGCCGCTCGGCGAGGCGTTCGCGGCGAAGTCGCGCAAGGTGCTGCTCATCGACGAGATCGACAAGGCCGACCTCGAATTCCCCAACGACCTGTTGCACGAGCTCGACCGTATGCGGTTCCGCATCGTGGAGACCGACGAGGAGATCGTCGCCAAGGAACGGCCGGTGGTGATCATCACCAGCAACAACGAGAAGGATCTGCCCGACGCCTTCCTGCGCCGCTGCGTGTTCCACTTCATCGAGTTCCCCGACCAGGCGCTGATGCGCCGCATCGTCGAGGTGCACCACCCCAAGCTCGACGAGGCGCTGGTCGACCAGGCGATGACGGTCTTCTACGAGCTGCGCAGCTTCACGCGCCTGCGCAAGCGGCCCAGCACCAGCGAGCTCGTCGACTGGCTCGCCGCGCTCAAGGCGTCGGGGCTCAAGAGCCTCAAGCTCGACGAGCAGCTGCCCTTCATCGGCGCGCTGCTCAAGCGCGAGCAGGACCTGCAGGCCTTCAGCGAGGCCTTCCAGGGCGGGCGGCGCTCCAAGGCCTGACCTCGCCTCGCCATGATCGTCCCTTTCCTCTACGAGCTGCGCGCGCACCGGGTGCCGGTCGGCACCCAGGAGACGCTCGCCCTCGCGGAGGCGCTCGAGCACGGGCTCCACGACTCCTCGCTCGACGGCTTCTACGACGTGGCGCGCGCGCTGCTGTGCCACTCGGAAGCGCACCTCGACGCCTTCGACCAGGCCTTCGCCAAGCACTTCAAGGGCGTGGAGTCCCTGGGCAACGAGCTGCACCAGCAGCTGCTCGACTGGCTCAAGGAAGCGCAGGGCCGCCGCCCCACCCTGACGCCCGAGGAGCGCGCGCTCCTCGACCAGCTGGACAAGGAGACGCTCGAGAAGCTCTTCGCCCAGCGGCTCAAGGAGCAGAAGGAGCGCCACGACGGCGGTTCCAAGTGGGTGGGCACCGGCGGCAAGTCGCCCTTCGGCCACTCCGGCGCGGCGCGCGACGGCATCAGGGTCGGCGGCCCGGGCGGCAACCGGCGGGCGTTGCGGGTGGCGAGCGAGCGGCACTTCCAGAACTACCGCGACGACCTGGTGCTCGACGTGCGCCAGCTCGGGCTCGCGCTGCGCAAGCTGCGCGCCTTCGCCCGCGAAGGCCGCCCCGACGAGCTCGACCTCGACGGCACCATCGACGCCACCGCCCGCAACCTCGGCGAGCTCGAGGTGAAGACCCGCGCGCCGCGCAAGTCGAACACCAAGCTCATCTTGCTGATGGACGTCGGCGGCTCGATGGACCCGTACGCCGACCTGGTGTCCCGCCTGTTCACCGCGGCCAAGAAGGCGACCCACTTCAAGGAGCTGCGGACTTACTACTTTCACAACTGCATCTACGGGCAGGTCTACACCTCGGCGCAGCTGCGCGACCCGATTCCCCTGGGGCGGCTGTTCGCGGAGACCAACCGCACGTACAAGCTCCTGGTGGTGGGCGACGCGCTGATGGCGCCGTGGGAGCTGATGGACTCGACCGGCTGGCCCAGCGACGGCACCGAAGGCATCGTGTGGCTGATGCGGCTCGCCGAGCTCTACCCCCACTGCGCCTGGCTCAACCCCGAGTCGCCGCGCGGCTGGTGGCAGACCACCATCGAGGTGGTGCGGCGGGTGTTCCCGATGTACCCGCTCACACTCGAAGGCCTGAGCCTGGCCGTCGAGCAGCTGACCCGCGGAGGCCGGGCATGATCGGCGACGAGGCCGACCTGCTGCAGTTCCTGCCGTCGATCGCGCTCTTCGGCGGGCTCACCGAGCCCACGCTGCAGCGGGTGATCGCCAAGATGCGCCGGCACACCCTGGAGCCGGGCGCGCAGGTGTGCTGCGAAGGCGAGGTCGGCCGCTCGATGTTCGTGGTGCGCCAGGGAGAAGCGGTCGTCTACCGCGACCTGCCGAGCGGCAAGCGGGTGAAGATGGTGCGCATGGGCGAAGGCGAGTTCTTCGGCGAGATGACGCTCATCGACATCCAGAAGCGGTCGGCGTCGGTGATGGTCGACCAGCCCACCTTGCTGCTCTCGCTCGGCAACAAGGACCTCTACGCGCTCTACCAGGAAGACACGCCTGGCTACGTGATGGTGCTGCAGAACCTCTGCCGCGAGCTGTCGCGCCGGCTGCGCAGCACGAACCAGAAGCTCACCTCGATGGCCGACGACTCCAGCGACGACAAGACGCTGATCCGCAAGGCCGTGAAGCGAAAGCCCTGACCGATGCCCCGCCTCCCCACCCACCCCGCCACCTGCCAGGTCGAGCTCGACGGCCAGCCGATCCCCGCGCGGGAGTCGGAGCCGGTCGCCGCCGCGATGCTCGCCGCGGGCGAGACGACCTTCTCGCGCTCCATCAAGTACCACCGCCCGCGCGGCCCTTTCTGCTTCAGCGGCGCGTGCGGCCAGTGCCTGGTGCGCGTCGACGGCGTGCCCAACCTCGCCGCCTGCCAGGTCGCCGCCCGGCCCGGCATGCGCATCGAGCGGCAGAACGCCTTCCCCACCGCCAAGCTCGACCTCTTCTCGGTGACCGACTGGTTCTTCCCCAAGGGACTCAACCACCACGAGATGTTCGCCGGCGTGCCGGTCGCCGAGCAGGTGATGGCCAAGGTGGCCCGCCAGCTCGCGGGCCTGGGCACCTTGCCCGATCGCCCCGCCCCGGCCAGGGCGCCGGCGCGCACGCTGAGCGCCGACGTGGTGGTGGTGGGCGGCGGCATCTCGGGCCTCTCGGCCGCCCGCGAGCTCGGCGCCGCCGGGGTGAAGGCGGTGGTGCTGGAGCGCGACGCCGCGCTGGGCGGCGGCTGGCGCTTGCGCACCGAGGCGAAGCCCGCCGACTTCCCCGCGGAGCTGGGCGTCGCCGCCTGGCCCGGCTGTCAGGTG
>JAIBBQ010000171.1 GCA_019694595.1 Myxococcaceae bacterium
ACCACCTGCGCGCCGACGTCGCCCGGCACGATGGTGCGCGCACCCTGCGCCTTGGCGGCGGCGAGGTACGGCGCGCTCGCCTCCGGCGGCGTGGCCAGCACCACCACGCCCATGTTCCGCAGCGCGTCGGGGGTGGCGAGCTCGACGGGCATGGTGTCGTCGCCGTAGTCCACCTCGTCGCCCGCGGAGCGGTCGCTCGCGAGCAGCGTCAGCCGCGCGGTGGAGAACTTCGCGTCGGCGAGTGCTTCCACCACCTGGCGACCGAACAACCCGGTCGCGCCCACCACCGCCACGTGCGCCTGCGCCATCGCCTTTTCGACTCCTTCAGTCCTGCTCGGACTTGAGCCGCGCCCTGGGCTCGAGCCCGGGCAACGGGGGGAACTTCGGGTTGTCCTCGGCGCCGGAGCTGCGCAGGTACCGCGGCTCGAGCGCGAAGAGCGCCTGCGCGTCGTACGCCGGCAAGGGGCCCGCGAGCGAAAGCAGCGACACCGCCGACGGGAATGCCGGGCCCACCGAGAGCTGCCCCGGCGAGACGCCCAGCGCGGTGAGCGCCGGCCCGTACTCCTGCACCGCCGGCCCCAGCAGCAGGGCGTCGGGGTTCGCCGCCGCCAGGCCCGCGAGCGAGGCGACGGTGTGCACCGCCTCGGGCGCGAGCTCGTGCACCTGGGCGCCTTCGCGGCGGTACTGCCCCAGGTAGAGCTCGCCCTTCTTCACCTGGGCGATGGGCCACAGGCGCCGACCTTCAGGGCCTTCGAGGGCCACCGCCTTGAGCGAGGAGACGCCGACCAGCGGGCGCTGGAGCGCGAAGGCGAGCCCCTTGAGCGAGGCCACGCCGATGCGCAGGCCGGTGAAGCTGCCCGGGCCCAGGCCCACCACGAAGCCTTCGAGCGCCTCGAGCGCGACGCCGTGGCGCGCGAGCAGCTCGTGCACCACCGCCGGCAGGAGCACGCTCTGGCGCTCCGGGGGCCCGCGGACCACGTGCTCCACCAGCTCGCCGCCGTCGCGCGCGAGCGCCAGCGACAGCGTCAGGGTGGAAGTGTCGAGGGCGAGCCGCACGGCGCCGAAGGCCTTACCTCAGCGGCCGCTGCCCGCCCACCACGGAACCAGTCCGCTTCACACGAGAGCGCGCTTGCGCAACCAGGCGAGGGCGTTGGGCATGGTGCGCGGGTGGTCGGGCGTGTCGGTGTCGAAGACGCCGCCCCGGGCTCCCCCCGCCACGGGCAGCTCCCGGGTGGGGACGCGCCCCTGGTCGTCGCGCTGGAGCTTCTGCACCATCTTGCGGAAGTCCTCCACCACGTCGGGGTCGCGCTGCGCGGCCGCCGCGAGCCGCTCGAGGAAGCCGCGCGCATCGCCCCCCAGCTGGGTGAGGAACGGCCCGATGACCCGGTGGCCGCCGTTCAGCACGTCGAGCGCGGTCGCCACCGAGCGCGGCACGCCCGCGTCGAGGTACCCCTGCTGGATGGCGTGCTCGAAGGCCTCATCGCCTTCGCCCCGGCCGAAGAGCGCCGACACCAGCTTCACCACTCCGCCCGCCGCCATCAGCGCGATGCCGACCGGCGCCGCCACCCCGGACGCGGTGAGCACCGCACCCACCGCGAGCGCGGTCGAGGCGCCCGCCCCCACGTAGTTCCCGCTGCGCAGGGCGTTGAAGGCATCGAGGCCGTCGAAGACGGCGCCCACCAGCGGTAGCCGCCGCCCCGCCGTCTCCAGAAAGGCACTCTCCGCGTTCTTGAAGACCTTGAGCGCGCTCGCCCCGGCGTCGACCGAGAAGTCCAGCCCGTCGGACACCGTGCGCAGCTGGTTCTTCAGGCTCTGGTCGGTGAACCCCGAGAGGTTCTGCGCCGAGCCCACCGCGCCCAGCACCAGGCCAAGCCCCTTGAAGGCATCCAGCGTGCCGGGCGAGAGCGCCCCCGAGAGCCCGTCGAGCTGGCCTTTGACCGACCGGGTCCACGCCTGGAGCGCCGCCGACTGCCGAGCCGCGGGGAGCCGGCGCAACTCCTCGAAGTGGGCGAGCTGGTCGATGAGGCCGTCGACCGCCCCTTGAGTGCCGAACACCGGGCCTTCGAGCTTCTTGAGGCCCTGCAGCAAGCGGCCCGCCCCCGCCGCATCGCCGGCGCGCGCCAGGTCGAGCGACCGGGTCGCGACCGCGCTGACGGTGGCGGTGGCCACGTCGTCGAGCAGCTGCTTGCCGTCGTGAAGCGTCTGGGCGCCGGTGCGCAGCTCACCGAGGAAGCTGGGCTGCCCGCGCCCGGCCCGGTCGACCTGATCGGCGAGCACCTTCGCCCCCACCCGGGTGTCGGCCAGGGCGGGGAGCTGGTGCAGCGCATCGGATGCGATTCCCCGGGCGATGGCCGCGGGGTTGATGCCCCTCGCCGCGCCCCCCCCCGAGGGTGCGTGCGCCAGCGTGCGCGCGGCGTCGTCCATCAGCCCCGCGAGGGAACGCGCGGTTTGCTCGAGGCGGGCGTAGTCGGTGCGGTGGCGCCCGACGAACCGGGTGACCGCGGTCTCGATCTCCGCAGAAGTCCGCCCCGCGGCCTTGAGCTCGGCCACCATCACCGCCTGCTGCCGGTTCAGCGTGTCGGTCGCCTGGCGCGCCTTCTTGAAGCCGTCGGTGGCCCGCCTGAGCTCGTCGAGGCCCGCGGTGCGCGAGGCGTCGTTCGCCGCTGCCACCGCCGCGGCGTCACCTGGCTCGATGGTGTCGACGCGCGACGGCACCGAGGCGGCCGAGCGCGCGCCCACCGAGTCCTCGCCAGCTCCGGTGAAGGAGCTCGAGGGGCTCTCTCGGCGGGAGCGGGTGCGCGGCCGGGTGAAGCGCGACGACGGCGCCTCCCGTGCGGGTGGCGAGGTCTTGGCGATGGCGCGCGGTGCAGGGTGAAGCGGCTTCGGCTTCGCGGGTGGCGCCTTGGGCTTCGGGTCGTCGACTTTCACCGTGATCCCCCCTGCTTCAAGTCCCGGGCCGCGCCCCACGCAAGTCGATGGGCGCGGTTACCCGCCCGGGAGCGTGAACTGCACCATGCACCTGGCCGGCAGGCTGAGCACTGCCGGTGACAGCTACTTCTTCGCCGGCGCGGGCGCGACCTGCTCCACCTCGGGCGCCTGGTCGGGCAGGAGGTGCTTGGTGATGTCGTTGTAGAAGACCCGCACCATCACCAGCAGCAAGATCGCCAGGCCCGCGAGGTTGGCGTACTCCTTCGCCCGCACCGGGATCGGCCGGCGGCGGATCGCTTCCCACGCCGCGGACAGGAGCGCGAACCCGTCGAGCACCGGAATGGGCAGCAGGTTCACCAGCCCCAGGTTGATGCTGATGAAGGCCATGGTGGCCACGTAGTCGGCGATGCCGCGCTCGGCGCTGTGCGCCGCGACCAGCGCGAGGGTGATGGGGCCACCCAGCGAGTCCATCGACACCTGGCCGGTGAAGAGGCCCAAAAGGCTGAGCCCAATCTTCCGGGCGAAGGTGGGGACGATGCGGGCCGACGCGGCGAGCGCGTCCTTCGGGCCCACGTCGATGGTGATGACCTCGTAGCTGGCGCCGAAGGCGAGCAGGTCGCTCTCGGGATCGTAGAAGGCCTGGCGGGGCAGCACGCCGAGCTCCTTGCGCTCGAGGCGGTTCTTGAGCGCGTCCTCGCTCACCGCCTTGGCCTGCACCACGGTGGCGCTCTTCTCTTCCTCGCCGTGCCGCCAGGTGAGCGCGAAGGGCTTCACGTCGTGCGCGGACAGCTCGTGGCTCACCATCACCCACGAGGTGAGCGGCTTGCCGTCGAGCGACACCAGGCGGTCGCCGGGCATCAGGCCCGCCTGCGCCGCCGGGCTCCCCGGGCTCACCGACCACACGTAGAGCTCGGCGCCTTCCACGCCCAGCGCGGCGTAGCCTTCGCCTTCCTGCCGGGGCACCTCGAGCGAGAGCTGCTCGTGCACCTCGGCGGCGGCGGTGCCCAGCGAGACCAGGCGCGGGCGCAGCACGTCGAGCTTCACCGTGGGGCCCGCCTTGGCGAGCGCGGCCGCGAGCTGCTGCTCGTCGTTGACGCGGACCCCGTCGACCCTCGCGATGCGGTCGAAGCTGCGCAACCCCGCCGCGAAGGCGCTGGAGCCCGCCGCGACGCCGACGATCGGCGAGCGGGGCCGCGCCTCGATGCCCAGGTAGCCGCGCGTCGTCTTCTCCACCGCGTCGGACTCGGTCGCCAGCCGGGGCGCGATGCGCACGGTGACGTCTTCGCCGCCGCGCTTCACCGCCACCTCGACCTCGCGGTCGAGCGAGTCGGCGAGCATCACGCTCACGTCGCGAAAGGCCACCACCGGCTTGCCGTCGATGCGGGTGATGAGGTCGCCCGCCTTGAGGCCCGCGCGCGCCGCCGGGTACCCGGGCACCACCGCCCCCACCCGCGGCGAGATGACCTGGGTCGAGCCCAGGTAGAGGAAGAAGTACGCCACCAGCGGGAAGATGAGGTTGAAGGCCGGCCCGGCGATGACGATGGCGCCGCGCTTCCACGGCGGCTGGGCCGAGAACGAGCGCTTCAGGTCTTCCGGCGGCACGTCGTCTTCCGCCTGCTCGCCGGCCATGCGCACGTACCCGCCCAGGGGAATCCACGCGATGCGGTACTCCGTCTCGCCCCGGGTGAAGCCCACGATGCGCGGCCCGAAGCCGATGCTGAACTTGAGCACCTTCACGCCGCACCACTTGGCGACCAGGAAGTGCCCCAGCTCGTGCACCGTCACCAGCACGCCGAGGAAGAGGACGAAGGAGCCGAGGTTGAAGAGTGACGACATTGGGTCAGAGGCTAACCGTCACCGCCCTGCCCGCGCCACCGACAGCACCACGCGTCAGAACAGCCCGCGCCCGAACTGCACCCACAGCAGCACCATGGGGGCGTTGAAGAGCAGCGCATCGATGCGGTCGAGCATGCCGCCGTGGCCGGGGATCATCTTCCCCGAGTCCTTCACGCCGTAGGCGCGCTTGAGCATCGACTCGCAGAGGTCGCCCGCGGGCCCGAGCACGCCGCCGAGCACGCCCATCACCAGGCAGTCGAGCACGCTGAGCGACGGGAAGAAGAAGGCCCGCAGCACCACCAGCCCGACGATGGACCCCACGAGCCCGCCGGCGAAGCCTTCCCACGTCTTGTTGGGGCTCACCGCCGGGTAGAGCTTGTGCTTCCCGAGGAAGCGGCCCGCGAAATAGGCCGTGGTGTCGTTCATCCACGTCACCACCAGCGCGCACACCACCCACCAGGCGCCGTCGGACAGGTTGCGCACGCTCATCAGCGAGATCATGCCCCCGCCGCCGTAGACCACCGCGGTCACCAGGTGCGCCACCCGCACCGGCGCTTCCGGCAGCGGGCCCTTCACCAGGTGCCACAGCCAGCCCGAGAAGATGACCACCCCCAGGATGCCGCAGACCAGCGCGGTGGCCTCGAAGGGCTTCCACACCGGCAAGATGGGCAACGCCCCCGCGCCCAGGACCGCGACGACGCCCACCGGCGAGAGGCCCTTCAGGGTGATGGTGATGTACTCGTACGCCACCGACGCGCTCGCCCAGGCGAGCAGCAGCGCGGTCCACCAGTCGCCGCGGTACAGGCAATAGAGGACCACCGGCAGCAGCACGAGCGCCGAGATCACCCGCAGGAGGAGGTTCTTGTTCTTGTCGTTCACGACGCCGCGGCTTTGACCTGCTCCCCGGTGAGGCCGAACCGCCGCTCGCGCGCCTGGTAGACCTGCAGCGCGTCGAGGAGCTGAGGCGCCCGGAAGTCGGGCCACAGGGTGTCGACGAAGACGTACTCCGCGTACGCCCCCTGCCAGAGCAGGAAGTTGGAGACGCGGTGCTCCCCGCTGGTGCGGATGATGAGGTCCACCGGGGGCAGGCCCTGGGTCCACAGGAGCGACTCGAACTGCGCCTCGGTCGGGTGCCCGGTGACCTCGCCGCGCAGCATCATCTCCGCCAGGCCCTTGGCCGCCTGGAGCAGCTCCTCGCGCCCGCCGTAGCTGAGCGCCAGGGTGAGCACCATGTCGCGGTTGTCGGCGCTGACGTCGCGCAGCTCGTCGAGCGGGTCGCGCACCAGGCCGGGGAGCTTGTCGAGGTCGCCGATGGCGTGCAGGCGGATGCCGTTGTCGAGGATCTCCCGGCGCTCCTTGAAGAGGTACTCGCGCAACAGCTCCATCAGCCCGGCCACTTCCTCGCTCGGGCGGGACCAGTTCTGGGCCGAGAAGGCGTACAGGGTGAGCGCCTTGATGCCCAGGCGGCGGGCGCAGCGGGTGATCTCCCGCACGCTGGTCGAGCCTTCACGGTGGCCTTCGAGCCGGGGGCGGCCCTTGGACTCGGCCCAGCGGCCGTTGCCGTCCATGATGATGCCCAGATGTCGCGGCAGGGGCCGCTGCTTCACCTTGGCTTCGAGCTCCGCGGTCGCTTCCATCGTCAGTACGCGCAAGGCACCCTACCTGTTTGAAGTCGTGCGGCAAGCACAACGCGCGGCAGGCCCTGGCGTCGATGGAAAGGCCCCCGAGCGGTCGAAAGCCGGCCCTGAGCGGCGCGGTGAACGGTGTTTTGACCCGCGGTGGGGGCGTTCTACCATCCGCCGCGCGCATGCCCCCGAAGGTGATTGGCCCCTACCGCGTGCTGGAGACCCTCGGCAGCGGGGGCGTGGGCACCGTGTACCGCGCCATCGACCGGCGCTCGGGCGAGATGGCGGCGCTCAAGCTCCTGTCCACCGGGCCGGCGCTCGACCCCAAGGCGGCCCGGCGGCTGGCGCGCGAGTTCGAGACCCTGGCCGACCTCTCGCACCCCAACGTGGTGCGCGTCTTCGACACCGGCGTCTTCCAGGGCTACCCGTACCTGGCGATGGAGCTGGTCGACGGGCTGACGCTCCGCCACTACCTGTCGCTCGCCGAGGACGAGCTCTCCAGCGACCACGGCCTCTCGCGCGCCATCGAGGAGCACCGCAAGACGCTCAACGTCGAAGGCGGCGCGGCGCACGAGGACGACGGTGGGGACAGCGACGACGAAGGCGGCGAGCGGCCCGACATCTTCACCCTGGCCACCTTCGGCGAGGAGTCGCCCTCGGAGGAGTACGAGGAAGAGGACTACGAGTCGGGCCCCGAGTCGGTGCGCGCGCTCGCCGACCTCGCCGACGAGCCCGACACCCGGGAATCGATGCTGTCGCAGCCCATCTCCCTGCCCTACGACGTGCCGATGCCGGGCGAGATGCAGGAAGTGGCGCGCGCTTCCGAGCTCGACCTCGACCGGCTGAACCGCCCCGAGCGCATGGGCCGCCTGAAGGACGTGCTGCTGCAGATCTGCGACGCGCTCGCCTACGTGCACGGCCACGGCCTCATCCACCGCGACCTCAAGCCTTCCAACATCATGGTCGACGAGGACCGGCTGGTGCGCCTGATGGACTTCGGGCTCGCCAAGTTCATCGCCGACGACGCCGCGGTCACCGCCGACGGCCGCCTGGTGGGCACCTTCCGCTACATGCCGCCGGAGCAGATCCTGGGCGAGAAGCTCGACGCGCGCGCCGACCTCTACTCGCTGGGCGTCATCCTCTACGAGCTGCTCACCGGTCGGCCGCCCTTCGAGGCCAAGACCCCGTACGAGCTCTGGCAGAAGGTGCTCGAGACCGACGCCGCGCCGGTGCACCAGATCAACGCCCGCGCCGACCGCAACCTCTCGCGCGTCGCCCACCGGCTCATCCGCAAGGAACCTGCCGACCGCTACCAGACGGCAGAAGAGGTCGCCGAGGCCCTCAACGAATGAGCACCGCCTGGCGGGTGGGCGAGGCCGCCGACGGCGAGCGGGTGGACCTCTTCCTCGCCCGGGAAGCCAAGCTCTCGCGCTCTCGCCTCAAGTCGCTCTTCGAGGACGGGGCGGTGAAGGTCGACGGCCGGCGGGTGCCCAAGGGTGCGCTGCTCAAGCAGGGCCAGGAAGTGGCGCTCACCCTGCCCGAGCCCCCGGCGGCCACCGTGCTGCCGCAGCCCGAGCTGCCGCTCGAGGTGCTCTTCGAGGACGCGCACCTCGTCGCGGTCAGCAAGCCCGCGGGCCGGCCCTGCCACCCCCTCGAGCCCGGCGAACTGGGCACGGTGGCCAACGCGCTGGTGGCGCGCTTCCCGTCGTGCGCGGACGCAGGCGCCGACCCGCGCGAGGCGGGCCTCTGCCACCGGCTCGACACCGAGACCTCGGGCGTGCTGCTCGCCGCCAAGGACCGCGCCTCGTGGGACGCGGTGCGCGGCGCCTTCCAGGCCCACACCGTCACCAAGCGCTACGTCGCCCTGGTGAGCGGCCCCATCGACGACGCGGGCGAGCTGTCGCTCAAGCTCGCGCACCGCGGCGACCACGTGGTGCCGGCCCCCTTCGACGACGACGCGCGCGACGCGGTCTCGCGCTTCCAGGTGAAGCAGCGCAAGGGCGAGTGGTCGCTGGTGGAGGTCGACATCGTCACCGGCGTGCTGCACCAGGTGCGCGCCCACCTGGCGGCCATCGGCGCGCCCATCGCGGGTGACGCGCTCTACGGCGGCAAGAGCGTCGAAGGCCTGGGGCGCTTCTTTCTCCACGCCGCCCTGCTCGCCTTGCCCCACCCGGCCACCGGCAAGCGCCTCACGCTGGAATGCCCGCTCCCCGGCGACCTCGCCGCGGTGCGCGACCGGCTGCTCTGACGCCTGCTCCGGCGTTCAGGTGCTCCCGGGTTTTGGCTAGGCTCCGGCCCCACGATGGCCATCGGCTCGTGGTGGCAGACCCTGGTGGGCCCCGGCCGCGCCTCGCCGCAGGCGGCGGTGGAGCCGCCCCGCCGCGGGCTGACCCAGCTCTGGTCCTTCGCCGGGGGTGACGGCTGCACCCTGGAGATCGCCGCTGCCCGCTGGGGTCATCGACTCCACGACGAGCTCGACGAGCCCTTCGCGGTGGGGCCGCTGCCCGACGGTGGTGCGGCCCTGGCGCTCTGCGACGGCAGCGGCGACTGGGGCGACGGCGTGCAGGCGAGCCGCGCGGTGGTGCGGCGACTCGCCGCCTCGCTCGGCGCGGCGCAGGGCTCCTTCGAGGACGGCCTCGCGCAGGCCTTCGCCGACGCCCAGCAGGTGCTGCGCACCCAGTTCCCGGGCGACGACTTCGGCAGCTCGTGCAGCGCCATCGCCGCGCTGGTCGACGGCGGTCAGGCCCGGGTCGGCTGGTCGGGAGGCTGCGAGGCGCAGCTCCTGCGGGCCGGCGCCCTGGCGGAGCACACCGAGGCCCACCTGCTGTGGCGCGAGAACAAGGAGCACGGCGCGGCGCTGCGCGACCGCCCCGAGGGCGCGGTGGTCACCCGGAGCCTCACCTCCGACGGCGAGGTGCGCACGCCCGGCGTCTCCCCTGCCTGGACGCTCGAGCCCGGCGACGTGCTGCTCCTGGGGTCCATCGAGCTCGGCCGGCGCCTGACGGCGGAGCAGCTCGGGCAGCTCGTGGTGCCCGGCGACGCGGCGGCGTCGCTCCACGCGGTGCTGGAAGCGACCTTCGCGGTCGACCGGTACCACGAGGCCGCCGCGGTGGTGCTCACGGTGAAGCCGTGACCTCGCCGCGCGCCATCGTGCACGTGGACATGGACGCCTTCTACGCGTCGGTCGAGCAGCGAGACGCACCCGAGCTGCGCGGCCAGCCGGTCATCGTCGGCGGCCACCCCACCCGCGGCGTGGTGCTGGCGGCGAGCTACGAGGTGCGACCCTTCGGCGTGCGCAGCGCGATGCCCATGTCGCAGGCGGTGCGGCTGGCGCCCAGGGCCATCGTGGTGCCGCCCCGCCCGCGGGCCTACGCGGAGGCGAGCGAGCAGGTGTTCGAGATCTTCGAGCGCTACACGCCCCAGGTGGAGCCGCTCTCGCTCGACGAGGCCTTCCTCGACGTCACCGCGTCGCGCTCGCTCTTCGGGCCCCCCGCCGCCATCGCCACCGCGCTGCGCGCCGACATCGCGCGCGAGGTGAAGCTCAACGCCTCCGCGGGCATCGCGGAGACCAAGTTCGTGGCCAAGGTGGCGAGCGACTTCGCCAAGCCCAACGGCCAGCACGAGGTTCCCCCGGGGACCGCCAAGGCCTTCCTGCACCCGCTGTCGGTGAGCCGGCTGTGGGGCATCGGCGCCAAGACGCTCCCCCGGCTGGAAGGCCTGGGCATTCGCACCGTGGGGGACCTCGCCGCGAAGAGCCCCGAGTGGCTGGAGCTCAACGTGGGCTCGGGGGCCGCGCACTGGTGGGCCCTGGCGCAGGGCCATGACGAGCGGCCCGTCATCTCCGACCGCGAGGCGAAGAGCATCGGCGCCCAGGACACCTTCGAGGAAGACGTGCTCGACAAGGCGAGCCTCAAGCCGCAGATCCACGGGCAGGCGGTGCGGGTGGCGCGGCGGCTGCGGAAGTCGGGCCTCAAGGCGCGGTGCGTGCAGCTGTCGATCAAGTACGCCGACTTCACGCTCATCACCCGCCGCAAGACGATGCCCACCCCCAGCGACGACGGGCAGACGCTGTACCGCGTGGCCGAGGCGCTGCTCGAGGCCCTGCCGCTCGAGCGCCGGGTGCGGCTCACCGGGGTGTCGGCGCAGGAGCTGGTCAGCGAGGTCCCCGCGGCCCAGCTGGGACTCTTCGAGGCGCCCGCGGGTCCGTCGCGCACCACGCGGCTCAACGAGGCGCTCGACCGCATCACCAGCAAATACGGCAGCACCGCGGTGGCCACCGCCGACCTCACCGAGGCGGGGACCGCCGACGAGGGCGACCGCGCGATGTTCCACAAACCGAAACGGCCGTGAGCCCCGGGCAGATCGAAAGCGTGGGTCGCCCGTTGAAGCGCCGTGCCGCTCGACGCGCTGGCCCGACGTGTCTTCGCCGGCCCCCCGGTGCACGGGGAGGTTGAATCTCCGGGCCGCCCGCGCGTGGATGCAGGCGTGCGATGGGTCGCGGCCATGCTGTTGACGGGGTGTGCGGCGAGCCCGCTCACGCCGTTGCTCCGGCAGGACGACGAGCAGGTCCGCACGGCCTTCGTGGCGTACGGCTACCGCACGCCCCCCGCGGGCGCCGCCCCGCACCTGCCCATCGGCACCGAGGTCGACGTCGTCATGCTGGCGTGCAGCGACGGTGAGCCCGGGGCCGCCGACCCGCGCGCGCGGGCGGTCTGCAGCACCCTCACCTCCGAGGAGGCGTTCGCGCTGCCCAGCGCTGGAGGCACCGAGTCCACCTTCGAGCGGGGCGCGCGCGCGCTCACCTGCCTGAAGGCCACCCGGATCGCGCCCGACCCGTCGCTGGAGCGCGCTGCCGCGCAAGGCACCCTGGAGGCGTGGGCCCGCGACACGAAGCGCCAGCGCCCGCTGCTGGTCCTGGTGCGCCGGGGCGGCAGTTACGTCGAGTCGCGCAGCTGCGGCGAGCACCAGCTCGACTGCTTCATGGGGCCGCCCCCCGGCGTTCGCACCTGGGCCACCCTCGACGCCATGGTGGTGTCCGGGGGCCGGCTGCAGCCGCTCGCCCCCTTCCCGATGCCCGAGCGGGTCCCCATCTCGATCTACCGCCGGCGGGACGACCCGGTCTTCGACCAGGTCGGCTGGCTCTCACGCAGCCCCGGCGCGGCGGAGCTCGAGCAGCTCTGGCACTCGCTGCACGACGCCGAACGCGTCGCGGGCGACGAGCTGATGCGCCAGCAGATGGTGCAGGTGGACCTGGCGGTGGTCGCGTGGCTGCGCCGCGACTTCCCGGCGCTCACCGAGCTGGCGCAGCACCTGGAGCAGCTCGGGAGCCCCCAGGACGGGGCCCTCGACGGCACCCGCCTGGAGATGATGCGCGCGGCAGGCTCCGGCGCCACGCTCGACGTGCGCGACCCGTGCCGGCCCGACGCGCCGATCACCCTGGAGTCGTGGTGAAGGCCGCCGCTCTGCTGCCCATGGTGCTGCTGGTCCTTGGGGGCTGTGCCCACGCGCCGGTGAAGACCGTGGGCACGGGCCCGGTCGGAGCTCGCTGCCAGCGGCCCCAGCTCGCCGACGCTTCAGGCCAGTGCCGCTCGTCGGAGAGCGGCAAGGCCGAAGATCCAGGCCTGACCGTGCGGACCGGCGTCGCAGGGAGCACGATGATCGTCGAGGCCTGGGCGCGATGCCCCCGCTGCTACTGGGTGGCCGACGAGATGATCGTCGACCACGGCAAGTCGACGCCCTACTTCCATTCCAGCGCGCTCGGGCCAGGGCGCATGACCTCGACCGGCTCGCTCGACGCCGATGGCCACGGGCGCCTCGAGCTGGGCGCCTCGGGAACCGGGCCGCCGATGTTCGTCTTCTTCAACCTCAAGCTCTGCACCGCCTTCGAGGCGAGCACCTGCCGCCCGGCGAGCGACGCGGTGCTGGTCTTCGACCTCGGCCAGGGCACGGTGCGGCAGTACCGCGACCTCGAGGCCTTCGCCGACGCCGAGGACGAGCCTTTCCGCTGCGCCATCGACGACGGAGTCGCCCGCTGCCGCTACCCGCACCAGCGCGCGACCTGGCTCGACGGGCGCTGACGACGAGACGCTCGAACGCGCCGCCGGGCCGCGCTACAGCGAACGTCTCCTCGCCCGCCTCAGGACACCTCATGACCAGCCCGCTCCTCGTCGCCCGCGCCGGCACCCTCGACGTCCAGCTCCTCCCGGCGCTGGCCAACCGCCACGGCGCCATCACCGGAGCGACCGGCACCGGGAAGACGGTCACCTTGCAGCGCCTCGCCGAGCAGCTGTCGCTGGCCGGCGTCCCCGTCTTCCTCGCGGACATCAAGGGCGACCTCACCGGCCTCTGCAACCCGGGCAGCCTCACCGAGAAGGTGAAGGCGCGCCTCGACCTGCTGCAGCTGCCGCCGCCTGCCTTCCAGGGCTGCCCGGTCACCCTGTGGGACGTCTTCGGCAAGGCGGGCCACCCGATCCGCGCCACGGTGTCCGACCTCGGGCCGCAGCTGCTGTCCCGGCTCCTGGCGCTGAACGACACCCAGGAAGGCGTGCTGTCCATCGTCTTCAAGGTGGCCGACGACCACGGCCTGCTCCTGCTCGACCTCAAGGACCTGCGCGCGATGTCGCAGTGGTGCGGCGACCACGCGGCCGAGCTCAAGACTCAGTACGGCAACGTCTCCCCGGCGAGCGTCGGCGCCATCCAGCGAGGGCTGCTCAACCTCGAGCAGCAGGGCGCCGACCGCTTCTTCGGGGAGCCGATGCTCGACGTCGACGACCTGCTCCAGACCGTCGACGGCCGCGGCGTGGTGAACGTGCTCGCCGCCGACCAGCTGATGAACGCCCCCAAGGTCTACTCGACCTTCCTGCTCTGGCTGCTCGCAGAGCTGTTCGAGCGGCTGCCCGAGGTGGGCGACCTCGAGAAGCCGAAGCTGGTCTTCTTCTTCGACGAGGCGCACCTGCTCTTCACCGACGCCCCCGCGGCGCTGCTGGAGAAGGTCGAGCAGGTGGTGCGGCTCATCCGCTCCAAGGGCGTGGGCGTCTTCTTCGTCACCCAGAACCCCGCCGACATCCCCGACAAGGTGCTCGGGCAGCTCGGCAACCGGGTGCAGCACGCGCTGCGCGCCTTCACCCCCCGCGACCAGAAGGCCGTCACCGCGGCGGCGGAGACCCTGCGCGCCAACCCCGCGCTCGACGTGAAGGCCGCCATCACCGAGCTGGCGGTGGGCGAGGCGCTCATCTCCTTCCTCGATGCGCAGGGCACGCCGGGCATCACCCAGCGCGCCATGGTCGTGCCTCCGGTGAGCCAGATCGGCCCCATCGACGCCGCCCGCCGGGCCGCGCTGCTGCAGTCGTCGGTGGTGGCCGGCGTCTACGAGCAGGCGGTGGACCGGGAGAGCGCCTACGAGCGCCTCACCGGCCGCGTCCAGGCCGCGCCCGCCGCAGCGCCTGCGTCGCCGGCGGCCCCCGCGGCGCCGCCTCCGATGAGCGGCGTGCCCGCCGGCTAC
>JAIBBQ010000172.1 GCA_019694595.1 Myxococcaceae bacterium
TCACCTTCCTCGGCGTGCAGCTCTTCGCGTGGATCGCGCTGTGGCGCGCGGGCCTGACGCCGGGGAGCGGCGCCTTCGCCTCGCTCCTCTACGGGCTCACCTGGCTGCACGCGCTGCACACCGCGGTGGGCGTGGTGGGGCTCGCGGTGCAGGCCGCGCGCGCGCGGGCGCCCGGAGGCTGGGGCGCGTACTGGCACCTGGTGTCCTTCGCCTGGCTGGCCATCGCCTCGGGGCTCTTCCTGTCGTGAGGACCTGGGCCGCCATCGCGGTGCTGCTCACCGGCTGCCTGTCCGAGCGGCGCGTCACCGAAGACCTCGAGCTGCACCCACGCGTCGACGCCGACGGCAACGACGTGCCCGACTCCGGCGTGCGGCTGTCGGCCGAGCAGCTCACCCGCGGCGCGGTGGTCTTCGCGCGCGCCTGCCAGAACTGCCACGGTGAGAAGGGCGACGGCCGCGGGGTGAGCGCCATCGGCATGCGTCCCGCGCCGCGCAACTTCGTGCTCGGGCAGTTCAAGTTCAGCGGCACCGGCTCGGGCGACCTGCCGAGCGACGCTCAGCTCGAGCGCACCATCCGCCGCGGGCTCGACGGCACCCCGATGCTCGCGTGGGACCTGCAGCCCACCGAACTCACCGACGTCATCGCTTTCCTCAAGACACTCTCGCCGCGCTGGAAGGAAGAAGGCGTGAAGAGCGAGGTGGAGGTGAGCGTCGACCCCTTCGTCGGCCGAGAGGCGGAAGGCGTCGCGCTCGGCCGCCGCGTCTTCCACGTCGCGCGCGGGGGCGCCGGCTGCAACGGCTGCCACGCGAGCTTCGAGACCCACGAGACGCTGGCGCCGCTCATCCGCGAGGCGACCGCGCAGGAGCCGGTGTTCGGCGAGCAGATGTACGGCATGACGCTCAAGGAGAGCAGCTACCCGGCGCTGGAGTGGCTGCCCGCGCCGCGCCGCGAGTGCGAGGTGTGGCTGGAGCGCCCGCCCGACCTCCAGGACTTTCCGGTGCAGCTCGACGGGCTGCCGGTGGCCCGCGACGAGCAGCACCTCGACGGCTGGGACGTGGTGGAGCCCGAGCCGCCGCCGTCCGGCGTCCGCGCGCCCAGGCAACCCGCTCCGCGGCTGCGCTTCTTCGGTCCGCCCTGCGAGCGACTGAAGCAGGGGCACCCGAGCCTCGCGCTGTGGCGCAACCAGAAGGTGCTGCCGCCGTCGTTCCTCTTCCAGAAGGTGAAGACCGCGCCCGCGGTCGGGAGCCTCGTCGCCACCGGAGCGCACCAGCGGGTGACGTACACCGCGGCGATGCAGCGCGAGGACCTCTACCGCGTCATCGCCACCGGCGTCGGCGGCGCGGCGATGCCTGGGTGGAAAGGCGTGCTCGAGGAAGAGCAGCTCTGGGCGCTCGCCTACTACGTGCAGTCGGTGATGGCGCTGCGGGGGACCAGCGAGGCGGTGGCCCGGCGCGCGAGCTTCGAGGCGCCCTGACTTCAGCTCAGGGGGACGTTCTTCGTCTCTTCGAGCGCCTTGCGCACGCTGCTGAGCACCTTGGTCCCGCCGAGGTCGCTCGCCACCTGCTGCGCCACCGGCAGCGGCATCAAGCGCTGAAGCGCGTCGCGGTCGGTCACGCGGCGCTGCTGGCCTTCGAACTCCACTGCCAGCGGCGAGCCGTCGAGCACCAGGAAGAGGCTGAAGGTCCTCAGCGGGTCGCTGAAGCTGCCCGGCTTGGTGCCTTCGTGGGTCCACGGACCGCTGATGCGAAACGACGCATGGCCCGCGTTCTTGAGCAGGCCTCGGAGCCAGCGGCCCTGCTCGCTGGTCGGAAAACGGACGATGAGGTCGTAGCTGTCCATGCGAACCCCTAGGGGCGCTCGGGTGCCCCACCGGAATGAATGCAAGCGGGTCGCCAGGAGCGGTTTCGCGAGGTGGCGGGCAGATACCGGCCGCCGGCATTGCATCTCTGCAACGGTGAACGATTCAGAGGTGAAGGAGACCCGGCCGCGCGCCAGCGCCACCCGGGAAATCCATCACCGTGTGGCGCACTGGAACAGACCGCGCAGAACGCCCTTTGCCTCGGAGAAGAGGGCGTCGCCCTTTGCATCGGCGCTCACCTTGGCGATGAGCTTGAGGTCGGGGGTGAGGCGCAGCTGGCCCTTGCTCTTGCCGACCCAGGCCGCGAGCTTGGTGCCGTTAAGCGCGGCGTCCGGCCCGAGGCTCACCGACACCCGGCCCGGGACCGCGTCGAGGCCGCGCAGGCGCAGCGCGCGCAGGTGGAGCTTGAGCAGCATCACCTCGGTGAGCGCGTCGACCTCGGGCGGCGCGTCGCCGAAGCGGTCGACGAGCTCGGCGCGCAGGTCGTCGAGGTCTTCGGGGCGCTGGGCCTGGGCGAGGCGCTTGTAGAGCACCAGCCGCTGGTGCACGTCGGGCACGTAGTCGTCGGGCAGGTACGCCGCGAGCGGCACGCTGACCTCGGGGTCGACGGTGGTGGTGGGCGGCTCGCCCTTGGCCTCGGCCACCGCCTCTTCCAGCATCTGGGTGTAGAGGTCGAAGCCCACCGCCTCGATGGAGCCCGACTGCTCGGCGCCCAGCAGGTTGCCCGCGCCGCGGATCTCCAGGTCGTGGCTGGCGATGGAGAAGCCCGCGCCCAGCTCGGTGAAGGTCTGCAGCACCTCGAGGCGGCGCTCGGCGTCCTTGGTGACCTTCCGCCGCACCGGCACCAGCAGGTACGCGTAGGCGCGCTCGCGCGAGCGGCCGACGCGCCCGCGCAGCTGGTAGAGCTGGGCGAGCCCGAAGGCATCCGCGCGGTTGACGATCATCGTGTTCGCGGTGGGGATGTCGATGCCGCTCTCGATGATGGAGGTGCACAGGAGCACCTGGTGCTTCTTCTCGACGAACTCGAGCATCACCTGCTCGAGCTTCCCTTCCGGCATCTGGCCGTGCGCCACCGCGATGGAGACCTGGGGCACCAGGTCTTTCAGGAACTTCTCCATCGAGTGAATCGAGCTCACCCGGTTGTGGACGAAGTAGACCTGCCCGCCGCGCTGCACCTCGCGGAGGATGGCGTCGCGGATCTGCCCGGGGTCGAAGCGGTTGACGAAGGTGCGGATGGCGCGCCGGTCCGCCGGCGGGGTGGTGATGAGCGAGAGGTCTCTCAGCCCGCTCATCGCCATGTTGAGCGTGCGCGGAATCGGCGTCGCCGAGAGCGTCAGCACGTCGACCTGCGCTTTGAGCTTCTTGAGCTGCTCCTTCTGCTTCACCCCGAAGCGCTGCTCCTCGTCGATGACCAGCAGGCCGAGGCTCTTGAACTGCACCTCGCTGGAGAAGAGCTTGTGGGTGCCGATGACGATGTCCACCCGGCCTTCGCGGGCGCGCTGCAGCACCTCGCGCGCGTCGGCCGTCTTGCGCAGCGAGCTCACCACCTCGATGGTCACCGGGTAGCCGTCGAAGCGCCGCACGAAGCTCTGGTAGTGCTGGTGCGCGAGCAGGGTGGTGGGCACCAGCACCGCCACCTGCTTGCGGTCGAGCACCGCCTTGAAGGCGGCGCGCATCGCGACCTCGGTCTTGCCGTAGCCGACGTCGCCACAGACCAGCCGGTCCATCGGCTCGGGCTTCTGCATGCTCGCCAGCACGTCGTCGATGGCCTTCTGCTGGTCGGGCGTCTCCTCGAACTCGAAGTCGGCCTCGAACTGGCGGAAGAAGCGGTCGGGCGCGGAGAAGGCGAAGCCGGGGTGCGCGGCGCGCTCGGAGTACAGCTTGAGCAGCTCGCCCGCCATCTGCAGCAGCTGCTCGCGGACGCGGGCCTTGGTCTTCGCCCAGGAGTCGGAGCCGAGCTTGTCGAGCGCCACCCCGCTGGGGTCGCCGCCGGTGAAGCGCGAGACGAGCCGCAGCCGGCTCACCGGCAGGTAGACCTTGTCCTTGCCGGCGTACTCCAGCAGCAGGAAGTCGGCGCGGATGCCCTGCACCGTCATGGTGGTGAGGCCGGCGTAGCGGGCGACGCCGAACTCCTGGTGCACCACCAGGTCGCCTTCCTTGAGCTCGCCGAAGCTGGCGGCGGTGAAGCCTTCGGGGGCCTTGCGACGGCGAATCGCCCGGCGCACGCGGCCGCCGAAGATGTCCTCGTCGGAGAGCAGTGCGAACTTGGTCGGCGTGTCGATGAAGCCCTGGGAGATGGGGCCTTCGACGAGGTGCGCGAGCACCTGGCCCTTGAGCGTGGAGAGGTCCTCCGGCAGCGGCCCCTCGAAGTTGCCCAGCTTGACGCCGCGGTCGGCGAAGAGCCGGATCAGCCGGTCGGCCTGGCCGCGCGAGCTGCAGGCGATGACGCAGGTCACGCGCTCCTCGCGCCAGCGCTGCAAGCGCTCGATGAGGGGCGTGAGCGCGCCTTCCTCGCCGTGGTGGCTCTTGATGGACTCGCGCAGCTCCTTGGTCTCGCCGAAGGTGAAGGCGAGCGGGGGCCGGGCGTCGACTGCCTCCAGCGAGAGCGCGCCGCCTTCCACCGTGGGGAGCTTGGCCAGCGCGGCGAGCACGTCGGTGCGCGAGAGGTGGTGGTCGGCCGGCGGGAGCACGAGCTCGCCGCGCGCGACGGCCTCGCGGTAGCTGCGGTCGCTCTCGGTGTCGAAGTCTTCCAGCGCGCGCGTGGTGGCGACGGCGTCGTCCACGTAGACCAGCGGCTGCGGGTGCCAGTGGGGCAGGTAGTCGAAGACGGAGGCGAGGGTGCCCCAGAAGCCGGGCATGAGGCCTTCGAGGCCGCCGGGGCTCAAGCCTTCGCGGATGCGTTCGATCTTCTCG
Organism: Myxococcaceae bacterium; assembly: GCA_019694595.1. Taxonomy (GTDB): domain Bacteria; phylum Myxococcota; class Myxococcia; order Myxococcales; family Myxococcaceae; genus JAIBBQ01. The sequence goes on from JAIBBQ010000172.1 coordinate 4,772, forward strand.
CGCACCTGCGCGGTGGGGAGGTTCGCCTCGTCGCCCAGCCGGCGCAGCGTGGCCTCGGCGGCGGCGCGGGTCTTCTCGGAGAAGAAGAGCTCGCGCGCGGGGAGCAGGGTGAGTTGCTTGGTGTCCTCGAGGGTGCGCTGCGAGTCGGGGTCGAACTCGCGCATCGACTCGATGGCGTCGCCGAAGAACTCCAGCCGCACCGGGCGGGTGGTGAGCGGCGGGAAGACGTCGATGATGTCGCCGCGCAGCGAGAAGGAGCCCTGGTCCTCGACGAGTGGGCTGTGGCGGTAGCCCATGTCGGTGAGCAGGCGCGCCAAGCCGTCGCGGCCGAGCTCGTCGGCCGGGGTCACCTCGCGCGAGAGGGTGGCCATCACCTCGGGCGGCAGCACCTTGCGCGAGAGAGCGCGCGCCGGCAGCACCACCGCGTCGATGGGCGCGCCGGTGCGCAGCTTGAAGAGCGTGCCCAGCCGCTCGGCGACGGTGGGGGAATCGGGGACCAGCTCGTCCCACGGCAGCGCGTCGTCGCCCGGCAAGAGCACCACCCGCCCCGAGTGCGGCCCGCCGAAGAAGAAGGAGAGGTCGTCGAAGAGCGCCTCGGCCGCGTCCTCGTCGGCGGTGACGCAGAGGAGCGGCGCCTTGCGCTCCTTTCGCAGGCGGGAGAGCACCCAGCCGCGCGCGGCGCCCTTGAGGCCCACGGTGCGGACGCGGCCCGTCTCGAGCCGCTCGAGGATGTGCTGGAGGCTGCTCACGCGAGGTGGGGTCGGTAAGTCCCGCCCCGCGCCAAGTCAACGGAAAGGCAGCGGAAAGCGAAGCTCTTGAACACGCAAGGCCAGGAAATAACTGGAGGCAACCGCGTAGGCGGAGGTGCGACAATTCCACATACCCTTCTGGGAGCGCACACCATGAAGACCTCTGCCGCCAACGCCTTCAACGCCGCCTTCGCCGCCACCACCGCCGCCATGAGCGGGACGACCCCGTCGACGCACATGCAGAGCGACGGTGCGGTGCGGTTCGATTACGGCTCGACCTCCTTCGACACCAAGGGCCGCACCACCACCAACCTGGGCAGCGGCATCGGCCTGCGCAGCGACGGCGCCCTCACCACCCGCATCGGGAACATGACCATGGACTCGAAGGGCGGGGTGACGTTCGACTGGAACTGACCCGCGCCGTCGAATTGGCAGCACCGATTCGCGTAGGCTGACGCTCTCTTCCCCCGGCCGGCGAACCTGAAGGGTCTTCATGCGCGCGTGCACTTCATCGCTCGTGCTCACGGTGCTGCTCGCTGCCTGCGGCAGCTTGCGTGCGCCCTCCTCCTCGTCCAGCGCGCTGGCGCTGAGCCTCGGCGACCCGGTGACGGTCGAGGCCGGGCAGACCCTGCTGGTGCAGGTCGTCGTGCTCGGGGCGAACGGTCGCGACGTCTCGCTGGCCGGGCAGTCCTTGCCGTCGTTCGCGAGCGTGTCGGGGCATCAGCTCCGGCTCGCACCGGACCGCGGCGTCGCGCCGGGCGAGTATCCGGTGTCGCTGACGGCGACGGCCGGAGCGGAGACGGTGACGTCGACCCTGGCGGTCACGGTGACTCGCGCCAACACGCCGCCCACGCTGGGTGAGATCACCTTCTTCGAGGACGGGCACCCGAAGTGCTCGTGCTTCTACGGAGACTTCGGAACCGACGCGTGCCGCTTCGCGAGCCAGCCGGAGGTCGAGTGCACCGCGAATGACGCCGAGAACGACGGCATCCGTTTCGAGTTCGAGCTCCGCGATGCAGGCAGCCCGCTGCTCGGGGTGGCGACGCACTCCATTCGCGACCCGTACGACGCCAGGTCCGGCGTCCGGAAGCGGCTCCCGCTCGATGGGCTGGCCGCGGGGGGCACGTACACGCTGGCGATCCGCGTCTGCGACGACTTCGGCGGCTGCGTGACGCCCAAGTCCAACGAAGCGAACTCGCTGTTCTTCCATTCACTCACGTCCCTCGATGGCGGCTGGATGCTGGTCGGTGTCGTCAGCACGAGCCCGGCGGCTCCAGGGTGCCAGCACGGCGCGACGGGTGAGCGGTGTTCGGCGAATGGAGACTGCTGCAGCGGGAGCTGCGACCTCTCGACCACCACTCCGGTCGGGCCCGGCGCCTTCATGTGCGACGAAGGCCGCTGCAACTGAGCTGCGCACCATGGGCGTTGGGAAGCAGGGCCAGATCCGCTAGTCGTCGCCGCTCGTGGCGAACCTGGTCCTGCTCGTCGTCTGCTTCTTCCTCGGCGTCATCGCCAAGCGCAGCGGCGCCCTGCCGTCGGACAGCCACCGCGCGGTGAACGCGTGGTTGATGCTGGTCTCGCTGCCGGCGCTGGTCTTCAAGTCGATTCACGGCGCGGTGCTGGAGCCGGTGCTGCTCGGCGGCGCGGCGCTGGTGTGGTTGGGGTTCGCGGTGCCCGCGGTGGTGGCGTGGCGGCTGGTCCAGCGCGGCGCGGAGCGAGGGCCCGCCGGCGCGGTGGCGCTCTGCGCCGGTCTGCCCAACACCGCCTTCGTCGGCTTCCCCTTGCTCGAGGCGCTCGGCGGCAAGGAAGCGCTCGGCCCCGCGGCGGTCATCGACCAGCTCGGTGCCTTCCTGGCGCTCTTCCTGATGGCGATTCCCTTCGCCACCGCGCTCGGCGGCGGCGAGGTCTCGCTCGGTCGCTCGCTGGCCCGGCTGGTGCGCGCGCCGGCGATGGTGGCGCTGATGCTGGCGCTCGCGCTGCGCGGCGTGGAGGTGCCCGAGTGGGCGAACCTGCTCACCACCCGGCTCGGCGACATGCTGAGCCCGCTCGCGCTGGCGAGCGTGGGCTGGCAGCTCGACCTCAAGGCACTCGAGGGCAACGGCCGCCGGGTGGCGCTCGGGCTGTCGTGGAAGCTGGTGTTCGCCCCGCTGGTCGCCCTCGGGGTGATCCTCGTCTGGCGCGGGAGCGTCGGCCCGCTGGAGCGCATCATCATCGCGCAGACGGCGATGGCCCCGATGGTGGCGTCGGGCGTGGTGGCGGCGGAGCATCGACTCTCGCCGTCACTCGCCTCCGCGATGATCGCCGCCGGGGTGCCGCTGAGCTTGCTCACCGTGCCGCTGTGGTGGTGGCTGCTTGGGTGAAGGTGGCTCTGTGGGCGGGGAGGCCATTCGACGACCTTTGTTCCGTCGGCACACTGAAGAATCGCGTACGGGTCGTCGCCGTTGTCATGGACCACGGCGACGGGGCACTGCAGTGGGGAGCCGAACCGCGGGTCCTCGAAGAAGGCTCGACCCGCGTCGGTGACGAGGAGGCGAGGGCTCGGTGGCCCGTGCTGGAGGTCGGCTACGACCTCCTTCACCTCGTTCGGGCACGCGAGCAGCAGCGAAGCCACAGGCCCATTCCCAGGCGCACGGTGGTCTCCTACCAATGGGGTCCATCGAAGGAGGCGTCGACGCTGCACCCGCGCGTGTCGCCTGTCTGGCAGGCCTGCTTCATGAGGGCCGAGACCTCACGCCGGGAGCCTCCACTGCGCTCGAGGCTCCGTGCCTTGTAGAGGCAGCCGGTGCCGTCGCCAGCGATACAGCCGCGCGCATAGAGCTCAGCGAAATCGCCTCGGGTGATGTGGTGTTCCTCGGCGAGCGAGCCGAGTTCGACGCAGCCGAGGCGTGGACTGAGGTCGCAGGCCTTGTCGAAATACTCAGCCGCTGAGCGCCACGCCTGTTGCTTGGCAAAGTGCTCTCCGGCGAGCTGGCAGGAGAAGGCGTGTCCCGCCAGGCACTGACGACGAATCTTTGGCTCATCGAAACCGCCTGGGCAGGCCGTGCCGACCAGCAAGAGGGTGGTGAGCCAGGCCCTTCGGCGCATTCCAGGCGAACAGGCCGCGGCACTCATTGTTCCGTCGAATGATGGGGAAGAGCGGCTCGTTGCGTCGAGAATTGCGAGCGAATCGAACAGAGTAACGAGACTACGCATCGCCGGCACCGCTCCATGCTTCACGACGGCACTGGGGGAACCCTCGGCACCGGGTTCGTGAGACGCTCTACGCCGTCTCGGAACCGTACTCGCTGACCATTCGACTCACGAGAGCCCGCCACCGTGGAGGGGCATTCTTCGCATCGAGCATGTTTGCCCGCTGCTCGTGAGACATTGCGAGGACAGCAGCGAGCCAGCGATCGAGGAACACCTCTCCCTCGCCCATCTTCCAGGCGAGGCTGCCGGGAGGTTCGCTCGACGCCTCCCATGGTGCCTTGTCGAGAGGCGTCATCCTGTTCATCGTCTCCACCACTGGGATACCGAGTCGCAAGGATGCTTGGCTTGCACGAGTCGCAGCATCGCGTCGTAAGCGTACGTCTCCACCGAGTCGTCTGAGAAGCGCCGCGCTGTCCGGTTACCGCTCTCGTCGTAGTTGTACACGGACGCACCCATCACCTGCCCACTCGCTGCTGTGGACGACGAGGGCATTTCGCAGACCAACCACGAAGCATGCGAGGCGCGACTGTATTCCTCGCTCGTTCGATGTCTGCGGCAACGCGAGTGAGTGCTATGAAACCGAGCGTGGAGCGCGGGAGAATTTTCGAAGCGCAAGGCGGAGCACGAACCACACGGCTCCGCCTGCACTCATCGCCAGGGCTGGGGTAACCGCCAAGCTCTTGCCTTGGTGGCCACTCGTTGCCGCCCAATGAGCAAGTGCCGAGGCTCCAGTCGTGGCGACTCCGACCAAGGCCTCACGAGACGATGCTCTAATGCAGCCCAGAGCGATAACCGCGGATGCGATCACGAGTCCAAGGCTGAGCGGAAGCGCAAGAGTGTTCTCAATTCGCGCGACTCCCAGAGCAACAAGACTGGCTCCGTAGGCTGCAAGCCCGAGTGCCAGCGGGCCGATAGTTTGTGGCCTCAACACTGTCATGAGGCCAAGAAGGCTGCACTCGGCAGAGAAGAGCAGAAGGGGACCACTGCCCGCGAAGCCCCAAACGGCAGTGCCGCCCAGTACTCCCAAGCAAAATAGTGCGACGCCGAAGAGCCTCAACCAGCGCTCAAGACAGGCCAGTGCTGGCATTTCAGTGTCCCTGTCCCTTTGCGAGCCCCGAGCGCACCAATGACGTCGCTTGGTCAGCGAGGCGCGCCATCACTGCCTGCTCACCGGCTGAGGTCCTCGTCCAGCACTGGCGCCTCACGGAACGTGATGCCGAACATCTGGCCGCCCACCCGCGGCACGTCGCGGACCGTGCCGTCCTGTACGACGGTCATCGTGTAGGTCTCGCCGGCCTTGAAGCGCTCGATGGCCGCCACCAGCTCGTTGCACTCGTGATCGCCCGCGACGCGGTGGGCGAGGTCCACCTCTCCGGCCGACACGAGGAGGTCGCCCCGCTTGAGTCCCGCCTTCTCGCCCTCCGAGCCGGGGTCGACCTTGGTGAGCACGCACAGCGCCTGGTTCGGCCGAGGCATCGACGCGAACGGCACCTTCCCCGAATGCAGAAACGCGAACGTCACGTTGAGCCACCCCTCGCCAGGCTCGAGCTCCTCGCCTTGCTCTTCGATGGTTCCCTTCACCAGCGCATTGGCGTGAAGGGCGCGCGCCTGGTTGAACATCGGGAAGGGAATGCCCTTGGCGTCCTCGATGCGGTCGAGCCGGGGCAGCAGGTCGCGCCAGCGTCCCTTCCCGAGAGGGATGAGCTGGAGCCCCGCGCCTTCCAGGTAGAAGACCTGGCCGGTGTCCGGCAGCGCGCGATCGGCCGATGCGATGGGCTCGAACTTGAAGTGCTTCAGCCACTCGGCCGGGCTCTTGTTCTTCGCGCCGGAGAGGTTCTTCGTCTCCTGGATCGCGCTCCAGGTCCTCCAGCCTCCGAACACCAGGATCACCGCCAGCAGCCCACCCAGCACCATCACCTGTCTCGACTTCGTCATGTCGTGCCCCCCACGTCGGCGCGCCGGCGGGCGCGCATTCCCACGAAGACCATCGTCCCCGCCGCGGACAGCGCGGTCACCACGTAGCCCCCCAGTGGCGTCAGCCAGGCGCCGGGATCGGGCGGCAGCGTCCCCAGGCTCTGCGGGAGATAGACCCGCATCACCTCGAGCAGGAACCCCAGCGCCACCACCATCGCGAGCCGCGCGCGCGCCAGGTCACCCAGCACCAGGGCACCCAGGCCGGGAAAGACGAGCGACGCCAGCACCGGAACGGCGAGCTCGCCGCGGGTGTGGTCACAGCTGCCGGCGCTCCGCCCACACTGCTCGCACAGGACCCGGGTCTGCGCACACGACGCGCGCGACGGCGAGCCCTCTCCCAGGCGCCACCGCCGCGTGAAGCACGGCGCCTGCACCACCAGCTCCCCGACACCATCGAGGTCCGTCGGCACCTCGGTCGCGTCGAGCTCGAAGACGTTGTCGAGCGGTGCGCCGAGCAGCGAGGTCTGTACTGCGAGCAGGCGCTGGTCCGTGCGCACCAGCAACGTCAGGCGCGGCACCAGCAGCTCCAGGGCGTCGAGCACGTCGTCGAAGCGCGAGCTGATGGCGATGGCCTTGGCCTCCTTCACCACCGCGTGGCGAGGCTGCGCGAAGCGCGCCCACAGGAGCCGCTCGCCCGGGCGCCGCAGCCCTTCCAGCCCGCTGTCGGGACCGAGGTACAGCGCGTAGGCGTCGGTCGCGGCGCGTGGGTGCCTGGTGGCAGCGAGGAGTCGAGGCGTCAGCAGCCGCCCCGCTGCCACGCCACCGGCCACCGCCACACCGGCGGCGCCCGCCCAGCCGAAGAGCGTCAAGCCGACCACCAGGCCTCCTGCGAAGCCGAGCGCGACGGGCAGCAGCGACACCAGCAGCGCGCCGAGGTGAGGCTTCGCGAGCGTGGCCAGCGCGTGCTCGAGCCGGGAGCGCGACGCCGCGGCCCCGGCCCCGGCCTGCCTCGCCAGGAGCAGCGCAGCGAGCAGGGCGGTGGCGATGGCCCAGGTGCCGGCGCGGGCGGAGCGCTCGATGCCCGCATACAGCCGGCGCGCGGACCAGATCCGTTCGACGCGCTCCTGGACCGAGGCATCGCCGAATCGCCGCAGCTGCGCGCCGTTCTTCCAGGTCCGCCCGATGGCGAGCGAGGCGAAGTCGATGGGCGAGGCGCGCAGCTCGGCATCGTCGCAGGCGGCGCAGAAGTCCCCGGGCGGCGCGCCCCCCGAGGGGCCGGACACCTCGAGCACGGCACCGAGGCGGGCGGACGCGATCAAGACGCGGCCATCGGAGGTCGCGGCGAGCTCTCCGACGCCGAGCAGCCCTTCGGTGGCGTCCGCGTCCGGCGCGTCGAAGGGGCGAACGTCGGCCACGCGGTCGAGCGTCTTGCCGAGCGGGTCCGCGCGCAGGACGGTGCAGTCCCCCGCGGTGTCGCGGCAGTCGGCCGCCAGCAGCGCGCCCTGCGGCGTGATGGCGACCTCGAGGAGCTCACGGGGGTGACGCTTCTTGAGGTCGGCGTTGAGGCGGTCGACCGCCGGCCAATCGATCGGCTCGAGGTCGAGCGACCAGACGCGCGCCGCCCGCTGGCCGGTCTCGGCGAAGACCAGCGCCTGCCGCGCACCGAGGGTCGCGAGGCTGAGGCCGTTTGGGTACAGCGCCCGCCTCGAGGTCAGGACCGAGCCGTCTGCCGCGAGCACCTGGAGGTGGTGGCCCATGGTGTCTGCGATGAGGCGCCGGTCGCCCACCTGCAGTACCTCGAAGGTGAACTGCGGCGGGCTCTGCAGCGGCAACACGGTGCCGCCGCGCGCCTGTGCATCGAAGTGGAGGAGCTGGTGTCGTTCGCCGTCGGTGACCAGCAAGCCGCCCTGCTCGTCGAACGAGAGGCTGGAGACGTCGGCGAAGCGGTGGGGGCTCCCGTTCTCGTCGGAGGCCGTCGCGAGCAAGGTGCCCGCCTCGTCGGTGACCAGCACCTCGTCTCCGAGGCTGAAGGCGACGCGGCCTTCGCGTGTAGCGAGCGCGAAGGCGCCGTGCGTCGCGACTTGGGCGGTGGCCGCGAAGCTGGCCGCGGCGACCAGCGCCGCGAGGACGAGCGCGAGGACGAAGACGAGGCTCCAGCGGGCCGTGCGGCGCGATGGAGGTCCCGCCGTGTCGGCGGGCAATGGCTTTGGCACGCGAGCTGTTCCCCCCACGGACGACGGGGAGAGCGTCGTGCCCGCGGCGTGTAGGTCTCAAGCCCGATTGTGACGAGGTCCTGCGCGCGTGCGGAAGTGAGGCGTTTCACTGCACACTGAGCAGGAAGGTGTCTGGGAAGTTCACGGCGTTCACCTGCACGTTCCAGGCTCCGGCGCCGACCCAGGTCTCGGTGCTGTTGCCCAGGATGAGCCGCGCGTCGCCGGGAATCAGTCGCTGGGTGAGCGCCGACGGAATCGTGAAGTTGCCGCGGTTGCCAGGAACGAAGCACTGCACGCTGAGGCTGTGCAGGTTGTAGTTGCCCGACGAGATCGCCACCGACATGACACCCGACGTCGGCGTCCAGGTGACGGGCAGGTCCGCGCCTCGCGTCAGCGGGAGAGAGCCCCCGTCGGATACGGGCTGGCTCACGCGGAAGAGGTTGGGGGCCGGCAGGCGCGCAGCGAAGGCAGGAACGCCCGTCGCGCTGCCCGAGGCGATGACGTCGATGGGCTCGCCGCACGTCCACCAGGGAAGGGTGGTGAGCTTGAAGCCGAAGTAGGTCCCGTCGGGCTGCCGCGTGAGACTGACGCCTCCGTTCGGCAGGTTCATCGTCACCGTTCCCGCGCCGACCCGTGGGCCTGCGTCGGGAGCCGGTTGAGTGCCACCGTCACCTCCCGGGCAGTCACGGACGGTGCACCCGGCCTGCTGCGAGGTGGTGCACCGCGGATCGACCAGTCCCGGGTTTCCCGGGGCGAAGAACTCGGCCGTGCCGTACCTCATGAAGCCTCCGGTCGCCGGGTAGACGCTGTGCGCGACGTAGACGTGGCCGGTGAGCCCTCCGTCCGGGACGAAGACCACGCCACCGTCCAACCCAGGGGACTCTTCACCAGCGCCGCAGGTCGGAGCACCACCTCCGCTGCCACCACCGACGCCGCTGCCACCACCGCCGCCGCTGCCGCCACCGACGCCGCCGCCACCACCGACGCCGCTGCCACCACCGACGCCGCTGCCTCCACC
>JAIBBQ010000173.1 GCA_019694595.1 Myxococcaceae bacterium
GGCGGCGGCTCGGGCTCGACGGGCGGCGGCGCGGGTTCGACGGGCGGCGGCTCGGGGTCGACCGGCGGCGGCTCGGGCTCCAGCGGCGGCGGCACTGCGTCGAGCGGCGGTGGCACGGCGTCGAGCGGTGGCGGCACGGCGTCGAGCGGCGGCGGCTCGTCGTCGGGCGACGGCGGTATCACCTGCGCGAGCACGATCGTGATGAACAACTTCAACCCGGCGGAGCCGCAGAACGCCTTCTGGGTCGACGACGTCTACATGCACGTGGAGTCGTGGTCGCCGGGTGGCGGCGCGAGCCCTGACGGCGGCTACGACGTGCTGACCCAGGAGCTGTATTACAGCGCCAACCCCGTCGCGCCCTTCAACGGCACCATCACGCCGAACACGTACATCGGCTGCGACAACTGCTTCTACTTCTCGCGCGGCTGCCCGGCGGCCGGCGACCCGACCTTCGACTGCAACCAGTTCTTCCTCGCGCAGTCGGGCAGCTACAGCGTCTCCCGCGCGGACTTCGACGGCGGCGCGTTCACCTCCGAAGGGACCACGCTCCACTTCGTCGAGTGGGACATCGGCAACGACGAGGCGGTGGCCAACCCGACCTGCATCGACGTGCCGAAGTACAGCGTCGACGCCGGCTGGCAGTGACGGCCGCGGCGGGTCAGGCCCTGCCGGGCTTGATCCGCCACTGCTTCTGAGTGCTGCGCACCGCGCCTGCGCGCTGGTGCCAGCGCAGATCGGTGACCTGGCCGCCCACGTCCGGGCCATCGACCTGCACCAGCGGCGCATCGCCGCGCGGGGTGCAGGTGAGCTGGAGCTCCCATTCCTCGCCCTTGGGCTTGAGGGTGAGGGTCGCGGCCACCTGCGGCGTGGACACGTCGAAGCCCACCGAGCGGCCGGGAGGCAGCGGCGGTGGCCGCGGCGGCGGGAGGCAGAAGTCCACCAGGGGCTCCAGGTCCTCGCGCGCCGCCTCGCGCTCGAGGATGGGGCGGTCGTCGCTCACGAAGAACAGGAGCGAGGCGACCAGGGAAATGCCACTCGAGGCCAGCAGGAGGAAGACGTCTGGGGGCATGGCGTCCGTCCTGGACACCGGCCTTGCTGCGGAAGTTCCCGACAAGCTGCTAGAGCCCATTCCACCCGCATGGCCCGCATCAAGCTCACCCTGGAGTACGACGGGACCCACTATGTGGGATGGCAGCTGCAGGAGAACGGCCCCTCGGTGCAGGGCCGCCTCCAGCGCGCCGTGGCGGAGCTCGTCGGCGAGAGCGTGAGCGTGGTCGCCGCCGGCCGGACCGACTCCGGCGTGCACGCGTGGGGCCAGGTGGCGGCCTTCGATTCGCCCCGGGCGTTGCCCCTCAAGGCGTACTGGATGGGGCTCAACGGCCTGCTCCCCGAGGACATCGCGGTGGTGAAGGCCGAGGAGGTCGCCGACGACTTCGACCCCCGGCGCTGGGCCTCGGGCAAGCGCTACGTCTACCGGGTGAGCAACCGCCGCTCGCGCTCGCCGCTGCTGCGCCACACCCACTGCGAGATCTACCAGCCGCTCGATCTTGACGCGATGCGTGAGGCCGCTGGGTGCCTGCTGGGCGAGCACGACTTCTCGGCGTTCCGGGCGGCCGACTGCGACGCGGCGACGCCGAAGCGCAAGCTGACCCGGGTGGAGATCGCCGGCGCCCCCGGGGGAGAGGTGACGCTGACCTTCGAGGGCACCGCGTTCCTCAAGCACATGGTGCGCAACCTCGTCGGCAGCCTGCTGGAAGTGGGGCGCGCCCGGCAGAGCGCCGCGTGGCTCCCCGAGGTCTTGAAGAGCCAGGATCGCACCAAGGCGGGCCCCACGGCGCCGGCGCACGGGCTGGTGCTCGCCGAGGTGTTCTACGGGCCGCGCGAGGCCCGGGCGGACACCGCGTGAGCGCGGACAAGCCGAAGCCGCTGGCCGCGCTGGAGGCCCGCTCCCGTCATGCGCTGCTGATGGTGGGGCTGGGCTTCTTCGCCTACGCAGCGGGCTCGCTGGTGTCCGCCGCGATCCAGGTGCGGGTGCGGGAACGGCTCGCCGGCGTCGAGCTGCCGGTCCTGGGGCTCTTCCTCAACGTGGTGCTGACCCGCTTCTGGATCCTCTTCGCCCTGCCGGCGGTGGGCCACGCGGTGGCGCGCTTCCTGGTGATCCGCCCCTGGGCCTTCGCGCTCACCGCGGCGCTCACCGGCGAGTTCTTCTGGGCCGGCATCCAGCTGGTGATGGGCGGGCTGGAGCAGTTCCTGGGAACCCCGGTCGCCTGGCTGGTCCGCCTGGGAACCTTCGCGCTCGGCACCTTCGCCACCGCGCGGGCGGTGCGCTCCGGGCTCGCCTGGGCCCAGGCGCGCTCGGCCGAGGCCGTGGTGAAGGCCCAGGCCAAGCAGGCCGAGTACGACGCCTACCTGAAGGCCTCGCAGGCGCTGGCCGACAAGCGCGAGGCTTCGGCCAGCCCGGAAGCCCCGGTCACGCAGCCGCCGTCGCCACCGCCGGGTGCTTCTTCAATCTGAGCCCGTCGCCCGCGACCTCGACCTTCACCACGTCGCCGGGCGCGATGGCGCCCTGGAGCAGCTCGAGCGCCAGCGGGTCCTGCAGGTGCTTCTGGATCGCGCGCTTGAGCGGCCGGGCGCCGTACACCGGGTCGTAGCCCGCCTCGGCGAGGAAGGCGCGTGCCGGCGCGGTGACGTCGAGCGCGATGCGCTTCTCGTCGAGCAGCTTCTGGAGCCGCCTGAGCTGCAGGTCCACCACCTGGCCCAGGTGCTCGCTGCGCAGCGGCTCGAAGATCACCGTCTCGTCGACGCGGTTCAGGAACTCCGGCCGGAAGTGGCCCTTGAGCGCCTGCTGCACCTCGGCGAGCGCGTCCTTCTTCGAGCGCTCACCCTGCAGGCTCGCCTGCAGCGCGTGCGCGCCCAGGTTCGACGTCATGATCAGCACCGTGTTGCGGAAGTCGACCGTGCGGCCCTGGCTGTCGGTGAGCCGGCCTTCGTCGAGCAGCTGCAGCAACACGTTGAACACGTCGGGGTGCGCCTTCTCGATCTCGTCGAAGAGCACCACGCTGTACGGCCGGCGCCGCACCGCCTCGGTGAGCTGGCCGCCCTCGTCGTACCCGACGTAGCCCGGGGGCGCGCCGATGAGCCGCGCCACCGCGTGCTTCTCCATGTACTCCGACATGTCGATGCGAATGACCGCCTGCTCGTCGTCGAAGAGGAACTCGGCGAGCGCCTTGGCGGTCTCCGTCTTCCCGACGCCGGTGGGGCCCAGGAAGATGAACGAGCCGATGGGCCGGTTGGGGTCGGACAGGCCGGAGCGCGCGCGGCGCACCGCGTTCGACACCGCGACCAGGGCAGGGTGCTGGCCGATCACCCGCTGCTCGAGCCGCTCTTCCATCTTCACCAGCTTCTGCACTTCACCTTCCAGGAGCCGCGCGACGGGGATCTTGGTCCACTTCGCCACCACCTGGGCGATGTCCTCGGCGTCGACCTCTTCCTTGAGGAAGCGCTGCTTCTCCTGGAGCTTGGCGAGCTGGGCGGTCTTCGCCGCCAGCTCCTTCTCCAGGCCCGGCAGCTGGCCGAACTTCACCTCGGCCGCCTTGCTGAGGTCGCCCCGGCGCTCGGCCGCCGCCTGCTCGTTCTTGGCGAGCTCGACCTTCTCCTTCACCGCGCGGATCGCCTGGATGGCGGTCTTCTCCGACTCCCAGTGGGCCTTGAGCGTGGAGAACTGCTCCTGCAGCTCGGCGATGCCCTTCTCGATCTCGCCCAGGCGCTCTCGGGAGTGCACGTCGGTCTCCTTCGACAGGCCCGCGCGCTCGATCTCCAGCTGCATCAGCTTGCGGCGAACGTCGTCGATCTCCATCGGCATGGAGTCGATCTCGATGCGCAGCCGAGAGCTCGCCTCGTCGACCAGGTCGATCGCCTTGTCGGGCAGGAAGCGGTCGGCGATGTAGCGGTGCGAGAGCGTCGCGGCGGCGATCAGCGCCCCGTCCTGGATGTGCACGCCGTGGTGCACCTCGTAGCGCTCCTTGAGCCCGCGCAAGATGGAGATGGTGTCGGCGACCGTCGGCTCGCCCACCAGCACCGGCTGGAAGCGGCGCTCCAGCGCGGCGTCCTTCTCGATGTGCTTGCGGTACTCGTCGAGCGTGGTGGCGCCGATGCAGTGCAGCTCGCCGCGCGCCAGCGCCGGCTTGAGCATGTTGCCCGCGTCCATCGCCCCTTCGGCCTTGCCCGCGCCCACCAGGGTGTGGAGCTCGTCGATGAAGAGGATGATCTCGCCTTCGGCCTCGGAGACTTCCTTGAGCACCGCCTTGAGGCGCTCCTCGAACTCGCCGCGGAACTTGGCGCCCGCCACCATCGCGCCCAGGTCGAGCGCGATGAGGCGCTTGCGCTTGAGGCCTTCGGGCACGTCGCCGTCGACCATGCGGCGGGCGAGGCCTTCGGCGATGGCGGTCTTGCCCACGCCGGGCTCGCCGATCAGCACCGGGTTGTTCTTGGTGCGCCGCGAGAGCACCTGCACCGCGCGGCGGATCTCCTCGTCGCGCCCGATGACCGGGTCGGTCTTGCCCGCGCGCGCCTGCTCGGTGAGATCGCGCCCGTACTTCTCGAGCGCGCGGTAGGTCGCCTCCGCGTCCTGGCTCACCACGCGGCCGCTGCCGCGCAGCTCCTTGAGCGACGCCTTCACCCGCTCGTGGGTGACGCCCGAGCTCTTGAGCACCTCGCCCGCGGCGCCCTTGTCCTGCGCGAGCGCGAGCAACACGTGCTCGGAGCTGACGAACTCGTCCTTGAGCGCGCGGGCCTCGTCCTCGGCCTTGTCCATCAAGGCCACGAAGCGGGTCGAGGCGTTGGCCCCTGCCGCCGTGCCCTGGATCGACGGCAGCCGCTTGAGCGCCTCGTCGGCGCGCTTGGCGAGCAGCGACGGGTCGCCACCGATCTTCTGCACCATCGGGCGGACGAGGCCGTCTTGCTGCTCGAGCAGGGCCTTGAGCAGGTGCTCCGGCTCCACCTCGGGGTGCGCGCCTCGGCGCGCGAGTCCCTGAGCCGCTTGCACTGCTTCCTGGGCTTTCACGGTGAATTTGTCGAGGCGCATGGTGCACTGAAGGTAAGAGCAGTTCGGGGGCTGGCAAGGCTGTCGCGACGCGTCAAAACCCGTGAAAACCACACGGGAAAATCGAGCCCCCCCATTGTGATTGATTTTGAAGTCAGGTATTGCGCCGCGCCTTCGCGTCACCCGGCAGCAGGCCAAAGGGGGCCGTCACGGTGGAAGCTCACGGCGGATACTTGTGTCGCTTCGAGGACGTCGACGTCTCCTGGCTCGTCCAGCAGGGGCAGCTCGCGCTCGAGGACGAAGGTCTGAGCGCCAGCGACGTCGGGCTCTGCGTGACGCTGCTCCCCGGCGGCAAGGTGATTCGCTTCGCGTTCGACGCGCCGTACACCTACGGCCGGACCGGGGCCCGCTGGTACCTGACCCACCAGGCGCTGGCGCAGCGGCTGTCCCAGCAGCTGCGCGCCACCGTGCACGCGTACGTGTTCGACCCCGACGAGCTGGAGCAGGTGACCAGCTGGGGCGGCGGCCGCAAGGTGGGCGGCGAGCGCCTGCGCTACGAAGACGTCGAGCTCCCGGACGACGACGATCTCACCGACGAGGACGAGAGCAGCTTCGAGAAGCTCAAGGCGAAGTGGCCGCTCGGCCACCTGGCCACCGTGCTGGGCGTCTCGCGCGAGGAGCTGATCCGCCTCCCGCGGCAGCAGACGGCGCTGCTGGAGCTGTCCAGGCCTGCGCCCCACGCCCCGCTGTGGAGGTTGTTTCCCGCGGCCTTCGCCGGCGTGAGCGCAGGATCGAAGTCGCAGGTCGCCGTCCGACGCCGCTCGGCCTAGGCCAAGGCGTCTCACCGCTGAAACACGGTGCCCACCGCGGTGGGCGATGGCTGCGGCCAAGGGCGCAGAACCACGTGCGCCGAGCCGTGCAGGCCAGGGCGCCGGCGTTGCACTGCATCGCCGGGTGCGCGCACGTCTGACCAGCCTGGGGCTCTTCCTGGCGACCCTCAACGGGTGCGAGGCGGGCGTGGCGTCGCCGATCGCGGAGCAGGGCGCGGACCCGTTGCAGCCCTCGGTCCCCGCGATGCCGGCTCCGTCCGCGCTGCCGCCGGCCCCTGACGTCGGCGGGACCCCGGCGGTGCGCGGCCCTTCGGGAGCACCGGATGCCGCGAGCCCGGTGGTGATGACCGACGCCGGTCCGCCGGCCGTCGACGCGGGGGTGAACGACGCGGGCGCGCCGATGCTCCCCACCTTCTCCCAGGCGATCGACCCGCTGGCGGACGCCGGAGCGGTGACCCTGGTGCAGTCGGGCTTCGGCTTCCTCGAAGGGCCGCGGTGGCTCGCCGACGCGGGAGTGCTGCTGGTGAGCGACGTCACCCGGGGCCGCATCTACCGGTACGATCCCAAGGCCAGCGGCGACCCCTTCACCGTCTTCCGCGACCCCAGCGGCAACTCCAACGGCCTCACCGTGGACGCCCTGGGCCGGCTGGTGGCCTGCGAGCACGTCAACCGGCGGCTCAGCTGGTCGGCGGGGAGCTCGGCGCCCACGACGCTGGTCGACCGCTACCAGGGACACCGCTTCAACGCCCCCAACGACGTGGTGGCCGCGCGCGACGGCACGATCTACTTCTCGGACCCCGACTACAACCTGGGCGGGGCCGCGGCCGAGCTGTCCTTCAACGGCGTCTACGCGCTCTTCCCCGACGGCGGACTGGCGGCGGTGGTGACCGACCTCCCGGAGCCCAACGGCGTCGCCGTCTCGCCCGACGACTCCACGCTCTACGTGAGCGACACCTCGCAGAACCAGTGGCGCTCGTATGCGCGGCTCTCCGACGGAGGGCTGCGGCTGCTCGGGCAGTTCTCCACCACCCAGCAGGGCGGCAGCGGCGGCGATGGCCTCGGCGTCGACCTCGCGGGCAACGTCTACGCCGCGACCTTCGACGGGGTGCACGTGTACCGCCCCGACGGCGGCTACCGCGGCCGCATCCAGGTCCCCGATGGGCCGACCAACCTGAGCTTCGGCGGCGACGACGGGCGCACGTTGTTCGTCACCACCGGGGCCTTCGGGGTCGCCTCGCTCTACCGGGTCCGGCTCGCCGTGCCGGGGCTGCCATGAAGGGCGCCGGGCCGCTGCTCGCGCTCGCGCTGACCGCTGCCGCCTGCGACGGGGTCACCAGCGAGCTCGCCGCCGAGCCGCGCGAAGGCGAGGGCGGGGCGGGCGGCTCGGCCCTCCCTGCGTTGGCGCGCGATGCCGGCCTGGAAGGACCGGACGGAGCCGATGCCGGGGCGCTCGAGCCGCGCGACGCAGGCTTCGTGGCCGATGCGTCGGTCGACCTGCCTCCGGTGCTGGACGCCGGGCACGCCGATGCAGGCGCTCGCGACGCCGGGGCCGTCGATGCGGGAGCGGTCGATGCCGGCAGGCCTGATGCGGGGAGCCTTCCCACGGGCCCGCGTTGCCTCGTGCTGCTCCACGGCCGCTCCGGCACCGGGGCGCCCACGCAGACCGTGTCCGGCTACCGGGTGGTGATGCCCGACGGAAACCAGGCGTACGGCGGCGGCGGCCTGGTGTGGATCTACTTTCCGGCGAGCGAGTACGCGGCGATGGCGGCCGGCGTCCGCGCCGCGATCCCCGCCGACTGCGGGCGCATCGTGCTGCGCGGGTTCTCCAACGGAGCTTCGGCCGCCGCGAAGCTCTTCTGCCGGGGCGAGACCTTCGGCGGGCGCCTGCTCGGAGTGATCGTCGACGACCCGGTGATGGATGACGGCACCCAAGGCTGCGCGCCGGGCGCGAAGGTGCCGGTCGAGGTGTACGCCACCGGAGCGCTCCCCGCCGGGCCGTACCAGTGCAGCAGCAACGGCTTCACCTGCGAGGGCGGCGAGGTCGTCAGCGCCTCGACCTACGTCTCGCGCCTGGGGTCGACCGCCTCGCTGCACGCGAGCGATCAGTCGGCGCACGCTTGCTACGGGGGCACCTGCACCGGGCTGCCGCCTCAGGCCACCGGCTGGTGGTGAAGGCTGTCAAAGGCCATGACAATCGCGCCCGTAACCCGCCCCGGGGGGCGACGTACCGCCAGGGTCCACCCTGGAGGCCTCGCCCATGCGTCCCGTCGACTCCGCCGCCACCCGCCGCTCCGATGAAATCGCTCGCCAGGCCGAGGCGCGTCGGCTGGCGAACCTGAGGGCGGCCGAGCTGGCCCGCGCCGCGGCGGCGCGCACCACGGCAACTCCGGTTGCCTTCCGGGCTCCGGTCGATCAGTTCGACCGCGCGCCTGTCGCGCAGCGGGTGACCACGCCCGCCATTCCGACCCCGGCGGAGGCCGCCGTGAGGGACTCCGCCAAGGTCACCGGGGCCAAGGACCCCGCCGCGGGCGCCAAGGCGCTGGCCGACCTGCTGCGCGGCAACAAGGACCCGGCGTACCAGCAGGCGCTGATCGGAGCCACGCAGGCCACGGTGACGCAGTGGGCCCAGGCCGCCTCCGCCAAGAAGGACGAAGGGCGCCCGGCGAAGGATCAGCTGGTGGCGCTGGTGGGCTCGCTCGGCGACGCGGCCCAGGCGGTCGGCCCGGCTCAGGCCAAGGTGCTGTCCGCGGCCTTCGGCCAGGGCCTCGAGAACAAGAACCTGGGCGACGACGACGACGAGCTGGGCGGCGCCATCAAGCAGTCGGTGAAGGACGGGCACGGCACGCTCTTCGGTGCGCAGCTCGACCAGGCGCTGCGCGAGAGCGGCAAGAACGTCGCCGCGCGCGAGGCGGCAAAGTTCACCTTCGAAGGCCTCCGCGACGTCCGGAACGACTTCGAGGATGCGCGCAAGAAGGCCAACGAGCTCGGAGGGCAGCTCCAGGGGCTCCTGACCGACCTCGCCGCCGCGGGGAAGTCCAAGGAAGAGCTCGCCGAGGTCGCCAAGCAGTTCCGCGCCGATCACCACGAGGTGTTCGACGCCTTCGAGCAGTCGGGCGCCAAGCTCGCGAGCGCGCTGTCCGGCGCGGCCGCGGCGCTCCAGAACCTGAACGGCGTCGACGGGCTGCACGACAACGAGAAGCACCTGCGCGACGAGTCCACCAAGGCGCTGCGCGATCTGCCCGACCTCCTGCGCACCACCGCGGGCAGCCAGGCAGTGGCCGACGCGCTCGTCGCCCAGGGCAAGGGGCAGCCGAGCTTCCTCGACGCGGTGCCCGGCATCGCCGAAGGCCTCGACGAGAAGGACCGTGGCCCGTACCTCGACGCGGTCACCTCGGGCACCTTGCAGGCCGCCGGCGCGGTGGCCACCCAGGCCAACCAGGCGGGGAACCCCGGGCTCGCCGACCAGGTGCTCGCGGGGCTGGAGAAGAACGGCCGCATCTTCCGCGTCGACGCCAACACGCTCGCCAAGGTGGTGAGCAACCTGCGCGCGCCGGGTGCGTACGCCAACGCGGTCGCCTTCAAGGACAGCTACGCCAAGCTGGCCGCGGCCACCGAAGGCCTGCCGCCGTCGTTCGCGCTCGGGGTGCGCGGCGTCGGCGCGGCGCTCGGCACGGTGGGCCTCATCGGCGCGGCCGGCAACCTGGGCCAGGCGGACCTCAACCAGAAGATCCAGTTCGCGCTGGGCGTCACCGGCACGGCGATCCAGACCGCCGACGTGGTGGGCACGGCGCTGGGCATCCTCGGGAAGGGCGCCGCCTTCAGCTCCTTCGCCGGCAAGGCCGTGCCGGGCCTCACCATCGCGGTCGCAGGGCTGAGCGCGGTCGACGAGTTCCAGCACGGCGACATCGCGGGCGGCGCGGCCGACACCGCGGTGGCCATCGGCACCGGCCTGCTCTTCGCGCCGCCCCCGGCGGACATCGTCGGCGGGGTGCTGGTCGCGGCCGGCACCATCTTCAAGCTCGCCCGCGGCTGGTTCTCCGGAGAAGGCGACGGCGGCCAGGAACAGGACACCCAGAAGGCGCTCGAGCTGCTCGGGGTGCCCAGCGACAAGGCGAAGCTGCTGCGCGACCTCGAGAACGGCCGCCACTACATCGGCCGGTTCATCGGCGCCGAGGCAGCGCAGCTCGGCATCTCGCCCAAGGCGTACCTCGACTGGCTGGTGGGGCTGAAGAACGACGACCTCGCCGCGGTGGTGCACGTCGCGCGCACCGTCGAGCACGAGAAAGACGGCACCCTCAAGGTCGGCTCGCCCGACGACGTGGGGAACCCGTACTTCGGCGAGACCACGGTGAGCGGCGCCACCGCGCTGCTCAAGGCCGAAGGGCTGGTGCCCCCCGGCACCTGAGCTCAGCTCGGGTCGTTGAAGAAGTGCTCGCGGTGGGCATCCATCCACCGGGTGACCTCGCCCAGCGCCGCGTCGAGGTCCTTCCGGACCGCATCCAGCCGGGTGCTGCGCTCGCCGTCGTTGGCCACGATGCCCAGCTCGAGCAGCGCCTCGGACGAGCCGGCGGCGTTGGCGACCGAACCGAGGCGCGCGGTGACCGTCTCCAGCGAGGCCTTCGCTTCGACGAGCCCGGTGTTCACCTCGCGCGACGCCTTGGACAGCGCGTCGCGCTGCGCGCTCACCATGCGTGAGATGTCGTCGCCGCTCAGCACGTCGAGCAGGCCGCCGGGCTTGCCGATGAACCGGCTCTCCACCTGCGACTTCTGGAACTCCAGCTGACCGAGCTGCGACTGGGCCTGGCTGATCTGCCCGAGGAGCGCGCCCT
Source organism: Myxococcaceae bacterium (assembly GCA_019694595.1). Lineage (GTDB taxonomy): Bacteria > Myxococcota > Myxococcia > Myxococcales > Myxococcaceae > JAIBBQ01. The sequence continues at coordinate 10,701 of JAIBBQ010000173.1, forward strand.
GCTGGCGAATGAGATCGCCCGGCGTGGGCATGGCCTCGAGCGCGCGATGCTCCCGCGCCAGGCCGTCGACCTTGGTCGCCAGAGACCGGAACTCGGGCGAGCCGAGCAGCTCCGCGCGCACGCCGAGGAGCCGCTGCGCCGGGCCGGGCGCCTTGGGCTCACGGAAGACCGCGAGCAGCCCGCGCTCGAGCACCGGCGGCAGGCCCGGGTGGAACAGATCTCGCCGGGGCGTGAGCGCGGAGCGCATCGCCTCGAGCTCCGTGCGCTGCTGGAGCGGGTTGATCGACAGCTGGGCGTCGCGCTCGCTCTCGGCGCGTGCCTTGGCGTACTGGGCCTCCGCCGCCAGACCCGACGAGCGAATCCTCAGGTCGCTCACCGCCTTCATCGCCGTGTCCAGCGCGGCGCGGTCGGTGGCCACCTCCTGCTCCAGCGCGCTCACCACCGCCTTCGCGGCCTCACGCTTCTTCCCCGCGCCCGGCAGCAGCGCCTTCCACCCGAGCTCGGCCTTCAGCCGCGCCCCGTCGAGGCCCTGCTGGTCGCCCGCTACCTCGGTGCTCAGCTCGCCGATCAGCCGCGACGCCTTCCCGATGGCTGCGGTGAGGGCGCGCTCGGAGTCCGGCGTCTGCGTGGCGAGTCGGGCGGCCTCGGCGCCCAGCGCGGCAGCCTCCGCGGCGCTCCGGCCCAGCGGGCCTGCGGTGAACTGCGGCGAACGGCCCAGCGGCTTGGTCGACATGGTGTGCTCCCCTTCGAAGCGTGACGTTGCAGGGGAGAAAGCAACCCGCGTGCTCGGGAACGTTCGAAGCGAACCAATGGGTTGGCCGGGCCGGGTGTCGCCTCGCGCGTGACACCGCCCCGCGGCGCGTGTCAGCCCGAAGGCCTACTGCTGCTGCTCGGTCTGGTCGAGCGCCTGCACCAGCTCGCGCATCTTGGACGAGCGGAAGTACCGGGACAGCGCGAGGAAGGCCACCACCACCACCAGGGTGAAGATCGTCGTCGCGGCCACCGACAGCACCATGGCGAACCCGTCGGGGTACTCGCCCGGCACCGCCTTGGACGCGGAGAACACGCGATCGGCAGCGGTGCCCATGCGCTTGGACACCGCCGCCAGCTGGGCACCGTCGAGCGTGCGCAGCACCGCGCTGGCGAGCGCCGCCCCGCCGAGCAGCCGCCGCACCCCTTCGCGGGGCACGCCGGCCGGCCGCAGGAGCCGCAGCGCGGAGACGAAGGTCAGGGCGCAGGTCATCGACAGCGCGAAGAGGATGAAGCCGCGCGAGACCTGCATGTCTTCCAGACCCTGGGCCTGGGTGCGGGTCATCGCCTCGGTGACGTCGCGCAGGAGCTTCTCGTCGCCGAACATCGGCGAGACCTTGGGGGCCGGAGCGCTGCGCAGCGCCTCCAGCTCGAAGAGCATGCCCACGCCCTGGGCCGCGCCCATGCCCACGGTGGCACCGAGCACCAGCGCCGCCCAGGCGCCCAGCCGCAAGGACCGGGGCAGGGGGGTCACGAGCGGGACTTGCGCGCTTCCACGAAGCGCAGCTTGAGGTCGGTGAGCATGCTCTGGAAGAGCTGCTCTTCCTCGGGCGTCAGGTTGCCGCGCGTCTTGGCGCGCAGCAGGTCGAGCAGGTCCATCGACTGCTGGGCGAGCTCGATGGAGACCTGCACCGCCCCCGTCTCCGGGTTCGGCGTGACGCCGAGGTGAATCAGGGTGCTCGAGGCGAGCCCGAGCAGGAAGGTGCTGAACGAGATGGCCTCGGCCGGAGGCTCGATGACGAACGTGTCTCCGCGGCGCTCGCTCACTTCAGTCCTCCGCGTCGTCCTCGTCGTCGATGTCCTCGTTGTCCAGCGCGGACTCGACGGGCACGGCGCGATCGGCCGAGTCGGACAGGCTCTTGAGGTGCTTCTCCCACGCCTTCTCGTCGACCTGCCCGGAACGGATCAGGCGTTCGACGATGCGGCGGTCCACTTTGCTGAGGTCGAGCTCGGACATGTGTCTTCCTTGGTGGTGACGGCGTCGGGCGCTCCTATAAGGCTTTGGTCCATGGGCGACAAGCTCCCCTTGCCGCGCGGTCTCTACGCGCTCCTCGACGACTCCCTGCTGCCCCTGGAACGGCTCGCCGAGGCCTCCGCCGCCGTGGCCCGGGCGGGGTGCCGGGTGCTCCAGCTGCGGCTCGAGCGCACCGCCGATCGCCCGGCGCTGGCGCTGGTCCGCCAGGTGGTGGAGGCCGTCGGTTCGCGCGCCCTGGTCATCGTCAACGATCGCGTCGACCTGGCCCTCCTCGGCGGCGCCCACGGGGCGCACCTGGGGGAGGAAGACCTCCCGCTGCCCATGGCGAGGAAGCTCGCCCCCCACCTGCTGCTGGGCGCCACCTGCCGCACCGAGGCCGACGTGCGGCGCGCGAAGGACCAAGGGGCGGACTACGCCGGGGTGGGGCCGGTCTTCACCACCTCCACCAAGGTGGTGCAGGCGGCGCTCCTGGGGCTCGATGGGCTGCGCGAGATCTGCGCGGCGAACGTGCTGCCGGTGGTGGCGATCGCCGGCATCGATCTGCCGCGAATCACCGACGTGGCCCGGGCGGGCGCGCATGGCGCCGCGGTGGGCAGCGATCTCCTCGTCGGCGGCGCGATCGAGGCGCGGGCCAGAGCGCTGGTGGAGGCCTTCGGGCCAGGCGCCTCGAAGTGACCTAAGTTCCCCGCCATGCCTCAGCCAGCCAACGGGCCCCGGCGGCCGTCGATCGCCATCACCCCCGACGTCAGCACCCCGACCCCCGAAGCGCCGCACGCCAAGTACGAGGTGAAGAGCGCCTACGCCGACGCGGTGACCCGCGCGGGCGGGCTGCCCTTCATCCTCCCGTACAGCGAAGATCACGCCTTGCTCGAGGCCTGGCTGGAACGCGTCTCCGGCGTGCTCATCACCGGCGGCGCCTTCGACATTCCGCCAGAGGAATACGGCGAGCAGCCGCGCGAGGGGCTGGGCCCGGTGAAGCGGGAACGCACGCGCTTCGAGCGCGAGGTCCTCAAGCTGGCGCTGGAGCGCAGGCTGCCGGTGCTCGGCGTGTGCGGCGGCATGCAGCTGCTCAACGTCGCGCTG
>JAIBBQ010000174.1 GCA_019694595.1 Myxococcaceae bacterium
TTCTCGGTCAACTGGGTGGTTCCCGAGCGGGCGCTGCCCCGCGGGCTGGGCAGCCTGGCGCTGTGGGACTGCGGCGACCCGGAGCTCTCTCCGGTGCTGATCCAGGTCTCGCCGGCCCGCAAGGCGGCCTCCCCCACGCCGGTCGACCACGAGCGCGTGGTGTGTGCGGCGATCGCCGTGCCTGCCTCGGCGCGCGAGCTGGGGGAAGATCACCTCCGCGCGCTGGCCTCGCGGGTCTCGGCCCAGCTCGAGCGACTGCTGCCGTTCACCCGGGGCGCGGCGCTGCTCGAGTCCGCGCCCTACCTCGATGCCTCGGGGGTGCGCGGCAGCCGGCTGCTCCCCCACCCGCTGGTGGCGATGGAAGACGAGTCGCTCCTCGGCGTCGGTGGGCTCCACCCGCGCGCGCCGGTGAAGCACCTGTTCCTGGCGAGCCGCGAGGTCCTCCCGGGCCTCGGCCTCGAAGGTGAGGTGCTCGCGGCCCAGCGGGTGGCCGGGCTGGTGCAGGAAACGCTCAAGAAGCACGACCCGCTGAAGCGCCGGTGAAGGCCTCGTCGACCGAAGAGCGGAACCCGCGCGCCACGTCTCTGGGGGCGCGCACTGCTCCGGTGAGGACCGTGCGGCTCCTGCTCGGCGAGGAGCGCAAGGCGGTCGCTGCGGTCGCCCGCGTCGCCCCCCTGCTCGGTGTCGCGTGCGAGCGCATCGCGAACGCGCTCGAAGCCGGAGGGCGGCTCGTCTACCTGGGCGCCGGGACCAGTGGCCGCCTGGGCACCCTCGACGCCGCCGAATGCGGCCCCACCTTCGGTGCCTCGCCTCGCCAGGTGCTGGCGGTGATCGCCGGCGGGCCGAGGGCGCTGCGGCGCTCGGCCGAAGGGGCGGAAGACGACGAGGCGGCGGGTCGAGCGGCGGTGCGCCGGCTGCGCGTGGGGCCGCGCGACGTGGTGTGCGGCATCTCCGCCAGCGGCAGGACGCCGTACGTGCGCGCTGCGCTGGTGGCGGCGAAGCGACAGGGCGCCTTCACCCTGCTGCTCTCGTGCAACCCGGCCCAGGCGCGGGGCGGTGCTGCGCTGGTGATCGCCGCCGACACCGGCCCCGAGCTCATCGCCGGGTCGACCCGCCTCAAGGCAGGCACCGCCACCAAGCTGATGCTCAACGCCCTGTCCACCGGGGCCTTCACCCGGCTGGGGCGGGTGGAGCGCGGGCGCATGGTCGCCCTGCGGGCCCGCAACCAGAAGCTGCAAGGCCGGGCGATCGGCATCCTCGAGGAAGCGACCGGCTGCTCGGCGGCCTCCGCGCGCAGGGCGCTCCGCGCCGCGGCAGGTGACGTCGCCCTGGCGCTCCGCCGCCTGCGCGCAGCGACGCGGTGACGGCTGCCCAAGGCGCGGTACAGTCGTCGATCTCGATGGATTCCTCGGCTGGGCGCATCGTGATCGGCCTCATCTCGGGCACCAGCGCCGATGCGGTCGAGGCCGCGGCCTGCCGCGTCTGGGGCACCGGGGTGACGGCGCGCCTCGAACTCCTGGGGCACGTGAGCGCTCCGCTGCCGCGCGCCGTCCGGGAGCGCATCTGGAGCGCCAGCACCGCCGAGGCGCTCAGCCTCCTCAACGTCGAGCTGGGCGAGCACTTCGCGCGCGCCGCCGAGGCCGTGCTCCGGCACGCTGGCCTCGACGCCCGCGACGTCGCCGCGGTGGGCTCGCACGGGCAGACGGTGGCCCACCAGAAGGGCGCCACGCTCCAGCTGGGCGAGGCGAGCGTCATCGCCGAGCGGCTGGGGTGCCCGGTGGTGTGCGACTTCCGGGTCCGCGACGTGGCGGCGGGAGGCCAGGGGGCTCCGCTGGTGCCGTACGCCGACTGGGTGCTCTTCCGCGCTCAGGGCCGGGTGCGCGCGCTCCAGAACATCGGCGGCATCGCCAACGTGTCGGTGGTGTCCGAGCGGCTGGAAGACACCCTGGCCTTCGACACCGGCCCGGGGAACATGCTCCTCGATGCGCTGGTGCGCCGGCACACCCGCGGGGCGCGCACCTACGACGACGGGGGCCGCCTCGCGGCGCGGGGCACGGTCGACGCACCGCTGCTGCGCGAGCTGTGCCGGCTGCCCGCCCTCAAGCGCAAGCCGCCCCGCAGCTTCGGGCGCGTCGAGTTCGGCGAGGCGCTGGCCGACGCCCTGTGGCGCAAGCACCGGCGCCGGCCGCTCGACCTCCTGGCGACCATCACCGCGTACACGGTGGAGGCGACCGCCCAGGCGTACCGCCGCTTCATCCTGCCGGGCCGCGAGCTGGAAGGCGTGTGGCTGTCGGGCGGCGGGAGCCGCAACCCCTTGCTGGTGGACGGGCTGCGGAAGGCGCTGGCGCCACTCCCGGTGCACCCGCTCGATTCGCTGGGGTTTCCCGAGGGTGCCAAGGAAGCCGCCTGCTTCGCCCTGCTCGCCTCCGAGCACCTCGCCGGGACGCCGCAGAACGTGCCCTCGGCGACCGGGGCGCGCCGGCCGGTGGTGCTGGGCAAGCTGGTGCCCGGGTGATCGCCGCGCTCACGGCCTCGCTTCTCGCCGCCGCGCCTGCCGCCCCGATCGAAGCGCAGGCCTGGAGCGCGGTGTCGCACCGCTTCGAGGCCGCCCTGCGGTCGACTCCCACCCGCGACGCCGCGCTCGACGCCGCGGCGCGCGTGCTCGCGGCCCGGGCGCTGCTCACCTCGGCGAGCGAGGCCGCGGAGCTGATGGCGCTCACCACCGCGCTCAGCGAGGCGGGCGGCTTCGACACCACCCCGCGCGCGCTGGTGCTCCGGGGCGACCCGGTGGCCGAACCTCTCGCCGCCATCGAGAAGCAGGAAGGGCTGACCGCGGAGCCCGCGACCCATGCCGGCGTGGGCGTCGCGCTGGGCGCCGATCGCTCGGCCATCTGCATCCTGCTCGCCGAGCGGCGCATCGAGCTGCAGCCCTTTCCGCATGCCTTCGCCCGCCCACCGCAGGGCCCGGTGAACCTCTGCGGGCGACTCTCGGACAGCCTGAGCTCGGCGTCGGTGTTCGTCACCCGCCCAGGCGGGGAGATCGACCAGCTCCCGATGCGGCGCAAAGGGGACCAGGTCTGCGCCGCGGTGCCGCTGGGCGCGCTCGGGCGGCACGTGGTCGAGGTGCTCGGCCGGGGCGAGCGCGGCCCCCAGGTGGCGGCGCTCTTCTTCGTGCAGGTGGGGCCCGCGCAGGCCGCCAGCGATCGACAGGTCGAGCCGGAGCCCGAGCGCCCCGACGAGGCCGCCGCCGCCGTCGCGGCGCACATCGAGGCGCTCCGGCGGGCCCATGCGGTGGGCTCGCTGCGCCGAGACCCCACGCTGGACGCGGTGGCCCAGGCCTACGCCCAGCGCCTGGCCACCGAGGGCTTCTTCACCCACGTCGCCCCCGATGGGCAGGACCTCCAGGGCCGCCTGCGGGCCGCCGGCTACGCCTGGGAAGCGGCGGGCGAGAACCTGGGCCTGGCGTCGGGGCCGCTCGCGGCCCACTTCTCCATCGAGCACAGCCCGGGCCACCGCAAGAACCTCGTCGACCCGGCCTTCACGGCGCTCGGGGTGGGCCTGGCGAGGAACGCAGCCCACCAGCAGCTCCTGGTGGAGGTGCTGGCGTCCCCGGCCGCAGCGGGGGCGAGCCCGCTGGCCACCGCCTACCAGTCGCTCGAGCAGTCGCGAAAGGCCAAGGGCCTGGGCGCGCTCCAGCGGGACGCCACGCTCGAGGCGCTCGCCCAGTCGTGGGCCCAGCGCGCGCTGACCGAGGACACGCCGCGCTCGTCCATCGGCGGCGAGAAGCTGAGCGACAAGGTCTTCGCCGCGCGGGAAGACCTGTCCTTCGCCACCGTCGACTTCTTCGTCGCCGACTCACCGGGGGCGGTCCGGGAGTCGAAGAACGCCCAGGACACCCGCGCCAGCCTGGTGGGCATCGGCGTGGTCAAGGGCACCTCCACCCGTTACGGCGCGGGCCGCTACTGGCTCGCGGTGATCTACGCTGCCCGCCGCCCGTGACGACCCAGCCCAAGCGAGTGATGCTCATCGACGACGACGCCACCGTGCTCGGGGTGGTGGGAGACCTGCTGCACGCCGGTGGCTACGCCGTGCAGCTCTTGCTGTACCCGACGCTCGCGGTGCCGACCGCCAAGACCTTCCGCCCCGACGTGGTGCTCGCCGACCTCCACATGCCGGTGATGACCGGCCGCGAGGTGCTGCACAGCTTCAAGGCCTTCGACGAGACGCGCGACGTGCCGGTGGTGCTCTTCACCTCGACCTGGACCCCGGGCGAGATGATGCGCTCGTTCCTCGCCGGGGCGGTCGACCTGTGGACGAAGCCGCTGGTGCCCGATCACGTCGACCGGCTGGGCGAGCTGCTCACCGCGATCGACGAGCTGCCGCAGTCCAAGCGTGCCCTGGGCCGCGAGCGCCTGCGCTCGATGTTCCTGCGCTACCACGCCCAGGAGAAGTCGCACGGCACCTTGCTCCTCAATCCCGGTACGCCGTTCGAAGGCCGGGTGATCCTCGACAAGGGACAGTTCAGCTTCGCGCGGCTGGGCCCGATCTACGGCGAGCCCGCACTCGACGAGATGCTGACGCTCGACGACGGCGTGTGGCGCTGGGACGCCGACGTGATCGTCCCCCCGTCGAACGAGCCGCCGCCGGCCACCGCCGCGGCGGGTTACGTGCCCAAGGTGCTGCTGGTCGACGACGACGCCGCGGTGCGCAAGCTGGTCACCAAGCAGCTCGAGCGCGCAGGCTTCAAGGTGGAGACGGCGGAGCACGGGGAAGACGGCCAGCGCAAGGCGCTCACGCTCGATCTCGACGCGGTGATCGCCGACCTCAACATGCCGGTGCTCGACGGCTGGGGCATGCTCCGGGCGCTCAAGGCCGAGCTGCGCACGCGGGAGATCCCCGTGCTGGTGCTCTCGGCGCACGACGACTACCGCGAGACGCTGGCCGCGGCGCGCGCCGGCGCCCACGATTACCTGCGCAAGACGGGGCACTCCGACGAGCTGGTGAAGCGGGTGAAGCAGCTGACCGCCGCACGGGTCCGCGTGCGAGAGCTCCTGGAGAAGGCCAAGCCCATCAAGCGGCTCGAGGTCTCGCTCGTGGGGGCGCAGTGGCTCATGCGCACGCTGTCGGAGCTCGACTGCACCGCGGTGGTCGATGCGGAGGACGACTGGGGGAACTACCGCATCCGGGTGGACCGCGGGCAGCTCCGCGAGGTCACCGCACAGGCCGACGCCAAGCAGCTCAGCGGGCAGCACGCGCTCACCGCCTTCCTCGTCTCGCGCGGCGCCATGGCGCACGTCTCCTTCGAGATGCCGCCGCCCTCGGAGCCGGCGCCGCCGTGGCTGTCGGAGTCGATCGACGAGGCGCTGCGGCACCTGCAGGCCATGGAGGCCCGCGTGCTGGGCGATCGCCTGGCCAAGGTGGGTGGCTTCACGGTCGACGCCGAGCTCGCCGGGCTGTTCGCCCGGATCGGCTCCGAGAGCGAGGTGGCGTTGCTCCGGGCGGTGGCAGAGGAGAAGGTGGCCCCTGCCGCGCTCGCCCAGCACCTGGGCCTCGATGCCGAGCGGGTGCGCGAGGGGTTGCGCGAGCTGGTGCGGCGAGGGGTGCTGAGGCTGTCATGAGGTCGGGACTCGAACAGGCCGGGCCCAAGATCCTCTCGGTCGACGAGGACCGGGTCGCCCAGGCGCAGGTGGCCCAGGCCTTCAACGACTCGGGGCTCTTCTACCGGTTCGTCTCTTCGCGGGCGAAGGTGATCGGCGGCATCCGCCAGCTCAAGCCCGACCTGCTGCTGATCTTCTCCGAGCTCTACTCGTCGCTGACCGAGGACGTGCTCGCCGCGATCTCGGGTGACGTGGTGCACTCCCGGCTGCCGGTGGTGGTGCTGGCGAACGACGTGTCCGATCGGCCCTTCGTCGCGGGGCTGCGCACCGGGGTGGTGGCGCTGTTGCAGGGCCCCTTCTCTCCGATGACGCACCTGCCCGCCCTGCGCAGCGTGGTGCAGGAACTGCCCCTGCGGCGCGGGGTGGTCGGCGGGACCGGCGCCTCCACCGAGCTCGCGCGGCTGGTCGAGCACCTGCGCCGGACCCGGCGGTCGGGCGAACTGACCATCGACGCCCGCTCACCGAACGAAGGCCGCGCCTCGTTCGTGGCGGGCAAGGTCGAGCGGGCCTCCTTCGGCGAGCTGTCGGGCATCGAGGCCCTGGTCCAGATGGTGACCCGCCCCAAGGGGCACTGGCACTTCTCCGAGGTCGGCGGCGATCAGGGCGACGGCGCGGGCGTGGTGATCGAGGTCGGCGACCCCGACGGCGTCACCCAGGAGATCGGCGTGGTGGTGGGCGTGGCCTCCACCGAGGAAGAGGAAGTCACCCAGGTCTTCGAGGTGCCCTCTCTCGCCCCTGCCCCCTCGGCGCCGCCCCCTCCGCCGGTGAGTGCGCCGCGCGTGCTCCTGGTCGACGACGACGAAGGCCTCTGCCGCATGTTCTCGACGCTCTTCGCCAAGCACGGCTTCGCGGTCACCACCGCCGCCGACGGTGTCGAAGGCTTCGCCGCCGCCGAGACGCGCCCCTTCGATGCGGTGATCGCCGACCTCAACATGCCGCGCATGGACGGCTGGGGCATGCTGCGCCAGCTCCGCGACGACTACCGGACCAAGGAGCTGCCGGTGGCGTTCCTTTCCTGCCATGACGACTACCGCGAGTCGCTGCGGGCGCTCGATGCCGGTGCCCAGGCCTACTTCTCGAAGGGCGGCCGGCTCGACGGGCTCGTCAACCAGGTGAAGAAGCTTTTCACGCCGCGGACCGAGGCCGAGCGCCAGCTGGCCGCGGGAGCCGACTTCCCCGTCAACCTGGGCGTGCTGGGGCCCCAGTGGCTGGTCTCCGTGCTGGCCAAGGGCGGCTTCACCGGGGTGCTCGAGGCGGCCGACAGCTGGGCGAGCTACCGGCTCAACTTCACCGAAGGGTATCCGCGCCACTGTTCCGCCCAGGCGGGCCGCCACCAGGCCGACGGCGAGCGCGCCTTCAACGCGCTGATCGCGTCACGCAACGCGCAGGGCACCGTGCGCTTCGGGAACTTCCCCGCCCCGTCGACGCTGGTGATGCCGGCCTCGATGCTGCTGGAGCGCGCCTGCGCCACGCTCAACGAGAACGAGCGCCGGGTGCGCGAAGGCCTGCTGGTGAGCGCCACCGATCTCGAGGTGAACGTCGACCTCTACGCCATCTACCGGCACGTCGGGCCGCAGCAGTGGCTCGAGGCCGCACGACTGGTGTGCGAGGAGCGAGTGCCGCCGCGCGAGCTCATCGCCCGCCTCGACGTCTCGCCCCTCGAGGTCGAAGACATGCTCAAGGACCTGCTCCGCCGGGGGGTGATCACCCTCCGGCGGGCCGCTTGAGCTGCCCGAATCAGATTGCGCGGCGCTGCGTCGCGTAGGCTTCGATGCCCATCTGCGGCGCGGCAGCCATCGGGTACAGCGGGCACTTCATGCACGTGAAGCTCTGCCAGCCGCGACGCACCGCCTCATCGAGGCAGTTGTCGTAGTGCGAGCAGTTCAGATTGCGGTGCGACTCGACGCCGGCCCGCTTGGGACCAGCTTCCGGATTGATGCTCTGCGGCAATTCAGTCGGAAACGGCTTCATTGTGGTTCGGCCTCCCAGACGAAAATACCCCCCGACTCGGCTTCCCTTTTCCTCGTTCGAACACCGCGGAGAGCGCTACCTTTGCTCCGCTGCCTGACGCAACAGGTCAGGCTCTCGACCTCACACCGAATTCATGGGCCGCGAGAGGTTTCCGAATGCTGCACCGGCTCGACATCACCGGGAAATTCAGAAGCGTGAAGCGAGCGGATGAATAGTGGTTTTGACGCGATGATGTCAAACCGACGACCGATCTTTTGGTGGGGGTGGAGCCTCCTTGTCCTGCTCCCTGTCGCCGCCAGAGCACAGTCCCCGGAGCTGATCGACGCCATCCGGGTCCACCGGCCGGGCGTGGCCCAGGTCGCCCTGGAAGAATTGACCCGCTGCGAGGCCGCCCGCTGCCCCGAGCTCGGCCGCCTGAGCCTGCTCGCGGGCATGCTGACGCTGTCGGCCGGCGACGCTGCTGCGGCCGCGGCGCTCCTGGCCAAGCGGCCCGCGCCGGCCGGTCTGGAGGCCTTTCACGCCTGGTACCTGGGCGAGGCGCTCTCCTATTCCGGGCAGAAGGCCCAGGCGCTCAAGGTGTGGAAGGCGGTCAAGGCGCCGGACTGGCTCGCGCAGAAGGCCGCGGTGCGCGTGGCCGAGGTGCAGCTCGACCTCGGCCAGTACAAGAAGGCGCTGCCCGCGCTGGAGACTGCCGGCGCCGACGGCTCCCCCGAGCTGCTCTACGCGCGGGGGCTGGCGCGGCTGTTGGGCGGCAAGCCGAAGGAAGGGCGCGCCGACCTGCGCGCGGTCGCGTTCCGTTACCCCGCCCACCCCCACGCCACGCTCGCGGCGCAGCGGCTCGGTTCGCTCGTCTGGAGCACCGCGGAACACCTGGCCCGCGCGACCACGCTGCGCCTGCAAGGGGCGCTCGAGCTGGCCGACGCCGAGCTCGACGCGATCGGCGCCGATCCGGGGCGCTACCGGGCGGCCACGGCCCTGGAGCGGGCCCAGCTGCGCTTCGCCCAGGGCAAGGAGAGCGACGCGCAGAGCCTCATCGATCTCGCGCTGAGCGGGCCGCGCACGGTGGCGGTCGACGCGCTGATGCTGCGCGCCCGCAAGCTGATGCGCGCCAGCCGGAACGACGAGGCCCGGTCGATCTTCAAGCTGATCCTCGAGCGCTACGGCGACGACCCGGCTGCCGACGAAGCCGCGTACTTCGGCGGGTGGATCGCGTTCCAGTCGGGGGCCTACCCGGTGGCGATCGCCGAGCTCGGCGACCTGCCGCGCCGCTTCCCGCGCTCCAACCACCAGGACGAGGCGCTCTTCTTCGGGGGCTTCGCCGCCTTCCGACTGGGCCAGCACGACGAAGCGCGCACCCGCCTTGGACAGCTCGCGGGCCAGTTCCCCGGTTCCCCGCTCCTGCCGCAGGCCAGGTACTGGGCGGCGCGGGCGCTGCAAGGCCAGCCGAACCCGTCGGCTCCGGAGCTGGCCGCCGAGTACGGCGACCTGATCCGCGCCTACCGGCCGACGCTCTACGCCCTGCTCTCGCAGCTGCGGCTGAAGGAGCTGGGCCTGCCGGCGCCGGAGATCTTCGACGCCCGACCGGTTCCCAGGCCCGGCAGCTCGCCCAAGCTGAAGCTCGCGCAGACCCTGGCCGCGGCCGGCCTCCTGCGGGACGTGGGTGAAGAGGTGCAGCACGTGGTCGCTTCCGTGGGAGGGGCGACCGAGGCGCTCGCCGTCGGCCCGGCGCTCCAGGCGCTCGGCGAATACGGCGCCGCCCACGCGCTCGCCGCGCGCTTTCTGTGGCGGGCGACCTACGTGGAGCAGGACCCCGCGGCGCTCGCCCTGATGTACCCGAAGGCGTACGAGCCGCTGGTGGAGCGCTCGGCGCGTGCCGCCGCGCTCGACCCGTACTTCGCGTGGGCCATCATGCGGCGCGAAAGCGCGTTCCGCCCCGAGGTGGCCAGCGGCGCCGATGCCCGCGGCCTGATGCAGATCATTCCGCCCACCGCGAAGCGCATCGCCAGCGACCTGCGGATGCCGGAGCCCGAGCCCGACGACCTCTTCGCCCCCGAGCTGAACGTCACCCTGGGCACCGCCTACCTGAGCGCGCTGCTCAAGCGCTTCCAGCACCAGACGCTGGCGGCCGGCGCCTACAACGGCGGCCCGCAGGCGGTCGCCCGCTGGGCCCAGGCGAAGCCGGCGCTGCCGCTCGACGAGTGGATCGAGGAGATCCCCTACAAGGAGACCCGTGGCTACGTGAAGCAGGTGACCGCCGATGCGTTCATCTACCGCACGCTCTACGGGGCGCCGCAGCAGCCGCTGTCGCTCTCGGTGCCGGTGCCGCTCGACGGCGGCGTCAGCTACTGAGCGCCGCGGTGGAGCCCCGGCCGCTCACGCCGGGCGGGGGCCCACGTACCGGGACTGCGGGCGGATCAGGCGCCCGCTCTCGCGCTGTTCCGCCACGTGGGCGCACCACCCGGCGACCCGCGCCGAGGCGAACACCGCGGTGAACAGCGCGCGGGGCACCCCCACGGCCTCGAGCAAGACGGCGGTGTAGAACTCCACGTTCGCCTTGAGCGGCCGATCGGGGTGGCGCTCGGCCAGCAGCGCCTCGGCCCGGCGCTCGACCGCCCTCGCGAGCGCGAGCCGCCCCAGGCCGCCGGACCGTGCACGCTCCAGCTCCGCGAGCGCCCGCTCGAGCACCAGCGCCCGGGGGTCACGCACCCGGTAGATGCGGTGGCCCATGCCCATCACGCGGTCGCCGGCGTCGAGCGCGCGTCGGAGCCAGGCGTCGGCCCCGGCGGCGTCGCCGATGGCATCGAGCATGTCGAGCACCGGGCCAGGCGCTCCTCCGTGAAGCGGCCCCTTGAGGGCTCCGATGGCGGCCACCACCGAGGAGACGAGGTCCGACCGCGTCGAGGCCACCACGCGGGCGGCGAAGGTCGAGGCGTTCATGCCGTGATCGCACACCGTGACCAGGTAGGCCTCGAAGGCCCGCACCACCTCGGGGGGCTGGGCGTTGCCCCGCATCAGCCGCAGCAGATCCGCGGCATGGCCGAGCGACGGGTCGGGAACGCCCGGCTCGAGCCCGGCCGCCTTCCGGGCCCAGGCGGCGGCGAAGACCCCCACCGCGGCGATCACCTGGGCCGGGGTCGCGTCGCCCGGGAGCTGAGCGGTGGCGGCGCGGAGCGCATCCATCGGGTCGTCGAGCAGCTGGCCGGGCACCCGGGCCGCCGCCCACACCCGGCCCTGGGCCAGGTCGCGCCGGTGGCCCGCCTCGGTCCCCCCGAGCACGAGCGCACACACCTGCTCGAAGCTCACCTGTCCCGCCAGCGCCTCCACCGCCGCGCCGGCGATGATCAGCGTGCCCGCCTCACCGTTCACGTCACTCAGCCGCGTCTCCGCGGCCACCACGCCATCGAGTCCCGCTGGGCCCATGTTCACCGCTCCTTTCGGTGATACGAGTACGGCCGTGACCCAGGTTGATCAACGTGGAATCGACAATCAACATCAGCTCCTGAGCGCTCCCGAGGCCTGCGCGCTCCTGGGGGTGAAGGCGCAGACGCTCTACGCGTACGTGAGCCGTGGCCTGGTGCGCCGGGTGGTGCGCCGGGGGGCAGGCGCCCGCGCCTACGTCCGCGACGACGTGGAGCGACTCACCGCCCGCCACAAGGCGCGATCCGGGCACGGCCCGGTGGCGGCGGGCGCGCTGCGCTGGGGAGAGCCGGTGCTGGAGTCGGCGCTCACCGAGATCGGCCCCCGTGGCCCGCGCTACCGGGGCTTCCTCGCCACGGCGCTGGCCCGCCAGCGGGTGGGGTTCGAGGCCGTGGCGGAGCTCCTGCTCACCGGGCGCGCCCCCGCCACACCGCCGCCACCCTGGCCCAAGGCCCTGCCCTGTGGGCCGGTGGCCCGCCTGGTGCCCAAGGGGGCGCCGCCGCTGCACTGCCTGGCGGGAGTGGTCCCTGCGCTGCTGCTGCGCGAGCTGGGGCGCCCCGAGCCGAGCGGCGCCGCGGAACTCGATCGGGCGCGCGCGCTCATCCGCACCCTCGCCGGCGCACTGGCGCTCGGCCGCGCCGGGAGCGCGGGGCGGCTCGAGGAGGCGCTCCGGGCGCCCTCGGTGGCCTCGGCCGCCGCCGTCGCCCTGGGGGCCCGGGGCCAGGCGGCCACCGAGGCGATCGACGCGGTGCTGATCCTCAGCGCGGATCACGAGCTCAACGCGTCGTGCTTCACCGCGCGGGTGGCGGCCTCGGCCGGCGCGGGGCTGCTCCACTGCGTCAGCGGCGCGCTGCAGACCATGACCGGGCCGTTGCACGGCGCCTCGCCCGATCGACTGGAAGCGCTGCTCGCCGAAGCGGGAACCGCCCGGAGGATCGACGCGGTGGTGGCGGCGCGCCAGCGGCGGGGTGAGGCGGTCATCGGCTTCGGCCACCCGCTCTACCCGGGGGGCGACCCCCGCGGCGCCGAGCTGCTGGCGCTCGCCAGGCGCCTGTCGAGCAGGCCCCGGGCCAAGGCCGTGTTCACGCTGGTGCGAGCAGTGGAGCGGCTGGGTGGCCCCCCGCCGGCGCTCGACGTCGGCCTGGTGGCGGTGACCGCGGCGCTGGGGCTGCCGCCGGGGGCAGCCGCGGGGCTCTTCGCGCTCGGCCGCAGCGCGGGCTGGCTGGCGCATGCGCTGGAGCAGCGCGCCCAGGGGTTCATGCTCCGCCCGCGCGCCCGGTACGTCGGGCCGCCCTGACCGCCGTCGGGTTGGGCATACTCCGACCACCATGGCGAACGAGACGGCGGTCCTCGCTGGCGGCTGCTTCTGGGGCATGGAAGACCTGTTCCGGAAGATCCCCGGCGTGGTCGACACCGACGTCGGGTACACGGGCGGCACCACCGCGGCGCCCCGCTACGAGCAGGTGAAGCAGGGCACCACCGGGCACGCCGAGGCGATCCGCATCGTGTTCGACTCCGCGAAGGTCAGCTACGCCACCCTGCTGGAGCACTTCTTCCGGCTCCACGATCCGACCACCGTCGACCGGCAGGGCAACGACCACGGCTCACAGTACCGCTCGGCGATCTTCTACGGCTCCGAGGCCCAGCGGCTCGACGCCGAGCGCGCCAAGGCGGCGGCGAACGCCTCCAGCCGGTGGCGCGGCAAGGTGGTGACCCAGATCGTCGCCGCGGGGGTGTTCACCCCGGCCGAGGACTTCCATCAGGACTACCTGAAGAAGAACCCGGGCGGGTACACCTGCCACTACTACCGGGACTGACGCCTCAGACCAGCCGGGCGTCGCCCCCGGGGACGCAGCGCACCACGCTGCTCGCGCCCTGGGCCCGCGCGAGCGCCTCGACCTCGGCCTCGTGCGCCGCGTCGGTGAGCAGCACCGGGTTGGGGCCGGCGTCGAGGGTGAAGAAGGCCGGCAGCCCCTTGCGGCGCGCCTGGGACACCGCGCGGATGAGCGAGAGCGTCGCCGGCGCGAGGTAGCAGAGCGGTGGATCGGCGGCGATCGCACTGGCGTGCATGCGCCAGGCGTTGCGCTCGGCGAGGAGCCCGACCCGCTCCAGATCCTTCGCCTTCACCGCTTCCAGCATCGGGGCGATGTCGGCCTCCGCGCTCTGCGCCCAGGCGGCGTAGAACGGCGAGGTCTCCACCGACGAGCGCATGCCGTCGCGGCTCTTCACGTCCTTCTCTTCGGCGCTCACCATCGCCACCAGCAGGCGCAGCTGCGGCCAGTGGTCGGCGGTGAAGGCCTGGGTGGCGTAGCTGTCGGTGCCGTCGGGGCGCTGGCCGCGGTGCCAGACGCACACCCCGCCCTGCACGCTGCGGCACGCGGAGCCCGAGCCCTGCCGGGCGAGCATCGACTCCGCGACCGGATCGCGCTTCAGCCCCGCCGCGGCACGGCTGGCGACGGCCAGGGCCGCGAAGGCGGCTGCGCTGCTGGCGAGGCCCGCTGCCTTGGGGAAGTCACCTTGCGAATCGACGACCGCGCCGCCCAGGCCGCGCACCTGGGCGCGCACGAGGTCGATGGCGGCAATCACCCGCGCGAGCTCCTGCCCCTTGGCCGGCTCGCCGTTGATGCGGACGGCGTCGGCGCCCGCGCCGAACTCCACCGAGGTGCGGACCGAGAGCGGCGCCAGGGTGACGGAGAGGCTCGACTGGTGCGGGAGGATCAGCGCCTCGT
>JAIBBQ010000175.1 GCA_019694595.1 Myxococcaceae bacterium
GGCGATGACGTCGAGCTGCGTCGCCACCCCGGCCGCGTAGCGCTCGTGCGCCAGCGACGAGGCCCGCTGCGCCGCTGCCACCTGCGCCGCCGCCGAGCCCACCTTGGACAAGGCCGCCTTCGCCTGGTGCCAATCGGCGTGCAGCTGGTCGGCCGCCGCGCGCCGCGCCTTCTCCGCGTTGAGCGCCGCGGTCGCTTCCTGCGCCGCCTGCGCCTGCAGTCCGAAGCCCGCCGGCACGTCGAGCCGCCAGTTGAAGGTGAGGCCCGCGTTGTAGAGCGCGCTCTGTCCCTGGAAGCCGGTGGCGTTGGTGAAGCGCTGGGTGAACTGCGCGTTCACCGTGGGCGCGAGCGCCAGGCTCGCCGCGACGAAGCCGCGCCCGGCCGCCTTGGCGTCGAGCTGCGCCGCCTCCACCTCCGGCAGCTGGGCCAGGCCCGACTCCAGCTGCTCCAGCGGCGGCTCGGGGTGGAGGTCGTCCTTCGCCAGCGCGGGGACCTCCTTGGGCTCGAGGCCGGTGAGGCTCCGCAGCGTGCGCCCGGACGTCGCCACCAGCGCCTGGGCGTCGGCGAGCACCTGGGTGTTGCGCTCCACCTCGGCCTCGGCGCGCGCGACCTCCAGGGTGTTGGTGACGCCCGCGGAGGTGCGCGAGCGGGTGATGTCCAGCTGCGCCTGCGCCACCGCGAGCGACTTCTGCGCCGACTCCAGCAGCGCGCGGGTCGACACGTGCGCGTAGTAGGCGTTCACCACCTGCCGTTGCACCTGGGCGAGCGTCGAGCGCCCCCGCGCCTCGGCGGCGTCCTGGCTCGCCGACGTCGAGGCCACCCGGAGCCACTTGGAGAGGTCCACCAGCGGCACCTCGGCCTTGAGCTGGGCGTCGAGCTGGTCCCTGGGGATGACCGTCACCGTGTTCGAGGTGGTCGCGCCGGTGGGAATGGTGAGCACCGCCTCGTACTGGTTGTGGGTCCACCCGCCACTCGCGGTCAGCGAAGGCAAGAGCGCGCCCCACGACTGCCCCTTCTCGGCGCCCGCCCGGCGCGTCGACTCCGCGCTCAGCTGCACGTCGAGGTTCTGCTGGCCAGCCGCCTGCAGGAACGCCCCCAGGCTCTGGGCCCAACCCCCGGAGGCCAGGAAGAGCACCGCCAACCCCATGGATCGATTGAGTCTCACGATTGAACCAATCAATAATCACCAGTGGCGACCTCCGCAATGAATTGAATCGCTCAGTCGAGACGTTTAATGATTCGACATGGCCCGCACCGCCGGCAGCCGGAACGCAGACTACGAGGAGCAGCGCCTCGCGCTCGCGCGGCGGGTGCGGGTGCCCTTGATGGCCGACGACGGGCTGCGCTCGTCGATGCGGCAGCTCGCGGAGGCCGCGGGGACCTCGGTCGCCAACCTGAAGCACTACTTCGGCGGGCGCGAAGGGCTGATGGTGGCGGTGATGGAGAGCCTGCGCATCGACGGGGCGCCGCACATGGCGCGGGCGTCGATTCCCACCAGCACCGACGTGCGCGAGTCGCTCGCGGGCTTCCTGGGCAACATCCACCAGGCGTGGGTGCGCTTCCACGTGGGCTCCGCGCACGCCGCGATGTTCGCAGAAGGGCTGTCGTCCCGCGCGCTGGGGCCGTCCTACGTGAACCTGATGCTCGAGCCCTTCCTCCAGGTCGGCGAGGAGGTGCTGCGGCGCCACGTGGAGGCCAAGTCGCTCCCGGCGTGCGACCTGCGGCAGGCGTCGCTGATGCTGCTCGCGCCGGTGGTCTTCGCGCTGCTGCACCAGGAGAACCTCTCCGGAGTGCGGTGCCGGCCCCTGGAGATGGAGAGCTTCATCACCGCGCACCTCGACGCGTTCCTGCGCGCCTTCCCGCCGCTCAAGCGGCCGGCGAAGGCGTAGTCACTCCAGCGCGGAGAGGAGCAGCTTCACCGCGTCGGCGTCGGGCGGCGCGGGCGTCGCCAGGTACGCGGTGAGCTTCGCCTTCGCAGCGTCGTTCTTGCCGGCCTGGTGGTCGAGCCACGCGCCGAGCAACAGCGACTTCGCGTGCCCGGGCACGAAGGAGAGCGCCTTGGTCACCGCCTTGAGCGCGTCCTCGTCCTTGCGCAGCTCGTAGGCGCCGTACGCCGCGCCGTAGAGCGCCTCGGGGTCCTTGGGCGAGTCGAGCGAGGCGTGCGCGAAGGCGTCCACTGCGGCTTCGAGGTCGCTTCGGCCGAGCGCGCGCAGCCCTTTCTCCAGGAACGCCTTGGTGAGCCCCTGCTGCTTCTGCAGCTGCGGCGGACGCAGCACCAGCCCGGTGGCGCCCAGCTCGAAGTGCCGCGCCGGCAGCGCCGCCTTGTGGGTGAGCGGCGGCAGCGCAGGCGTGGGCGACAGTGGCACCGGCGCCACCAGCTGTCCCACCACCGACGCCGCGGCCGCGACCGGCGCGCCTCCGCCAGCGGCCGCCTGGGGCACGGGCTGCTGCTGCGCCTGCCCGAGCCGCACGAGGATGGAGTAGCCGATGAAGCCCGCGAGCGCGGAGCCGCCGAGGACGAGCGCCATCCACAGCGGCTTCAGGTTCCGCCGGGGGACTGCGATCGCCTCGGGCGGCGCCGCCTCGTCGTCCACGGTGATGGGCGGCGGCAAGCGCGCGGCCTCGCGGGGCGCCGGAGTGAAGGAGCGCGGCAGCTGGACGGGGCTCTCCGGCTCCGGGGCCTTCTCCGGCACCTTGTCGGCGATGTCGATGAGCCCCAGCACCAGCCAGGCGTAGAGCCGGCGCTGCGCCTCTTCCTCGGTGAAGCCCGCGGCCACGAAGCCCGCCAGGTCCGGGCGCATCGAGAGCAGCGCGAGGAACTGCTGGTCCTTCTCGCTCAGCCGTACCTGCCCGAAGTCGTGCTTCGGCCGGTGCAGGCGCGCGAAGCGGCGGCCCTGGAACTCCGCCAGCCCCTGCTGCACCTCGGGCAGCGGCATCAGGCTGCACACCCCGGTGTAGATGAGCTGCAGCGCGTTCACCTTCTGCGACGCCTCGGCGGGCGTGGGCAGCCCCACCAGCCGGTACGTCGCCGCGCCCCAGCGGAAGCTGTCGAGGATGCGGCGCCCGAGGTTGGCGAGCAGGTGCTTGGACAGCTCCGCCTCGTCGAGCACCCCGGCCCGCACCAGCACCTGCCCGAGCGGCAGCCCTTCCTGGAGGCTCTGCGCCAGGAACCGACGCGACTGCTCCTCGTCGAGCACGCCCTTGTCCACCAGGTGTCGGCCGAGCGTCTCCTGCACCAGGTTGGAGGTGCAGGCCACCGGCACCCCGTCCTCGAAGAAGATGCGCTTCTCCAGCGCCTGCTGGTGGAGCTCGAGCGTGCAGGTGCGCCGCGCGGCGAGCAGCGCGTGGAGCAGCACCGGCAGCGGCGTCTGCGCGCAGGTGCCGTGGCCCGCGTGCAGCACCAGCAGTGGGTCGGTCTGGAGCGGCGTCACTGCTTGCCCCAGTCCTTGATGGTCTTCGGCGCGGTGACGCCGGCCGCCTGGCGCCGGTGAAGCGCGAGGGCCCGCGGCTCCACGAAGAGCGGGTACGGCACTGCGTCGTCGAGGAAGACGCCCCACACCAGCGACCCTTCGGGCAGGCCACTCACCAGCGCCTTGGGCTCGGCCACCGTCTGGGTCACCACCGGCCCGTCGTCCAGCGTGGGCCCCTTGGCGACCACCAGGCGGTACGCGCGCGCACCCGGCGCAGCAGCCCAGGTGAAGGTGACCGTCGGCGTCGTCGACTGGAAGGGAAGCTCCGCGCCTGCGGCCGGCACGAGGAGCGCGTCCTCCGGCGGGTCCGCCTCGCACGGCAGCGGCCGCACCTCGGACGGGAGGCCCCAGTGCCCGGCCTCGTCCTTCGCGGAGACACGGAAGAAGCTGCGGCCCACCGGCAGGCCTCCGAGGATGGCGCGCGGCCCGGCCACCTCCACGGTGCGCGTCACCTCGCGGAGCTCGGCGTCGGCGGAGAGCTGCACGCGGTAGCCCACCGCGTGAGGCACCGGCGTCCACGCGAGCCCCAGCAACAGCCCCGCGCAATGGAAGCGGGCGTGCTTCGCGGGGCGCGTCACCACGGGCGCGTCGAGGAGCGCGAAGGCCGTGGGCGCCACGCCCTTGCCCAGCAGCACGCCTTGACCGGTCCCCAGCCGCACCTCGCCCGCTGCCACCTGTCCCTGCACCGCCACCAGCTCGAGCGCTTCGTCCGTTCGGGTGAGACGCAGCTGGAGCGGGCCAGCCGCGGCGGCCTGCACCATCGCCGGAGCAGCGCCCGGCACCTCCACGGAGAGCGACGCCGGCTCGTTTCCGCGGGTGATGAGCAGCCGGGCCTCGCCGCGCGCGAGCCCCACCGTCAGCGCTCCCGCGGAAGTACCGAGCCTGGCCTCCGCCCCCGCGGCGAGCTGCAGCATCCAGCCGCCGTTGAGCGACACCCAGGCGCTCGCGCCGCCCTGCACGCGCAGCTGGTCCCCCGCGGCGACCTGCGCCCCGGGAGCGATGGGCTTCCACGCCCCCTCGCCCGAGCGCAGCTCCGCGCCGCCCGCCGCGAGGAGCGTGAGACACGTCGCCGCCGTGGCCAACCCTGCCATCAACCCGACTCTGCCCCGCCTCGGTCTGGCGCGGCACCGAAGAAGTGACCGGGCCCGGGGCCGTTGACGTCGCGCCCCAGGTCCACCGCGCTGTCCACCGCCGGGCTCCCGGGGGCGACACGGAGGTCCTTCGCCGCCCGCGAGAGGTAGAGCGGGTCGCCGCTCAGCCCGCCAGGGTCGCCCGCCACGCAGCCGTCGGACGCGTTCTGGAAGACGAGCGCGGTGTCCCGGGTGGTGAAGGTCGCGCCGCCGCAGCTCACCGCCGACAGCGAGTGGTTGGTGAAGAGGCTCCCGCGCAGCACGTTTCCGCTGCCGCTGGAGTACTCCACGGCGCGCTCGTTGCGGTCGAAGGTGGCGTTGAGAATGGAGAGCGGCCGCGCGCAGGTGGACCGGATGCCGGTCTTGAGGCCGGAGAAGGTCGAGGACTGCACGTCGATGGCGGGCGCGCCGCCCGCGCAGCTCGCCACCACCAGCCCGTGCGCGGAGGACGAGAGGAATCGCGAGAAGCGTACGGTGAGCGCGGCGCTGCCGTCGTCGGTCAGGCAGTCTCCTGAACAGCCGCGGAACTCCACCTGCTCGAGCGCCGCCGTGCCGCGGTTCACCCAGCCGGCCGAGTCGCGCACCTGCACGTCGGTCAGCGTGAGCGCGCCGCTCGCCGAGACCGCGCTCGCGCTCGAGGTGCCGGTGAGCTCGAGGTCGCCCAGCGTCACCGCCGCCTCCACGTCGAGCGGCAGCTCCACCGAGACGCCGTCGCCGCCGAGCACCGTCATCGGAGAGGTGAGCGCCAGCCGGCTGGCGCCCTGCACCGCCATGGGGCCGGAGAAGGTGATGGTGAGGCCGCTGCCGGCGTTGGCGAGCCGCACCGCTTCCGCCAGGGAGAGCTGACCGTCGGTGCCCACGCTGCCGCTACACGCCGTGGCGCCGTCATCCGTCATCGACGCGGTGGTCACCGTGCACAGCGACGCGGCGGACGCCACCACCTGCACCAGGGCCGTCGCGTAGCCGAGGTCGCCGTCGGCATCGCGCACCGCCACCCGCGCCTCGTAGAGGCCGGGCGCGCCGAAGCTCTGGCTCACCACCTGCGAGGTGGAGAAGGCCGTCCACGGCGGGTCGCCCACCGCGGCCCCGGTGAAGTCGAAGCTCGCCTCCAGCGCGGCCTGTGCCGTCTGGTCGTCGCGCGAGAGCGTCGCGCTGAAGGTGACCGCCTGCCCCACCACCACCGCGGCCGGGCTCACGGTGAGCTTCGCGCGCGGCGGCGAGCGGACCGGAGGCGTGGGCACGTCGAAGGCGTTGGAGCTGCCCAGCAGCGCGCCCGCGGTGGCCACCAGCCGGCGCGCGGTGCCCACCGAGTCCACCGAGACGGTGCCCTTCCAGACGCCGCCGACGAAGGGGCCGGTGGTGTCCGCCGCGGCGCAGTGGCTCTCGCAGGTGAGCGTCCCCGACGGGGACATCAGGAGCGTCGCCGGGCCGGTGAACGCGGGCGTCAGGTTGCCCCAGGCGTCACGCGCGCGGAGGCTCACGGAGAAGGCCGCGCGGTTGCCCTGCGGCGAGGCGATGGGGTCGAAGGTGAGCTGCGAGGCGGGGCCCGGCTGCACCACCTCGCTCTGCGCCGCGGTCCAGCCCTGGGTGGTGGCGGTGAGCTGCAGCGTGCCCGCGGCGGTGCTGCGGAAGTGGAAGCTCGCGCTGTCCGCGCCGGCAGCGAGGGTGACGGCGGTGACCGCCAGCGTGCAGGAGCCGTCGGAATAGAAGGTCACCCCGCCGGAGGGTGACGGCGTCACCGCGATCGACGCGGCCGCAGCCACCACCGAGGGATTTCCGAACCCGTCCTGCGCCTGCACCGTCAGTACGCCCGAGCAGCTGCCCGCGGTCGCCGTGCGCGGCGGCGTCACGAAGACCAGCGTGGTCGGCGCCTCGGGCCGCACCAGCGCGTCCTGGGTCGCGCCGCCCAGTCCGCTCGCCGTCGCGCTCAGCACCACCTGCGCCGCGGCGGAGCCACGGAAGTGGACGGACACGCCCGCCGAGCCTGCGCCCAGCACCACCGAGCTCACCGGCAGCGTGCAGGCGGCGTCGGAGAAGAGCCCGAAGCTGCTCCCCGGCGACGCGGTCAGGTTCACCGTCACCGGCGTCATGCTCGAGGTGGTGTTCCCCAGTGCATCGGTGATGCCGATGGTCACCGCCGGAGAGCACGCGCCCGCCACCACCGAGCGCTGCGGCGTGATGAAGGCCAGCCGGTCCTTGGGCCCGGCGAGAATGGTCTCCGTCTGAGTCACCGGTGCCCAGCCCGACACCTGGGCACTCAGCATCAGCGCGCCGGCCACGGTGCCGCGGAAGAAGAAGGACGTGGTGTGGGCGCCGGTGGCGATGGTCGCCGTGGACGCGGAGACGCTGCAGGCCGCGTCGGAGAAGAACGCGCCGCCGGAGCCTGCGGTGAGCGCCACCGCGGTGTCCGAGGTCACCGCCGCGGGCACGCCGTTCATGTCCCGCGCCTGCACCTGCACCACGGCGGAGCAGTTGCCGGCGACCAGCGTCTGGGAGCTGGTGAGGAAGACCAGTCGATCGGCCGGCGCCAGGGTGATGGTGATGGCCTGCGATGCGCCGGTGAGGCCCGTCGAGGCCGCCGCCACCGAGTACGCGCCCACGGCGCTGCCCTTGAAGAAGAAGCCCGCTTGCGCGCTGCCCGCGGCGAGGCTCACCGAGGATGCCGGCTGGCTGCAGGCCGCGTCGAGGAAGAGCGCCACCGCTCCGTTCGAGGGCGTGAGTCCCACCGTGCGCGCAGCCGCGCCCGGCGCCGGGTTGTCGAAGGTGTCCCGCGCCTCCACGCCGACCATCGCCGAGCACGCGCCGACGATGCGCGACTGCGGCGCCGAGGTGAACGCGAGGTGGTTGGCGTCCGCGGGGAGCACCGTCTCCACCTGGCTGCCGCTGGTGAAGCCCGTCGCGCTCGCAGTGAGCGTCCAGTCTCCGGCGGCGGTCCCGCGCACGTACACCGGCGTGCTCCCCTTCCCCGCGGGCAGCGTCACCGTCGTCGCCGCGTGGCTGCAGGCCGCGTCATCGAACACCGCGAGCTGGGTCGGCGCACCGAGCGTCACCTGCGCAGGGCCCGTGAGCGCCGCCGCGTTGCCGAAGGCGTCCTGCGCCTGCACCTCCACCGCGAGCGAGCACTCGCCCGCCTTCGTCGCGCGCGCCGGGGTCGCGAAGCCGAGCCGGGCCGCTGCGCCCGCGGTGATGGTCTCCTGCTGGGTCCCGCTGCGCAGGCCGCGCGAGGCCGCCACCAGCGGGAAGACGCCGGCCGCGAGCCCCTTGAAGCGGAAGGTGAGCTGGCTCTGCCCCTTCTCGATGGCCGGCTGGGACAGCGGCACCGTGCACGCCTCGTCCGAGAAGACGTCGAGCCCTGCCGAGCTGAGGCTGAGCGCAGTGGGCGACTCCGCGACCGCCACCGCGCCGATGCCGTCGACCAGCTGCACGGTGACGTCCTTGGAGCAGGTGTCCGCGGGCGCGGTCCGCTCCGGGGTGACGAAGTTGATGGCCGCGGCGGCGCCGGTGGCCACCGCGAAGGCGTTCGAGGCCCCGGTGCGCCCCTGCGCGTCGCGCACGGTGATGACGTCGCCCGCGTGTGCCCCGCGCACCTCCACCTTGCCGCCCCAGCGGCCGAGCGCGAAGGAGCCCGACGCCGCGGGCACCAGCGTGTGGGTCAGGTCCTCGAGCAGCACCGAGCCGTTGAAGGGCTTCACGTCGGCGCCCTGCGCATCCACCGCGACGACCTGGATGTTGAAGGGCGTGAAGACGTGCTGCGGCTCGATGGGCGCCACGCGGTAGCCGACCACCAGCGCGTCGAGCGACTCGAAGGAGAGCACCTCGAAGGCAGCGGGGAGGCTCGCCTCCTGCCGCCACGGGTCCACGACCTTGAGCTCGTAGCTCCCGGGCGCGATGCCCGCGGGCACCAGCGCGTGCAGCTTCCCGTCGGCGTCGAGCGAGAGGTGGCGCAGCGAGGTGGTGCCCAGCTGCGCGCTGTAGCCCTGGAGCAGCCGGCTCTCGTGCGGGTCGGAAAAGTCGGTGAAGGCGCGCGGGTGCAGGCCTTCGCCGGAGATGACGATCTCCACGTCGGTGCCCTCGAGCGCGCTCTTCGGCGACACGTCGGTCAGCGTCAGCACCTCGGGCGCGCCCCGGCTGCACCCGGCGAGCAGCGCCACCGCGCTGACCAGCAGCGCGCGCTTCACTGGGTCACCGTCTGCACCTGGCTGGCGCTCGGCAAGAGGCTCGGCACCACCCGCAGCGTCACCGCGCCGGCGGCCTGCGCGCGGAAGAAGAAGGTGAGGCGGCCCTGCTTCGCGGGCACCTCGAGCGAGGAGACGGCGGTGGCGCACGCTGCGTCGGAGAAGAACTGCACCGGCACCGGCCCGGGCGCCGAGAGGTCGGCGTGCATCGGGGCTTCCAGCGTGGACGCGAAGCCGAAGCCGTCGCGCACCTCGAGCTCCACGGCCTTCGAGCAGCTCCCCGCGGCCAGCGTCTGCGCTGCGGACACGAAGGCGAGCTCCACCACCAGGCCCGGCAGCACCGCGAAGGGGTTCGAGGTGCCCCGGCGGCCCTGTGCGTCGACCACCGTCACCGTCTCCGTGGAGGAGAGCCCGTTCACGGTGAGCTGCCCGCGCAGCCGCCCGAGGACGAACGGCTCCAGGCGCTGCGGACTCACCATGCCCAGCGCGTCACTCACGTCGACGCCGCCGGTGAAGCCGTCGACCACCTTGCCGTCGGCGTCCACCGCCGACAGCCGCACCGCGAAGGGCACGCCGGGCCGCTGCGGCCCGATGGACTCGATGGCGAACCGCGCCACCCGCGCCGGCGAGCCCACCACCCGGTACACCTCGGACACGAAGCCGGTGCGCCCTGCGCCGTCGGCGACCTCGAGGCCGTAGAACCCGCGCGTGGTGCCCTTGGGGACCGTGCCCACCAGCACGCCGTCGCGGGCCAGCCGCACGCCCACCAGCGGCTTGCGCGGCAGCGCCTCGTCGATGGGCACCAGCGTCGCCGAGAAGCCCTGGTCGGAGCTGCTCTGCGACGGCCGGCCGAAGTCGGTGAAGACCTTGGGCTCGAAGTTCTCGCCCGAGATCTCCACCGCCACGTCGACGTCGTCCGCGCCCTCGGTGGGCGCCATCGCGTACACCCGCGGCGGGTAGGCCGAGCCCGACGAGCAGCCCACCAGCGACACCGCGGCGATGACCCAGAGCGCGCGCATGGTCAGAAGAGGCTCAGCCGGTACCCACCTTCGAAGGACACGCCGCCGGCGTTGAGCCGGAAGTCCGCGTTCTCCACCGGGGCCACCGCGTAGGCGACCTCCGCGAAGAACTGCCCCGGCCCGAGCGACATCGCGCCGGACAGGAAGCCCAGGCCACCGACGCCGAGCGCCTGCGACGGCTCGCGCTGGGCGGAGCTGCGC
The DNA here is from genome assembly GCA_019694595.1 of Myxococcaceae bacterium. Taxonomy (GTDB): domain Bacteria; phylum Myxococcota; class Myxococcia; order Myxococcales; family Myxococcaceae; genus JAIBBQ01. The sequence goes on from JAIBBQ010000175.1 coordinate 9,995, forward strand.
ACCTCGGCCCAGGTCACCTGGAGGCCCGCGCCCACGTGCCCCGAGAAGCGGCTGGTGGCGAACAGCTCGTACCCGACGCGCGCCACCATCGGCACCAGGTTGGCGCGCGAGGTGCTGCTGAAGAGGCCAGTCGAGTCCACCACCGTCTGCTGCGCCTGCTGCCAGGTGGCCGACACGCCCGCGCCCAGCACCACGCTGCCGACGCGGATGGGCACCCAGACGTCGAGCCCCACGCGCGGCCCCGCGAGCGCGGTGAGGCTGTGCGTGTACCCGCCGCGCACGCCGAGGAGCAGGCCAGCGCCGGGCCGCAGGGGCACCTCGAGCTGCTGCTCGAAGGTCCCCGAGGCGTCGATGAGCTTCACGCTCGCCGCGCCGGGGGCCGCGCCGTCGGGCGCGAGGTACTCCGCCTCGTAGCGGCCCTCGCTCACCTCGGTGGGCGGGCTGGCGGCGCCCTTGTCCGGCAGGAGGATGAGCTGCGCGCCGCGCAGCGGCAGCCCCGCGCTGTCGCGCACGTCGAGCACCAGGCGGCCCTTGGTCTTGCCGTCGGCGACGAAGGTGCGCGGCCGCAGCTCGAGCGACACGCTCTTGGGGACCGCCGGCGGCAGCACCTGGAAGTTGGCGCTCGCCGAGAGCCCCGGCCCGTCGCCCTTGAGCTTGGCGGCGAACTGCACCAGTCCGCCCTTGGGGTAGGCGGTGGGCGCGGCGAAGGACGCCTCGTAGCGGCCGTTGCCCCGGTACTGCGGCTCCGCGAGCTCGACGCCGTTCGCGCTCAGCGCGATGGACTGCTGCGGCAGCCCGAGGCCGGTGGCGTCGAAGACCTGCACCGCGATGGTGGCCTGCGAGTGGCCGTCGGACGGCAGCGGTTTGTCGGGGACCTCAAGCGTCAGGGTGGCCGGCGGCGGAAGGCCGAGCTCGAGCTCCACCGAGGCCTTGGTCACCGCGTCGCCCGCCACCGTGGCCTCGAACACCGCGCCCCGGTCCGGCGTGCCCTTGGGCGCGACGTAGCGGAAGACGTAGCGGCCGCGCTCGGCGTGGTCGAAGACCGCTTCGCCCACGCTCGCCTTGAGCTTGAGCCGCTCGACCGGCAGCGTGGCGTCGCCCTGGTCGTAGAAGACCTCGAGCCGCGCCTGGTCCTGGCCGTTGACCAGCAGCGCGTGCGGCACCAGCGCCATCGTCATGCGGTTGTACGGAGGCACGTCGACCTTCGCCACGCGCCGGGTGACGGCGCCGGCCTTGTCCTTGACGATGATGACCGCCTCGGGAACGCCGGGCGGCACCACCACCGGCACCACCGCCGAGCCACCGGCCTTGATGGCCACCGGGCCGAAGGCCTGCGCGCCGACCTCGACCTTCACCTCGGAGCCGGGGCGCGCGGACACCGGAATCTGCGTCGCGCCGAAGAGCGGCACCCGGAGGAAGTCGATGGGCGCGTCGGCCCCCGTCTCGCGCCACACCGCCACCAGGGCCACCTGCGGGAAGCGCGTCGCCGGCGGCAGGTACACGGTGCGGTAGGTGCCCGGCCCGGTGCGCTCCACCTTGCCGAAGCTGCCCACGTTCACCGACAGCCGCAGCGGCCGCGACTCGGTACCCACGACCTCGTTCACCTTGATGGTCAACCCCACGGACTCGGTGCGGCCGAGGACGATGGGCTCGGTGTCGAGCGTGACCGAGCCGGCCCACGCCGCGCCCGCGCTCAGCGCCCACAGGAGCAACCACGCCCGTTCGCCACGTCGCAGCATTGTCGTGAAGCCTCCCGCCCAGACCGCGGCCCGGAGGCTAGCAGAGCAATTCCGGACGACGACTTCTCCGCCAGCCGCTGCCTCTTCGGCACGGCGGCGGGAATTCTTCAGGTGGGAGTTCTGGCCCGGCGGCGGCGCAGCCAGAGGGCCGCGAGACCGACCATGACGCCGCCGGAGCTCTGGGAGCCGAAGCAGAGGCGGCTGGTGTCGTTGCACGGCCCCTGTTCAAGCCCCGCGCTCTGGAGCTGTTCGAAGCAATCCGGTCGCTCGAAGAGCTCCTGCGCGCGCTGAACCGTGAGCCACACCGGCTTGGGTGTCTGCTGACAGCTCACGGTGCCTGCCCAGGTCACTGGTTGCTGATGGCGAAGCTGCTGGTGGGTGAAGAACAGCACCCAGGTCTTCGCGACGCCAGCCGCATCCCCTGGGCGGCTTTCGGACAGGACGAGGTCGCCAGGATTCACTCCGGCGTCACCTCGAACCGACTTCACCCGGAAGTAGTCGGTGCCGTCGACCGACACTTCGAGCGTCGCCAGCGCGCTGGCTCGCCCTGACAGGTCGGACTCCCCTGGCTCGAGGCAGAAGCACGTCCACAGCAGACAGCTCCCCCACGCCTGCTGGGCACTCAGCACCAGCAGCGCGACGAGCGCGGACTTCAGGTCTCGACCTGGCCGGTCAGCAGGCCAGCGAGCTCACCGGTCTTCGTCCGCCCGACGATGAACGTCGAGATGTCGATGGTGTTGAAGCGCATCACCGTGAGGTCGGTCAGCTTCGACGACAGCGCCGCCTTCAAGTTGGCGAACTTCTGGCCGCGCTCGATGGAGGCGGGGTCGTTCGGGTCCACCTCGGTCGACAGCCGCCCGAGGAAGTCGTCGAAGCTCCGCACCTCGACCGGCGTGCGGTTCTTCAGCGCCACGCGGTCCGGCGACACGTACATCACCTGCGGCAGCAGCGCGTCGTGCTGCGCCGAGAGCTGCTCACGGATGACCTGCTCGGTGATGGGCGCGCCGTTGAGCTGCTTGCCCGCCACGAACTTGAACGTCGCGTCGGTCTCGCTGGGCATCAGCAGGTCGGTGGTGGCCGCCTCCAGCGCCACCTTGGCTTCCTTCACCGACTGCCCGCGGTACATGAAGAAGTCTTCCTGCAGATCCGCCGGGAGCTTCGCGCCGTCGGTGAGCGACAGCTTCCCGTCGGGGCCCGCCGCCGTCTCCGCCGCGCGCAGCGCGTACGCCTTCGCCGACTCAGCGAGCGCATTCACGCCCACCGACTTCTGGCCGGTCGCCTTGAGGAAGTTCTGCGCGTTGTCCGCGAACGCCCGGTCATCGGTGGTCAGCAGACTCATCTTCTTGGCCTCGTTCGCCGACAGCCGGCCGTCCTTCCCCGCAGCGGTGGTCACCGCCTTGCGAACGTCGGCGCTGAAGGTCTCGGCAAAGGTCTTCGGAGATGGGGTCGTCGGGATGCGGGCCATGAGGGATTGTCGCCCGGCAGGTGGGGCGGTTGCCTACATCACGCATTCGCCAGCAAATTCAGCCGCTTATTTGAGCGCGGCGAGTTCAGCCGGGAAGAAGAGGTCCTGGCCGAGGCCTTCCACGTGGACCGCGATGAAGGGCTCCTTCGGGTAGCGCTCGGGGGCCTCGTAGAGCAGCCCGCGGACCTCCCCCTGCTTCCCCGCGAAGCGCGGATCGGCGGTCGAGTCGCCGCGGCGAATCTTCACCCGCTGGCCGAGCCGCAGCGGCGCGCCCGCGACGTCGAGCTCCAGCAGCTCGCCGACGTGCTTCGCCCCCAAGCCCACGCGCGTCCCCTTCCCCATCGGTCTGGTCACGGAGCGAAGGACCGCGGGCGGATCAACCGCTGGAGGACGAGGCCGCCCACCGCCGACAGCAGCCACGCCGGCAGGTGAAAGGCCGCCACGTGCAGCGCACTCTGCGCGCAGGCCAGCTCGCCGAGCATCGCGCCCGCCGCGCCCGCCGCCGCGCCCGCCAGGGCCGCGCGCCGGGGCCCGT
>JAIBBQ010000176.1 GCA_019694595.1 Myxococcaceae bacterium
CCCACCGCGCCGATGGCGGCTCCGGGTGCCGGCCTGCCCGGGGCGCGGCCCCCTGCGCCGGGCATGCCCCAGATTCCCCGTCCTCCTGCGGCGCCGATGGGGGCCCCCCAGATGCCGCGGCCTCCCGGCCCCGGCATGCCCATGGCCCGCCCGCCGGGGGCTCCGATGACGCCTGGCCCCGGCATGCCCATGGCGCGGCCGCCCGGTCCGGGCATGCCGCCCCCCGGTCAGCCGAGGCCTCCGGGCCCCGGTCCGGGCATGCCGATGGCGCGGCCGCCGATGCCTGGCCAGCCGCCCCCGGGAATGCCGGGGGTGGTGCCGCCCCGGCGCGACCCGTTCGGCCTGAACGCCCCGGGTGGCGCTCCGCCGCCGGGCATGCCGATGGCGCGGCCCCCGATGCCCGGCCAGCCGCCGCGCGGCCCGATGCCGATGCAGCCGGCGCCGCACCACGCCCCGCACGACGGCGGCGAGGCGGCGCTGCGCGACGCGCTGTCCAAGGCGTCTCGCGAGGTCATCGAGAAGATCGCCTGGGAAGTGGTGCCCCAGCTCGCGGAGACCATCATCCGCGAGGAGCTCGACCGGCTCATCAAGGACCGCGAGCAGCGCAACTAGCCGCCAGCGCTTCCACCCGCGGCCCGACGACGCCCGCCACGCACCCACGTTCCGGGGGCGTCGGCGGGCGTTTTCACTGGCGCAGCGGGGTTGGTATCTCAGAGAGTGCCCGGCTTCATGTCCGAGACCGAACTCTCGAAGGCGTACGATCCCACCGAGGTCGAGCAGCGCTGGTACCGCCACTGGATGGACAAGGGCTACTTCCGGGCCGACCCGGCGAGCGACAAGCCCCCGTTCTCCATCGTGCTGCCGCCGCCGAACGTCACCGGCTCGCTGCACCTCGGCCACGCGCTGACCGCCACCATCCAGGACCTGCTCATTCGCTGGAAGCGCATGAGCGGCTTCAACTGCCTCTGGCTGCCCGGCACCGATCACGCCGGCATCGCGACCCAGATGGTCGTCGAGCGCGAGCTCAAGAAGGCCGAAGGCAAGAGCCGGCACGACCTGGGCCGCGAGGAGTTCTTGAAGCGCGTCTGGGCCTGGAAGGAGAAGTACGGCGCGCGCATCGGCGAGCAGCACCAGGTGCTCGGCGCCTCGCTCGACTGGAGCCGGGAGCGCTTCACCATGGACGCCGGCCTCTCGGCGGCGGTGCGCGAAGTCTTCGTGCGCCTGCACGAGCAGGGCCTCATCTACCGCGAGCAGAAGCTCATCAACTGGTGCCCGAGCTGCCTCACCGCGCTCAGCGACCTCGAGGTGGAGCACGAGGACGCCAAGGGCTCGCTCTGGCACATCGCGTACCCGGTCAAGGGCAGCGACCAGAAGCTGGTGGTCGCCACCACCCGGCCGGAGACGATGCTGGGCGACACCGCGGTCGCCATTCACCCCGCCGATGCGCGCTACCTCGCGCTGCACGGGGGCACGGTGGTGCTGCCGCTGGTCGGCCGCGAGATCCCCATCGTGCTCGACGACGTGCTGGTGAACATGGAGTTCGGCACCGGCGTGGTGAAGGTCACGCCCGCGCACGACCACAACGACTACGCGACCGGCAAGCGGCACGGCCTGCCGATGCTGAGCATCTTCGACGAGCGCGCGGCGGTGAACGAGAACGGCGGGGCGTACCGCGGGCTCGACCGCTTCGAGGCCCGCAAGAAGATCGTCGCCGAGCTGACCGAGCAGGGGCTCCTGGTGAAGGAAGAGCCGCACGCCCTGGCGATCGGCCGCTGCCAGCGCTGCAACACCATCGTCGAGCCGCGCCTGTCGCCGCAGTGGTTCGTGAAGGTCGAGCCGCTGGCGCAAAAGGCCATCGCCGCGGTGGAGCAGGGCAAGACCACCTTCGTCCCCGAGACGTGGACCAACACGTTCTTCTCGTGGATGAAGAACATTCACGACTGGTGCATCAGCCGGCAGCTCTGGTGGGGCCACCAGATCCCCGCGTGGTACCCCGCCTCGGGCCCCAAGCTCGACAACGGCACGCTCGACTTCACCAAGGGCACCCCGGTCGTCTCCCGCGAGAAGCCCGGCCCGACCGCCGAGAACCCGAGCGGCGAGTGGGTGCAGGACCCCGACGTGCTCGACACCTGGTTCAGCTCCGGGCTGTGGCCGTTCAGCACCCTGGGCTGGCCCGAGCAGACCGCCGACCTCAAGGCCTTCTACCCGACGTCGGTGATGGAGACCGGGCACGACATCATCTTCTTCTGGGTGGCCCGCATGATGATGATGGGGCTGCACTTCATGGGCGAAGTGCCCTTCCGCACCGTGTACCTGCACGCGATGGTGCGCGACGAGAAGGGCGAGAAGATGTCCAAGACCAAGGGGAACGTCATCGACCCCCTGGACGTGATCCGCGGAGCGCCGCCCGACGCGCTGCTCCCCGCGGTGCGCAACAAGTTCCCCAAGGGCATGCCGGCCTTCGGCGCCGACGCGCTGCGCTTCACGCTGGCCTCGCTCACCCAGCAGGGCCGGGACATCAAGCTCTCGCTGGAGCGGGTCAACGGCTACAAGGCCTTCGCCAACAAGATCTGGAACGCGTCGCGCTTCGCGATGATGAACCTGGGCGACTTCCGCCTCGGGTCCGGCTTCGTGAAGGACCGGCCGCTCTCGCTCGCCGACCGGTGGATCCTCTCGCGACTCAACAAGGCCGTGGCCGGCGTGCAGACCGCGCTCACCGCGTTCCAGTTCGCCGAGGCCGCCTCGATCATCTACCAGTTCCTCTGGGGCGAGCTGTGCGACTGGTACATCGAGCTGTCGAAGCCGGCGCTCCAGGGCACCGACGAGGCCGCCAAGGAAGCGTCGCGCGCGGTGCTGGTCTTCGCGCTCGAGCGCGTGATGCGGCTGTTGCACCCGTTCATGCCGTTCCTCACCGAGGAGATCTGGCAGCGGCTGCCCTTCGAGCGGCCGACGGAGTCGATCTCCATCGCGCCGTACCCCGAGGCCAACCGCAAGCTGGACGATCCGGCGGCGGAAGCGGAACTCGAGCCCATCATCCGGGTGATCGACGCGGTGCGCTCGATCCGCGGTGAGAGCAACCTGTCGCCGGCGCTGCGCGTCGAGGCGCACGTGCAGTCGAACGACGCCAAGCTGCGCAAGGCGCTGGAGACGTGGAAGTCGTACCTGATGCCGCTCGCCGGGCTCTCGGCGCTGCACGTGGGCTCGGTGGGCCCCAAGCCGCCCCAGGCCGCCGCGGAGATCTCCAAGGACCTCGAGGTGTACGTGCCGCTGGCCGGCCTCATCGACCTCTCGGAAGAGCGGGCCCGCCTGCTCAAGGAGATCGGCCGGGCCGAAGGCGAGCTCGAAGGCCTCAAGCGCAAGCTGTCGAACCAGAGCTTCGTGGAGCGCGCGCCCGCCGAGGTGGTGGAGAAGGACAAGGCACGGGTGAAGGAACTCGAGGTGCGCATCCAGAAGCTGCAGGAGAACCTCAAGCGCATCGCCCCGCTGGAAGTGAAGGTGGCGCCGCCGGCCGCCGGGTCGGTCGACCTGCGTGAGGAGCTCCATTCCGAGCTCGCCGCCGCCGAGGTGCCCACCAAGCCCGACGAGCAGGTGAAGGAAGCGCTCGAGCAGCTGCGGGAAGGCACCAAGGAAGGGCTGACCGCCCGCGATCGCCAGGACCTCGGTGTCGCCTACCTGCAGATGGGGCTGGTCGACGACGCGGTGCGCGAGTTCTCCAAGGCCAAGGAAGGCGAGGCCGGTGAGAAGGCGACCAAGGCGCCCGCCGGAAAGAAGAGCGCTCCGGCGAAGAAGTCCGCCCCCAAGGCCCCGGTGAAGAAGAAGGCCGCGGCTCCGAAGAAGGCGGCCGCCCGCCCGGCCGCGAAGAAGAAGCCGGCGGCCAAGGCTCCGGCGGCGAAGAAGAAGCCCGTGGCCAAGAAGAAGCCTGCGACGAAGAAGGCTGCGCCCAAGAAGGGGAAGGGGAAGACCCGTGGCCGCTGATCTGAGCCTCGACGCCTTGATCGATCTCGCGCTGGCGGAAGACCTCGGCGCCGCCGGCGACATCACCACCGACGCGCTGGTGCCTCCGGGTGCCCAGGGCCGGGCGGAGCTGTGGGCCAAGGAGCGCATGGTGCTCTCGGGCCTGGGCGCCTTCGCCCACACCTTTCGCCGGGTCGACCCGACCTGCGAGGTTCAGCTCGCGCTGGCCGACGGCGCGCGCACCGGCGCCAAGCAGCTGGTGGGCACGGTGACCGGACCCTTGCGCTCCCTGCTCATCGCGGAGCGCCCTGCGCTCAACATCGTGCAGCGCACCAGCGGCATCGCCACCGCGACCGCGGCGGCGCTCAAGACGCTCAAGAAGGGCTCCAGGCTCAAGGTGCTCGACACCCGCAAGACGTCACCGGGCATGCGCGCGCTGGCCAAGGCGGCGGTGCGCCACGGCGGCGGCACCAACCACCGCTTCGGGCTCTTCGACGGCGTGCTGATCAAGGACAACCACATCGCCGCGGTGGGCGGTGACGTGGCCGAAGCGCTGCGCCGCGCCAAGGCCCACGCGCCCCGGCTGGTGAAGATCGAGATCGAGGTCACCTCGCTGGAGCAGCTCGAGGTGGTGCTCGCCGAGGGCGCCGACGTGGTGCTGCTCGACAACTTCAACGACCGCCAGGTGGCGCAGGCGATGAAGCGCATCGCCGGGAAGTTGGAGGTCGAGGTCTCCGGCCGGGTCACCCCGGAGCGGCTCCCCAAGCTCGACGCGCTCGGGGTGGACTTCGTGTCCATGGGCGCGCTGACGCATTCCGCGCGCTCGGTCGATCTGTCGCTGGAACTCTCGCTCGCCTGACCGCCGCCCTCAGGGCAGCGGCACGGGGAACGAGCACAGCCGCCCGTCGTTGGTGCCCACGTGCAGGCGGCTCGCGGTGGCATCGACCGTGGGCGGGCTGAGCGCGCCGCCGCCGACCGCGGCCGTCTTCTCGATGGCGCCGGTCGCCAGGTTGATCTGCCGCAGCGAGCCGTCGGAGCTGCCCACGAAGGCCTTCTGGTTGGTGAAGTCGATGGTCACCCCGGTGGGGTTGGCGATGGTGGTGGTGGTCCACATCTGCGTGGCCGACGTGCCGCTCACGTTGTAGCGGCGGACCGTGCCCGAGGCGCCGCTGAGGGGCGCGATGAAGCCGGTGGTGATGGGGTACACCCAGCTCGAGGTCGCTCCGATCGACTGGGACCACACCTGGCTCATCGACGCCAGGTTGTAGCCGTAGACGGTGCCGGTGCTGTTCACCACCACCGCCTCGTTGCCCGCCGACAGGAAGCGCAGGTTGACGCCGTAGTTGATGTCGCCGACCGAGAAGGTGGCGAGCTGGGCGCCGTTCAGGGTGTTGAGCACGCGCACCGACGGCTGGCCGGTGCCGCCGTTCGACTTGCCCGCCACCCACAGGCGGTTGTTCGTGTAGTCGACCGCCATGCCGCCGGGGACCACGTCCATGTTGCCGGGCGAGTACGTCCACAGGATCGAGCCGTCGACCGAGGAGATGCCGTAGACCTTGTTGTTGGTCGTCGAGCCGGTGTTGTTGGTGGCCACGAAGATGACGTCGCGGTTGGGGTGCGCCGCCTGGAAGGCCGCGTTGGCGTAGGCGAAGAGCTGCACCACCGGCTGCGCCTGGATGGTGGTCCCCAGCTGGGTGCCGTTGCCCGCGGTCCAGGCCAGGGCGCCGGTCGACGCGCTCACCAGGTACGCATGGCCGGTCTGATCGGCGGTGATGAGCCAGTTGCCCGAGCGACCCTGCAGCGGAACCAACGTCGGCCGGCTCTGGATGGCGCCGAGCATCGTGGTGGGGCGCCAGCGCTCGGTACCGTCGGTCGCCGGAGTGCCGACCGTGGTGCGGCTCGCGGTCAGCGCGCCGCTGTTGCTCGCGGTGAAGACGGTGGAGTTGAGCTCGGTCGTCGGCTGCTGGAGCGACGGCAGCCCGAACGTGTAGCACCACAGGGGGTTGTTCGCGCCCGACTTGGGGGTCGGCGTCCCGAAGACACCCGCGCTGGTGGGGACCGCACCGTCGGCGTAGTTGAGCTGGTTGTGGGAGAAGACCTTGTAGAAGTACTTGGTCCCGTTGGTCAGGCCGGTGTCGGTGAAGGTGCTCGGCGTGGTGCCGCCGTTGTTGGCGAACACCACCGTGTTCCGAGAGCCCAGGCTGGCGCCGGCGGAATACGCGGTGCCGTTGGTCGGCGCGCGGTTCACCGCGGAGCCACTCTTGCGCACCACCACCACACCACTCTGCGGGGCCCCGTTGGTCCACGTGAGGATGTTCTGGCCGTTCCCCGCGACCACGGTGAGGTTGCGCACGTTGGCCGGCGGCAGGGCCGGGAAGGTGCCGGTCGAGTTGGTCGACGCGTTGCCCAGCGCCACGTAGCAGCCGGTGCTCGCGGTGGGGCAGGCCGGGTTGCAGGTGGTGCCGCTGCCGTCGGTCGGGCTGGTGGAGTTGGAGTCGTAGCCGTTGATGGTGAAGTCCACCGCGGACAGCGGAGTCACCCCGTCGGCCTGGTACAGCGGCACCGAGAGCGTCGAGGTGTCACCGGTGGGGTGGAGCGCCACGAAGTCGTCGAACACGCTCGTGTCGTTCACCCACGCGATGTACGAGAGGCGCGAGCCAGCGGGCGCGTCGATGGTCACCGTCTGGGTGCCCCCATTGGCCGCCACCGCGGGCACCAGCCAGGCGTTGACGCCGAGCTGCAGGGTGGGGCTCCAGCGGTTGATCAGCACCGACGCGTTGCCGTTGTCGTTGCAGGCGCCGGTGCAGGTGGTGTTGCCGCCCGACGACGTGCAGGTGCCGGGGCAGATCGCGTCGCTGTAGTCGCAGTTGGAGTTGAGGAAGGCGTACGTCGCGTACTGCGGCGTGCCCGGCTGGGGGGTGGGCCCCAGCGCGATGAGCGGCTGCAGCGTCAGCAGGCCGATCGACCAGGGGTAGGTCGGCGAGGTGTTGGTGAGGGTGATGTTGAACTGCGCTGCCGCCGCGGAACCTGCGACCAGCACCGCGGCGAGCTGCAGGAGCCGGCGGGCGTTCATTGCGCCACCTCGAAGCCGGCCACGGCGACTTCTTCGCCCCGGAGATAGGCGTGCGCGGTCCAGTGCCCGTTGATCTCCTGGGTGTCGATCCACGTGCCGCCGACCGCCAGCTCGAGCTCCACGTGCTGGGTGCGGAACGCCGACCCCTCGAGGCCCAGCTCGCGCCGCTCGTAGACCTGCCCGTCGGGCGCGACGAACTCGACCGCCAGCACGCCGGGGTTGGCGCCGATGAGATCGAACCCGACCGTCACCGAGCGCAGCGACTTGGGGCTCAGCCGGTCGGCGCGGTGGTACTCGACCTTGGGGGTCACCGCGAGTGGCGGCGGCAGCGCGCTCTGCGCCGCCTTCGCTTCGACGGCGCGGACCTCGAAGGCCTCGACCGGCGCGGCCGGCACCACGGGCGGCTTCTCGCGGCGAATGGCCTGGGGAACGTCGATGACTGGCGCCGGCGGTTGTGCGCACGCACTGAGGGCCAGAACGGCGAGGGCGGTTCGCATGGGGCTCACGGGGGTGCCTCGCATTCTACGCGAGATTGCTGCCAAGTTTGAGTGCCCGGCCCCCCCCGCCGCTGGTGTGCGCGCAGGGAGTCAGAGGGGCGAGGTGTGGGGGTGGTCAGGAAACCGGCCCGCAAGCGTCGGTTGCGATTATGGTGGCGCCGCTCCACCCATGCTCACCGACGACGAGCTGTTCGCCGACATCGCCCGGCGCCGCGCCGAAGGCCTCGATTTCAAACGACCTTTGGGTGAGCTGGTCGCCCGCTGGCGCGACCATGCCGGCTCCGTGGTGCGCCGGGTCCAGGGTGCCTTCATGCGCGGCTCGCCCGACGACGCCGACGAGATCTTCCAGGACGCCGTGGGGAAGTTCCTGTCCAAGGGGCTCGACCAGTTCCGAGGCGTCTCCGAGCACATGCCCGGCAAGGCCGCCAGCCCGCGCACCTTCTTCCTGCGCATCGTCAAGCACTGCGCCATCGACCGCTACCGGCGCGACCGCGAAGACCTCGACCCCGGTGCACGCCCGGGCGAAGAGGAGCGCGAAGAGTCGAAGCCCGAGACGGCGCGCTCCGTCGCCGCGCACGCCGCGAAGGAAGACCGCGCCGAGGCGCAGGAAGAGTACTGGGCGGCGTTTCACCGGCTGCAAGCCGAGCACCCCAACGAAGCCGCCGCGTGGGACCTGTACCACCACCAGGACGTGGACGATCACGGCGAGTGCGCGCGGCTTTTGCGCATCAGCGTGGCGAACTCGTACAAGCGCGTGAGTCGCGCCCAGGCCTACTTGAAGCTCTACCTCCTCGAGGCGAGGCGGCTGAGCGAGGAGAGTTGAGATGGAGTCGACCCTGCGCACCCGGTACCAGTCCCGCGTCGACGAGCTCTCGTCGCTGCACCACGAGCTCGAGCAGCCCACGCGGCCCGGCGATCGCGGTCCGGTGGTGGGGCGGGTCCTGGAAGCCGCCGGCGATCTGCTCCGCCGCCAGCGCACGGTGGCCACCAACGCCGAGGACATCGACCGCACCCTGGCGTTGATTCCCGAAGCGGGCCTGGCTTCCTGGGCCGAGGACGTGAGCCTCGAAGATCTGTCTGCGAGGTTGATGCGCTCGGCCGATGAAGCAGTGCACGCCGCGATCCCCGACCAGGACGACGAGGCCACCACCTGGGCGTCGTGGGCGATGGAAGGGCTGCACGCGCGCGATCGCCTGGAGTCGGCGCTGGTGGCGCTGGAGCGGCTCTCCGCCCGCCGGCAAGACGCGCGGGGCATCGCCCTGCGCCTGCGCGACGGGCTCACCCGGGTCGACCGCCAGGCGACCGCCGCGGTGCGCTCGCTGACCGCGGTCAACGCCGAACGGCGCGCCGAGGCCGCGCTGCTCGACGATGCGCCCCGGGCGTGGTGGTTCTCCACGCTGGCAGACGTGGCCCACGACGGCCTGGTGGCCGAGCTCGGCACCGCGTCGATGCCCGCCGAGCCCGAGGCGGCCGCGGCGAGCGCGCTGGTGCACCGCAAGCGCAAGCGGTCGTTCGGCTTCGACGAGCTGCTGCGCATGGACCTGGGGCTCGCGCCGGCCGACCGCGCCGCGCTGGAACGTCGGGCCAGCAGCGATCCCGAGTCGCGGCGCATCCTCGCGGCGCTGGACGAAGGCGAGCGCGCCATCTCCGAGCTCGAAGGCCCCGCGTCCAACGTGATCCCCCTGCCCAGGGCGGCGCCCGCGAGCGCCCCGGTGGTGCTCGAGGAGCGCAGCGACTTCGCGGTGCTCTACTTCCGCCACCCCGAGCAGTGCCGCGTGGTGGTGCAGCCCCGGCGCGGGGCGCGGCTCCAGGAAGCCGCGGTGCTGGGGCAGGGGGAGTCGCTCGGCGCCCACCCGGTCCCGGAAGGCCTCTCGGTGGACCTGGGCCCCGAGCGGCGCTGGCGCGGAGTGGCCGCGGAGATCCGCGTGCGCCTCGCCGACGGGCGCTCGTTCTCGGTGCAGGCCACGCTCTAGCGACGGGCCCTGGAGGGCGGCGCGTCAGCCTTCGAGCACGGCCTGCAGCAGATCGGGCCGGTCGGTCATCACCCCGCCCACGCCTTCGCCGATGCAGCGGCGCATCTCCGCGGGGTCGTCGATGGTCCAGACGTTGATCCACAGGCCGCGGGCCGCCGCCGCGTCGCGCAGTCGGGCGTCGAAGAGGCGCTCGCCTTCCCACTCCAGCGGCATGTCGAGCACGCTGTAGCGCGGGTCGACCACCGGCTCGTCGCCCAGCCGCAGCGGCAAGATGAGGTTGGCGAGCGCGTCCTTGGGGAAGAAGTGGCAGGCCCCGGGGGCGAGCGCGTGCAGCCGCTCGCCGATGGCGTCGTGCTCGCTGCCCAGGCACACGCGATCGATCGCGGCCGTCTTCTCCAGCGTCTCGATGGTGGCCTCGACGGCGGCGGCTTCCTTCACCTCGAGGTTCACCCGCACCTCGGGGAAGGTGGTGAGCACCTCGGCCAGGGTGGGAATGCGGACGCCCTGGCCGCGGAACGGAAAGGTCGCACCGTCGCGGGTGAAGCGGTGACCGGCGTCGAGCTCGATCAGCTCGCCGAACGAGTAGCTGTTCACCGGGCCGCGCCCGTCGGTGCAGCGGTCGACCGTGGGGTCGTGCGCCACCACCACCACCCCGTCGCGGGTGAGGCGCACGTCGAGCTCCAGCATGTCGGTGTGGAACGTCTCCACTGCCTGCCGGAACGCGGCGAGCGTGTTCTCCGGCGCGAGCGCCGCGCCGCCGCGGTGGGAGATGTGCAGCGGCGCCTTGAGCCGCTGCAGGAACGGGTGCATCGCTCAGCGCCCCTGGAACGACGGGGCGCGCTTCTCGTTGTACGCGCGAATGCCTTCGCCGGCGTCGGCGCTGACGAACAGCCGCTGCTGCAGCTCGCGCTCGAGCGACAGGCCTTCGTGGAAGCCGACTTCCAGGCCCGACTGCACCGCGCGCTTGATGTGGCCCACCGCCATGGCCGCGCGCTTCGGGGGCACGAACTCGCGAGCGTACGCGAGCACCTCGTCGAGGAACGGGCCGTCGCCCTTGGCCAGCCGGCTCACCAGGCCCAGGCCGAGCGCCTCGGGGGGCAGCATGTTCTTGCCTTCGAGCATCAGCTCCAGCGCCTTCGCCTTGCCCAGCAGGCGCGCCAGCCGCTGGGTGCCGCCGGTGCCCGGGAGCACGCCCAGGTTCACTTCCGGCAGCCCGAGCTTGAAGTCGCCCTTGGCGCACAGCCGCAGGTCGCAGGCCAGCGCGACCTCGAGCCCGCCGCCCACGCAGTGGCCGTTGATCGCCGCGATGGTGAGCTTGGGCGTCTGCTCGAGCCGGTTGAGCGTCTCGTTGGCGTGCAGGCAGAAGTAGTACTTGAAGGTGGGGGTCACCTCCTGAAGCATCTGGATGTTCGCGCCCGCGCAGAAGAACTTCGACCCCGCGCCGGTGAGCACGATCACGTGCACCGCCTCGTCGAAGCGCGCGCGGAGGATCGCGTCGTCGAGCTGCTTCATCATCGCGAAGCTGTAGGTGTTGGCCGGCGGGTCGGCGAGGGTGAGCACCGCCACGCCGCCTTCGGCGCGGTAGTCCACCAGGGTGGCGGTCGACGGCTGGGTCCAGTCTCGGGCGGTCATGGCGTGGGTCTCCTTGTCGTTCTTCCGGGCAGCTAGGGGGCTTCGAAGCAGGCGGCGATGCCCTGGCCGACGCCGATGCACATGGTCGCCAGGCCCTTCTTGGCGCCGCGGGCCTTCATCGCGTGGAGCAGGGTGGCGACGATGCGGGCGCCGCTCATGCCCAGCGGGTGGCCGAGCGCGATGGCCCCGCCGTTGACGTTCACCTTCGCGGGGTCGAGCTCGAGGTCGCGCACGCAGGCGAGCGACTGGGCGGCGAAGGCCTCGTTGAGCTCCACCAGGTCGAGCTGGCCCGAAGTCCACCCCGCGCGGGCGAGCGCCTTCTTCGACGCCGGCACCGGCCCCACGCCCATGGTGGTGGGCGAGACGCCCGCGGTGCCGCACGACACGTAGCGGCCGAGCGGCGCCTTGCCCCAGGCCTTGGCGGTCTTCTCGCTCATCAGCAGCACCGCGGCGGCGCCGTCGTTGAGCGTGGAGCTGTTGCCCGCGGTCACCGTGCCGCCTTCGCGGAACGCCGCCTTGAGCGACGAGAGCTTCTCGAGGGTGGAGTCGGCGCGGGGGCCTTCGTCCTGGGTCACCGTGGTGGGCGGGCCCTTCTTCTGGGGGATCTCGACCGGGGCCAGCTCGGCGGCGAATGCACCCGAGGTCTGCGCCGCCACCGCCTTCTGGTGCGAGGCGAGGGCGAAGGCGTCCTGGTCGGCGCGGGAGATCTTCCACTGCGCGGCGACGTTCTCGGCGGTCTCGCCCATCTGCTCCAGGGGGAAGAGCGCGGCGAGGCGGGGGTTCGGGTAGCGCCAGCCGAGCGAGGTGTCGAAGAGCTCCCACTTGCCGGTGGGGAAGCCTTCGGGCGGCTTGGGCATCGACCACGGGGCCCGGGTCATCGACTCCACGCCGCCGGCCACCACGAGGTCGGCCTCGCCGGCGGCGATCATGCGCGCGCCCTGGATGATGGCCTCGAGCCCCGAGCCGCAGAGCCGGTTCACGGTGGCGCCGGGCACCGCGTCGGGCCAGCCCGCGAGCAGCACCGCCATGCGGGCCACGTTGCGGTTGTCCTCGCCGGCCTGGTTGGCGCAGCCGGCGTACACCTCGTCGATCGACGCGGGGGCGATGCCGGTGCGCTGCACCAGCGCCTTGAAGGCCCCGGCGAGCAGGTCGTCGGGGCGCACGTCCTTCAGGGCGCCCTTGTGCTTCCCGATGGGGGTGCGGACGGCGTCGGCGATGAAGACGTGGTGCATGGGTCAGCTCACGGTGAGGACGACGTTTCCGAAGGCCGCGCGATCGGTGAGCAGCCCGTGCGCCTTGGCGGCCTCGGCGAGGGGCAGGGTGCGGTCGAGCACCGGCTTGAGCTTCCCGGCCTCGACCAGCTGCAGGAGGCGGAAGAGGTCGCCCTTGCTGCCCATGGTCGAGCCGAGCAGCGACAGGCGCTTGTAGAAGAGCACCTTGAGGTCGATCTTCACTTCGCTGCCGGTGGTGGCACCGCAGGTGACCAGCCGGCCGCCGTACGGGAGACAGGCGATGGACTTCTCGAAGGTCTCGCCGCCGACGTGCTCGAACACCACGTCGACCATGCGCCGGTTGGTGAGGCGCTTCACCTCGGCGAGGAAGTCGGTCTTCGCGTAGTTCACCAGGTGGTCGGCGCCCAGCGCGCGCGCCCGCTCCAGCTTGGCGTCGGTGGACGCGGTGGCGATCACCGTGGCGCCGAGGAGCTTGGCGATCTGCACCGCCGCGCTCCCCACGCCGCTGCCCGCGGCCTGCACCAGCACCCACTCGCCGGCCTTGAGCTGCGCCCGGGTGGTGAGCATGGTCCACGCGGTGAGGAAGGTGAGCGGCAGGCAGGCCGCTTCCGCGAAGGACAGCCCCTTGGGCTTGGGGGCGACGTTCTGGCGGGGCACGCACACGAACTCGGCGTAGCCGCCGCGCACGTGTTCCCCGAGGATGCGGTAGCTCTTGCAGAGGTTGTCCTCGCCCTTCAAGCAGCGCTCGCAGGCGCCGCACGACAGGCCGGGGTTCACCACCACCTCGGTGCCGACGCTCAGGTCGCTCACCTCGGCGCCCACCGCTTCCACCACGCCGGCGATGTCGCTGCCCAGCACGTGGGGCAGCTCGAGCATCAGCCCCTTCCAGCCCTTGCGGGTCCACACGTCGAGGTGGTTGAGCGCCACCGCGCGCACCGCGATGCGGACTTCGCGCGCCTTGGGCTCGGGCGTCGGCAGGTCGACGAGCTCGAGCACCTCGGGGCCGCCATGCTCTCGAAACGCCACAGCTTTCATCGACTCGCTCCGTGCCTTGCGGGCCATTGGTGCATCGCGTATGAGCCCCGCCGCTTGCTTCAACGGGCCGAAGGCTGCCGCTCTTAAGAGCGGTCGCAGTGAAAATCCACAGGAGTCCAACGTGAATCGATCGCCTTTGCTGGTGGCTGTGGTGGTTGGGGTGTCCGCGGCGGTGCTGCTCGGTGGCACGGCGGCCTGCGGCCCCGCGCGCCCGGGTGGTTCCGGCGGCAGCGGCGGGTCGAGCAGCGGCGGAGGCAGCGCCTCCAGCGGCGGCGGCAGCGCCTCGTCGGGCGGCGGCAGCGCGTCGAGCGGCGGTGGCAGC
>JAIBBQ010000393.1 GCA_019694595.1 Myxococcaceae bacterium
CGCGAGGTCGCGGAACACCGCCGGCTCGCCGAGGCCGCCGGGCACCAGCACCAGCGGCCGGCGCGCGCCGAGCCCGCGCAGGGTGACCACCGGACCGCGGTGGGGCGCCGCGCGCAGGAGCGAGGCGAGGCCCGCCGCGCTGGGGTGCTCGAAGAAGGCGTCCAGCCGCAGCCTTCGCCCGAGCCGCTGCTCGAGGCCGGCGAGCACCTTCACCGCGAGGAGCGACGAGCCGCCGGCGTCGAAGAAGTCGTCGTCGGGGCCCAGCGCCGGGGCGCCGAGCTGCGCGCGCGCCACTTCGAGCACCGCGTGCTCCAGCTCGTCGGCGGCCTCGCGGGCGGGGGCGCGGGCGCTGCTCCATGTGATGGGCGGCAGCGCGGCGCGGTTCACCTTGCCGTTGGCGGTGAGCGGCCAGCGCTCGAGGCGCACCAGCTGCGACGGCACCATGGCCGAGGTGAGCTCCTGGGCCACCGCGCGCTTGAGCTCGGCTTCCCAGCCAGGGGCGGGCACGAGGCCGGGGGCAGGGAGGACGTAGGCCGCGAGGTGCGGCTCGCCCGAGGGGTGCGGCGTCACCAGCGCGAGCGCGTCCTGCACCGACGGCTGGCGGCGCAGCGCGGCCTCGACTTCACCGAGCTCGATGCGCTGGCCGCGAATCTTCACCTGGTGGTCGACGCGCCCGAGGAAGACGAGCTCGCCCGTGCGGTCGAAGCGCACCAGGTCGCCGGTGCGGTAGCGGCGCGCGCCGGGCCGCGCCGGGTCGGGCACGAAGCGCTCGGCGGTCAGCTCGGGGGCACCCAGGTAGCCGCGGCCCACCACCAGCCCGCCCAGCACCAGCTCGCCGGGGGCACCGTACGGCACCGCGCGGCCGCGCTCGTCGAGCACCGCGAGGCTCGCGCCCTTCACCGGCCGGCCGATGGACATCGGCGCACCCGGCGGCAAGGGCGCGCGGAGCACCGCGAGCGTCACGTCGTCCGAGCACTCCGCCGGTCCGTAGGCGTTGAGCAGCGGGACGTGGGGGAAGAGCGCGAACCAGTCGCGCGCCAGCTCGGGCGGCAAGGCCTCGCCGGTGGGAATGCACCAGCGCAGCGAGGCCAGCGGCCGCGCGCGCCCGGACGCGGCGAGGTCGTCGACCATCGCGCGCAACAGCGACGGCACCAGCTGTACCACGGTGGCGCCCACGCGCTCGAGCTCGGCGACCAGCGCCCGCGGGTCGCGCACCACCTCGGTGGCCACCACGTGCACCCGGGCCCCGACGGTGAAGGGGGTGAGCATCTGCCACACCGAGATGTCGAAGCTCTGCGGCGCCGTCTGTGCGAGCACGTCGTCGGCGTTGAGGCCCAGCTGCTCCACCAGGAGGTCCGAGTGGTTGAGGAAGCCGGCGTGCTCCGCCATCGCGCCCTTGGGGGCGCCGGTGGAACCGGAGGTGTGCAGCACGTACGCGAGCGAGCCGGGCCTGGGGCGCCCGCGGAAGGGCGGCGCGCCGGCGAGCGACTCCAGCGGCCACACCGGCACCGGGAAGTCGGCTCCCAGCCGCGCGGCACACGGACCGTCGGCCACCACGGCCGACAGGCGCCCGCGCTGCGCCACTTCCCGCCAGCGGGCGGGCGGGTGCGACGGGTCGAGCGGCACGTAGACGCCTTCGGCCTGGAGGATGCCCGCCGCCAGCGCGAGGAAACGGGCGTCTCGCTCGGCGAGCACGCCCACCAGCGTCTCCGCGCGCACGCCGCGGGCGCGCAGAGCGCCGGCGAGGGCGCCCACCTCGCGCTCCAGTCGCGCGGCGGTCCATTCCTGGGTGGCGTCGCTCACCGCGAGGCGCTCCGGG
Organism: Myxococcaceae bacterium; assembly: GCA_019694595.1. Lineage (GTDB taxonomy): Bacteria > Myxococcota > Myxococcia > Myxococcales > Myxococcaceae > JAIBBQ01. The sequence goes on from JAIBBQ010000393.1 coordinate 1,820, forward strand.
CCCCGCGCCGCGGCCGCGGCGAGCGCGGCCGGGTAGTCCTCACCCGTCGACGGCGGCCGCCGCTCGTCGCGCTGCGCGTCGAGCAGGGCATGCTCCGAGGCGTCGAGCACGTCGAGCGCCCCCACGCTCCCGTCGCTGGCGACGGCCTCCAGCGCGGTGGCGAATTGCTGCAGGAGCCGGTGCCCTTCTTCCTCGGTGAAGGCGCTGCGCTGCAGGGTGAGGTCGAGCTCCACCTCGGGCGTCGGCCGCAGCGAGACGTGCACCGGGTGTCCGGTCCACTCCACCGAGAGCTGCGTGCGGGTGAGCCCCGGCGCGCTCGCCAACAGTCCGTCGAGGGCTGGGTCCACCACCAGGATGGACTCGTAGAGCGCCTCGGTGGCGCCCACGTGGGCCGCGGCGTGCAGCCATTCCCGCGGCGTGCCTTCGTCGGACGAGAGCGCGCGCAGCTCCGCCTGCACCTCGCGCAGCCAGCCCGGCGCGCCGTTCACCTCCGGCACCGGCACCACCACCGGCAGCACGTCGATGAACATGCCCACCGCGGTCTGCGCGTCGGCCAGCGCGCTGCGGCCGGCCACCACGGTGCCGAAGCGGACCGCGCTGCCGTTGCCGTGCCGCGAGAGCACCAGGGCCCACGCCGCGTGGGCCGCCGCCGCCCAGCCCACGCCATGGGCCGCGAGCCTGGCTTCCAGGGCCCGGGCCTTCCCTTCGCCCAGGGTGCGGTGCAGCCGCAGGTACTGCTCCTCGCCGAGCGACACCGAGAGCTTGCCGGCGCGCCCGAGGAGCCGCGCCGGCTGCGGGGTGCGCGCCAGGCGGGTGGCCCAGCGCGCCCGGGCGGCCTCGGGCGCCGGCGGGGCGCTCAGCCCGGC
>JAIBBQ010000177.1 GCA_019694595.1 Myxococcaceae bacterium
GTGCGCTCCGGGCCGCATGGCGAGAGCGCCGACGAGCTCCTGGGCGCGGCCTTCGACGCGCTCCACCCCGAGCGCCGCGCCGAGGTGTTGCGCGTCGACCCGCTCGCGGTCCGGCTCGCCGAGCTGGTCGACGGGCTCGAGGTGCCCTTGCTCGGCGTCGAAGGGCCGCCCGGCTCGGGCCGCGCCACGCTGGGGCGCCGCTGGCTGGAAGCGCGCGCCGGCCGCTTCGTGGAAGTCTTCGCCGCCGATGCTGCGGCCGCGGCGGCAGCCTGGGCATCGGAAGCGCCGCTGCTGCTCAAGGGGCTCCACCCGGCGGTGGTGGGGCCGCGCAGCGCGCCGACGGTGGTGACGCTCTCGCCCGGCGAGGCGCCGGAGCGCTTCCCGGTGCGGCTCGCGGTGCCGGGGCTCGCCGACCGGCCGAGCGAGGTGCTCGAGCTCGCCGAGCTGTTCCTCGCTCGCGCCCGGGCGGCGCTGGGGCGGCCCCGGCTGGTGCTGGCGGCCGACGCGCGCTCGGCGCTCGGCCGCTACGGCTGGCCCGGCAACGTGCGCGAGCTCGAGAACGCCGCGTGGCTCGCGGCGTACGCCTCGGTGCGCGACGAGGTGGGCCGCGACGCGCTCGCGGCGCAGCTGACGCGCGACGCCCCCCAAGACGACCTGCGCGACGCGCTGGTGAGCACCGAGCGCACGCTCTTGCTCGAGGCGCTCGCGCGCACTCGGTGGAACGTCACCGCCGCCGCCGCACGGCTCAAGCTGCCGCGGCGCACCGTGGTGTACCGGATGAAGAAGCTGGGGCTGCAGCGGCCCGCACGGCACGGCCCGGCGCGCAGCTGAACGGCGACGGTCCCCGGGCCTTCAGCCGAGGCGCGCGACGCAGAACAGGCTCATGCCCACCGGCAGCGACACCTTGGACTCGGCCCGCGCCAGGTACGGCGCGAGCTGGTCGTAGAGCCGCAGCTGCAGCGGCGGCATGGCGCGCCGGCCGAGCAGGCGCCCGTTCACCAGCCAGCCGGGAATGCCGAGCAGATTCATCCATTCCAGCCGCTCGACGGTGAAGCCGTTCGGCTCCAGCACGTCGCGCAGCATCTTCGGCGTGTAGCGGCGGAAGTGGCCGACCGCCTCGTCGAGCGCGCCGAAGAGCACCGGCAGCGCCGGCACCAGGATGAGCACCCGCCCGCCGGGCTCCAGCACCTGCGCGAAGCGCCGCACCGCCCCGGCGTCGTCGGGAATGTGCTCCAGCACGTTCGACAGCACGATGGTGTCGAAGTGCTCCTTCCGCAGCGCCTGCCAGTCGGCGATGGCCACGTCGGACAGGTACGGCTTCACGTGCGGCATGCCGCGGAAGCGGTTCTTGAGCCGCTTCACGTAGAACTCGTCGACCTCGAGCGCGGTCACCTGCTCGCGGCCCTTGGCCAGGAGCGAGGTGATGGTGCCGATGCCGGCGCCGATCTCCAGCACCCGCCGCCCGGCGTGGGCGTTGAAGCGCTCGCCCAGCCAGGTGTTGTAGTTGGGCGCGCCCGCTTCCATGCGGGCCAGGGTGTTGTAGCCCTCGTGAGAGTTGTCGGTGTCGTTGAGCGTGGTGGCGTAGGCCACCAGACGGCGGCTGAGCGACCACAGCTCCGCCGGCGGGCGGGTGCGCACCACCACGTCGACCGGCACCTCGCCGAAGCGGTAGCGCTGCGCGGCGAGCTTCACCAGCAGCTCGACGTCGACCTCGGCGCCTTCGCTCGAGAGCGACGGCTCGCGCAGCACCGAGGTCCGCACTGCCCACAGGCCGGGCAGCGGGTCCTGGACTTCGACGTCGGTCACCCGGCGGGCGAGCTGGGCGAGCGCCCGCTCTCCCAGCGGCAGCTCGCCGCGGCGCGCGGTGGCCACCTCGGCCTCGTCGCGCTCCACCAGCCGCGCGGCGGCGTCGATCTGCCCTGCGCCGTACGGCTGCGCCAGGTCCACCAGCACCATCACCTCGCCCTTCGCGGTGGCGCGGGCGGCCTCCAGCGCGGCGCCGCGGCTGGCCGCGCCGGTCAGCGACCGGCCTCCGGAGAGGCCCTGGGCTCCGGGGCCCGCGGTGAGCACCTCGGCCCCCGACGATGCGAGCGTGTCGAGCAGACCCTGGGCCTGGGCGTCGGGCGGGACCCAGAGAAGGACCGAGCGGGAGCTTTGCGGTGGCATCACGATGAGCGCTGCGGCATAGCCACAAGCACCCGATGCCCGCAACGCTCGAAACACTCTTTCGCACCCTGAGCGCCTTCAGCCCCGAGCGCGTCGACTTCTCCGGGGCCGACTGGGACGCCTACGTCGACTGGGCCATCGGCCAGGGCCTGGCGCCGCTCGCTGCCTACAACCTGGAGTACCGGCTGGGCGGGGCGGGGGCGCCGGAATGGGCGCGCGACCGCCTGATGTCCATCTACCAGGGGTCGCTCAACGACAACGTGATGAAGCTGGTGAACTTCAAGCGCGCGGTCGACGAGCTCGAAGGGCGCCGCATCGTGCTGCTCGGCGCGGCCTCGCACGCCGAGGCGCTCTACCCGCACGTGGCGTTCCGCCCGGTCATCGACCTCCACTGCCTGGTTCCGCCGATGGACGTGGGGCCCTTCGCCAGCTTCCTCGCCCGCTCGGAGTTCAAGCCCGAAGGGGAGACCTCTGGCCCGTCGCAGCTGGTGAGCGACGGGAGAACGCGGATCCTGGTGTCCGGTGCGCTCTTCGCCTCGGGTGACGCCGGGCTCTTCACGCGCGCGGTGCCCTTCAAGGTCTACGGGCCCAGCTTCCTGCGGCTGGCCCACGAGGACGCGGTGCTCGCGCACGTGGCGGCGCTGGCGGCGACCGGCTTCGACGTGCCGGCCATCGAGTGGGTGGACCTGCGCGAGCTGGTGCTGGGGGCGCCGCACGTCATGGGGCCGTATTCGCGCGCGCTCGACGCTGAGCTGCTCAAGCGCCGGGCGGCCGAGCTCGGCGTGGAGCAGGCGCTGTGGGCGGCGCTGGAAGTGGTGCAGCGGCTGTTCCCCGAGACGGGTGCCGCGGCGAGCGCGGCGCAGCCGGAACTGGCCGCCGAGGCGCGGGAAGGCCTGGTGCGCTCGGTGGTCGGCAAGGCGGCCGTGGTGGGGGCGCCTGCGGCCGAGCGCCCCTAAGTCGAGGCGGTGCCGCGCCGCTTCGTGGTAGTCAGTTCCCCCTATGAAAATCGCGGTCATCGGCACCGGGTACGTCGGCCTCGTCGCGGGCACCTGCTTCGCGGACAGCGGCAACGACGTGGTCTGCGTGGACATCGACGCCAAGAAGATCGAGCAGCTCAAGCAGGGCAAGGTGCCCATCTACGAGCCGGGCCTCGAGGAGCTGATGCACCGCTCGGTGCGCGACGGCCGCCTGTCGTTCACCACCGACCTCAAGGCCGCGGTGGCGCCCGCCAAGGCGGTCTTCATCGCCGTGGGCACGCCCGAAGGCGAGTCCGGTGACGCCGACCTGCAGTACGTGCTCGCGGCCGCCAAGCAGATCGGCCAGGCGCTGCGGGAGTACACCGTGGTGGTCGACAAGAGCACCGTGCCGGTGGGCACCGCGCAGAAGGTCCGCGACGCCATCGCCTCGCAGACCAAGGTCGACTTCGACGTGGTGTCGAACCCCGAGTTCCTCAAGGAAGGCGCCGCCATCGACGACTTCCTGCGCCCCGACCGGGTGGTGGTGGGCGTCGACTCCGAGAACGCGCGGGCGGTGATGGCCGAGCTCTACGCGCCCTTCGTGCGCACCGAGAACCCCATCCTCTTCATGAGCACCCGGTCCGCGGAGCTGACCAAGTACGCGGCGAACGCGATGCTCGCCACCCGCATCTCGTTCATGAACGACGTGGCCGCGCTCTGCGAGAAGGTGGGCGCCGACGTGGACTCGGTGCGCAAGGGCATCGGCGCCGACAAGCGCATCGGCTACCCCTTCCTCTTCCCGGGCGCGGGCTACGGCGGCAGCTGCTTCCCCAAAGACGTGAAGGCGCTCATCGCCACTGCGCGCGACTACGGGCTCGAGCTCGACCTGCTGCGCGCGGTGGAGCGCACCAACGAGCGGCAGAAGAAGCTCCTGGTGGGCAAGGCGGTGAAGCACTTCGGCGACCTGTCCGGCAAGACGTTCGCGGTGTGGGGCCTGGCCTTCAAGCCCAAGACCGACGACATGCGCGAGGCGCCGGCGGTGGAGATCATCGAAGGGCTCCTCGGCAAGGGCGCCCACGTGCGCGCGACCGACCCGGTGGCGCTGGAGGTTGCCCGGCGGAGGGTGGCGCCCCAGGTGAAGCTGGTGGACAACGCGTACGCGGCGCTGGAAGGGGCCGACGCGCTCTTCGTGGTCACCGAGTGGAACGACTACCGGCACCCCGACTTCGACCGCATGAAGGCGCTGATGAAGACCCCGGTCATCTTCGACGGCCGCAACGTCTTCGAACCCAAGAAGATGCGCGAGCTGGGCTTCACCTACCACGGCATCGGGCGCGCGTGAGCGCGGTCGCCGAGCGGCAGCCGCCGTTCCCGGTCGCGGCGCTCAAGGCGCTCCGGCCGCGGCAGTGGCTCAAGAACGGCGTGCTGCTGGTGCCCTTGCTGTTCGCCAAGGGCATCTTCGAGCGCGGCCTGCTCGGCCACAGCCTGCTCGCGCTGGCGTCGTTCTCGCTGCTGGCGAGCGGGGTGTACCTGGTCAACGACTGGTTCGACCGGGAGAAGGACCGGCTCCACCCCGAGAAGAAGCGGCGGCCCATCGCCGCGGGCTGGCTGGCGGGGCCGCAGGTGGTGGGGCTGGTGGTGGTGACGTGGGGCGGCGCGTTCGCGCTCGGCGCCCAGGTCGGCACCCACTTCCTCGCCGTGCTGGGCGGGTACCTGGTGCTGCAGGTGCTCTACAACCTGGCGCTCAAGAAGCTGGTGATCCTCGACGTCATGGCCATCGCGCTGGGCTTCATCGTGCGCGTGGTGGCGGGCGCCGAGGCCATCGACGTGCAGGTGTCGAACTGGCTGTTCCTCTGCACGCTCCTGGGGGCGGTGTTCCTGGGGTTCGCCAAGCGGCGGGCGGAGATCGAAGCGCTGGAAGAGGCGGCGGGCGCGCACCGCAAGAACCTCGAGGACTACTCGCTGGGAATGCTCGACCAGATGATGAGCATCAGCGCGGCGAGCACCATTCTGGCGTACGGCCTGTACACGGTGTCCAAGGAGACGGTGGACCGCGTGGGCAGCGACCACCTCAAGTTCACCGTGCCCTGCGTGGTGTACGGCGTCTTTCGCTACCTCTTCCTGGTGCACAAGCGGGGACTCGGCGGCTCGCCGGAGAAGGTGCTGCTGTCCGACGCGCCGCTGATGATCGACGCGGTGGTCTTCCTGGGGCTGGCCGCCTGGGCGCTCTACGGCGCCAAGGCCCTCGCGCCCTGAACACCCCGTTCAGCGCCCGGGCGCGGCCATCGGGCGGCTGAGCACCGCGGTCACCGCCTGCTTCCGTTCGGCGATGGCGCGCAGGAAGCGGGCGAGCCGGCCGAGCTCGCGCAAGGTCTCCATGCCGTCGGGGCCGAGGCCCGAGAAGGTGACCGCGAGCAGCGGCGCGGACTCGTGGCGTCCGAGCCAGTACTCCAGCACCTCGTGCCGCTCGGGAATCTCCACCGGCCTGAGCCGGCGCTCTTCGCGGGCGAGCAGGGCGCTCAGCGCGCTGGGGAGCTGGGCGGCCCACTGGTTGACCTGCTTCGCCGAGCGGGTGGCCCAGTCGGCGCGCGCCAGGCCCCGGTGCGGCTCGTAGGCGCCGCGCCCGACGGTGGACAGCACGTGGTGGGGGGCGAAGCCGGGCGGCGGGTCCCAGTGGCCGCACAGCAGCGACGAGAGCCCCAGCCGCAGGTTGGGCCGTTCCAGGAACGACGCGCGCCACGCCCGCGCCTCCGCGGGGTCGGCGTACGGGTAGCTCGGCTCCTCGAGCAGGAGCGCGAGGTGCAGGGTGTGGTCCAGGTCGCCCGCGTAGCCCAGACCAGCGTCGCGGCGCTGCCAGCGGTCGCCGGCTTCCGACCAGTCGTCGAAGAGCAGCGCGTAGAGCAGGGGCGGCCACTTCGGGTGGTCGAGCGCGGACAGCGTCGGCGCGCCCAGGTCGTGGAGCAGCTCGAGCACGCCCGAGAGCTGCGGGTCGCCGAGGAGCTGGTCCCAGAACTCGAGCGCGCTGGCAGCGTCGTGGAGCCCGTGTTCCAGCCCCGGGAAGACGACCGCGTGGAGGAAGGCGTCGTTCGCCGGGCGAAGCACCACCTGCACGGGGCACGGCTCCTTCGCGGCCCGGTCAGGCCTTGGCGTCTTCCTGGGCGATCAGCGCGTAGATCGATTCCTGCGAGGTCGCCTGGAGAATGGCGTCGCGGAACTGGGCGCTCTTGAACAGCCGCACGATGCGCGAGAGCGCGCGCAGGTGGAGCCCGGCGGCGTTCTCGGGCGCGACCAGCGCGAAGAACAGGTGGGTGCGCTTGCCGTCGGCGGCCTCGAAGTCGATGCCCGGCCGCGAGACGCCGAAGCAGGCCATCAGCGTGGGGAGCCCGGCGAGCCGGCCGTGGGGAATCGCGAGGCCCTCGGCGATGCCGGTCGAGGCCTGCTTCTCGCGCTCCAGCAGCACCTCGGCGAAACGGCCGGCGCCCAGGGCCGGGTTGGCCCGCGCCAGCGACTGGGACAGCTCGTGGAGCACGTCGCGCTTCGAAGACGAGCTCAGCTCGAAGATCACCGCTTCGGGCTTGAGGAACTCGGCAATCTTCATCGCGCGCGCCGCACATACCTTCAGGGCCGCGGCGATCGCAAGGCGACTTCTTCGTCTTTCGGCTGCTTTCTGCGAGTGTGGCGGTTCAAGACGCCGTGCGCCCCTTCGCCCTCTCGATGCTCGTGCTGGCCGCCTGCGCGCACCGGGCCCCCGACCGTCCGGCGCTCGACCTCGCGGCGGCGATGGCGCCTCCGCCGGTCGAGGCCCCGACGGCGCCCGTCCCGCCCGAGGTCGCCGTCGAGGTGGCCCCGGTGCCCCCGGAGCCGGCCGCGGCGAGTCCCCGGGCCCAGGCGGAGGCCTGGCTCGCCCGCCTGACGCCCGCCCAGAAGGTCGGGCAGCTGATGATGGTGGGCTTCGGAGGCCTGGAGGTCGACGAGAAGATCGAGGCCCTGGTGAAGGGGTACCAGGTCGGGGGGGTGTGCCTCTTCAAGCGGAACATCGACTCCAGCGCGCAGGTGGCGCGGCTCAACGACCAGCTCCGCGGCTTCTTCGAAGGCGGGGTGCCCCCCTTCATCGCGGTGGACCAGGAAGGGGGCAACGTCGTCCGCGTCTCGGACACGGTGGTGGTGCTGCCGGGCAACATGGCGCTGGGGGCGACCCGCGACGCGGCGCTGGCGTACGAGGCGAGCAAGGCGCAGGCGCTGGACCTGAAGCGGCTCGGCTTCTCGATGAACCTGGCGCCGGTGCTCGACGTGAACTCCAACCCGGCGAACCCGGTCATCGGCATCCGCAGCGTGTCCGACCGGGCGAGCCTGGTGGCGCTGCTGGGCGCCGCGCTGGTGAAGGGCCAGCAAGACGCCAACCTGGCGACCATCGCCAAGCACTTCCCCGGGCACGGCAACGTCGACGCCGACTCGCACCGGGCGCTGCCCCGGCTGGACGACGACGAGGCGCAGCTCCTGGCGCACCTGGAGCCGTTCCGCACCTCGATGGCCGCGGGGCTCGACGGGGTGATGACGGCGCACCTCGCGGTGCCGAAGGTGGGGCTCGACGGTACGCCGGCCACGCTGAGCCCGGCGATCCTCACGGGCCTGTTGCGCCGCCGGCTCGGCTACGACGGCCTGGTGCTCACCGACGAGCTCGAGATGCAGGCCATCGCCGAGCGGTACGGGGTGGGGCGGGCGGCGGTGCTGGCGGTGAACGCGGGGGCGGACATGGTGCTGGTGCCCTGGCGAGCGGAGAAGAAGGCCGAGGTGCACCAGGCGCTGCTCGAGGCGGTGGCGCGAGGCGACATCGCCCCGGCGCGGCTCGACGAGGCGGTGCGCCGGGTGCTCGAGCTCAAGGTGCGACGCGGGGTCTTCGAGCCGCTGGCGCCGCTGGAGCAGCGGCTGGCCGACCTGGGGCAGGGCCGCGACCTGGGGCTGACCATCGCGCGCAAGGCGGTGACCTTGCTCAAGGCCGAGGCCCGCCACTTCCCCATCTCCGCCCGCAAGAAGGTGGTGGTGGTGACGGCGGAGTCGTCGCTCGCGGAAGCGATTCGCCGGCGCATGCCGCAGGCGCGGGTGCTGGTGGTGCCGGCCTACCCGGCCGAAGGCGCCCGCGAGTCGCTCAAGCGCGAGGTGCGGGCGGCCTCGCTGGGGGCGGACCTGGTGGTGCTGGGGGTGGTGAACGCGCGGCAGCTCGAGCTGCTCACCAACGTGACGCTCACCGGCGTGCCGGTGGCGGCGGTGGTGATGGGGGTGCCGTACCTGGCGTCGGCGGCGAACGACGCCAAGGTGGTGCTCCTCACCTACAGCTACCGGGACACCGCGACCGAGGCGGCGGCTGCCGCGCTCTTCGGCGAGCAAGGCACCCCGGGCCGTCTCCCGGTCGAGCTCCCGCGCATTCCCTACGGCTACGGTCTGAATAGTTTCTGTCTTCGCGAGGGCGCTGCCCGCGAAGACGGCGGGGCCTGCGCCCCGTCCCACGGAAAAAGTGCGATGGGCTCTCGCCCGGCGCCGCACTCCACCGCCTCGAAATAGTCTTCGCGAGGGCGCTGCCCGCGAAGACGGCGGGGCCTGCGCCCCGTCCCACGGGTGACGTTCCTGGGGGCTCTCGCCCGGCGCCGCACTCCACTGCCTCGAATCGAGAGGACCGCACGCCCACGGGGGGCCGCGGCGTTCACGGTGATCGACGGACCACGCGCAGGGCGTGAGCAGTCACGCAGCCCGACGTGGACCCCATCGAGGCGCTCGGTCTTCTCAATTCGAAGGCGCTCGGGCGGCGCCGGGCGAGAGCCCCGTGCGCCTCACCCGTGGGACGGGGCGAAGCCCCGCCGTCGTCGCGGGCAGCGCCCTCGCGACGACAGCAAGAAGGCGCTCGGTCTTCGCAATTCGAAGACGCTCGGGCGGCGCCGGGCGAGAGCCCCGTGCACCTCACCGTGGGACGGGGCGAAGCCCCGCCGTCGTCGCGGGCAGCGCCCTCGCGACGACACTATTTCGCCGCGGAAGCCTCGATGAGGCCGTAGTGCCCGTCCTTGCGGCGGTACACCACGTTCATCTCGTGCGACTCGGCGTTGTTGAAGACCAGGAAGTCGTTGTTCATCAGGTCCATCTGCATCACCGCCTCGTCGACGGTGAGCGGCTTGACCAGGAGCTCGTTGGTCTTGATGACCCGCGGCTGGGCCTCGTCGGGGTGGGGCGCGTGCTCCGGGCTCGCCACCGAGACCACGTCGTGGCGGACCTTCGACTGGCCCACCAGGCCCTGGCGGTGGTGCACCCGGTCACGCCCGTGGTGGTGCTTGAGGCGTTCCTTGTAGCGGCGCAGCTGGTGCTCGATCTTGTCCATCGCCAGGTCGATCGACGCGTACATGTCTTCGCTCTTCTCGCGGCCGCGCAGCACGAACGGGCCCGAGGTGATGGTGATGTCCGCGTGGTGGAGGTGGCGCTCCAGCGACAGCACCACGTGCGCCTCGCCCGCCTTGTCGAGGTACTTGTTGGCCCGCTCCACCTTGTCCTGCGCGTACGTCTTCAGCGAATCGATCGGCTCGAAGTGACGGAAGGTGATGTTCAGCTGCATGTTCGAGAACACTCCTAGAGGCTGCGGGGGGCACGACGGTCAGGCCTTCGTTGACAGGCGTCCGACACGGTCACCCGCAAGTGTGGGCCCAACGAACGAACCGATCAAGGCGGATCAGAAGTACTTCTTGCGCTTCGACGACGGCAGCACCCCCAGCACCTCGCGGTACTTGGCCACCGTGCGGCGGGCAATCTCGATGCCTTGCGCCCGCAGGAGCTCGACGATGCGCTGGTCGCTGTAAGGGTTCTTGGGGTCTTCCTGGCCCACCAGCTGCTTGATGTGGTTCTTCACCGCCTCGGAGGCGATGTCGTCGCCGGAAGTGCGCGCGATCGACGAGTTGAAGAAGTACTTCAGCTCGAAGATGCCCTGCGGGGTGTGCACGTACTTGTTGGTCGTCACCCGGGACACGGTCGACTCGTGCATGCCGATGTCGTCTGCCACGTCGCGCAGGATGAGCGGCTTCAGGTGCGCGATGCCCTTGTCCAGGAAGTCGCGCTGGAACTTCACGATGCTCTCGGTCACCTTGAAGATGGTGCGCTGCCGCTGGTGAATCGAGCGGATGAGCCACATCGCCGCGCGCAGCTTGTCCTGGACGAATTCCTTGGTCTTCCCCCCGGGGATGACGCCCTGCTTCAGCGCCGAGCGGTACGCCCCGGAGATGCGCAGCTTCGACAGGCCGTCGTCGTTGAGCACCACCGTGTACTCGGTGCCCATCTTGTGAATGTAGACGTCGGGGGTGATGTACTGCGCGTCGTCGCCGGAGAAGTTGCGGCCCGGCTTGGGGTCGAGCTTGGTGAGCAGCTTCGACGCGTTCACCACCTCGTCGAGCGTGAGCTTCAGGTCGCGCGCGATGGCCGGGAGGTTCTTCGACTCCAGCAGCTTGAGGTGCTTCTTGAGCATCGTGCCCAGGAGCGCCGCCTGCGGGTCCTTGAGCGCCGAGCACTGGATGAGCAGACATTCCTGCAGGTCGCGCGCGCCGCAGCCCTTGGGCTCGAGCGACTGGATCTTGCGCAGCGTGCGCTCGGCCACCGACACCGGCACGTCGGCCTCGTTCGCCAGGCGGATCAGCGGGTCGCCTTCCACCTCGTCGAGCACCAGGTAGCCGTCGTCGTTCAGGTTGCCGATGATCAACATCGCGATCCGGCGTTCCGCCTCGTTGAGCCGCAGCATCGACAGCTGCTCGTTGAGGTGGTCCTGGAGGTCTTCCTTCTTGACCAGCGAGGCCTCGAAGCCCGGCAGGTCGTCGAGGTCGACGTTGCCCTTGTTCGACGGGAGCGACGGCTCCGAGAACTGGCTGCTGTTGAGGTAGGCGTCCCAGTCGATCTCCGCCGGCGCTTCTTCCGGCTTCACTTCCACCGCCTGGTCCGATTCCCGGGTCTCGTTGGCGACCGGCGTCTCCAGGTTGGCGGCTTCCAGCGAGGCCTCGCCGGGCTCCTTGTCCGCCATGTCGCCTTCGACCGTCTCGTCGGGCTGCTCGAGGAGCGGGTTCTGCTCCATCTCCTCGCGGACCTGCTCGAGCAGCTCCATGCGGCCCAGCTGGAGCAGCTTGATGGCCTGCTGCAGCTGCGGCGTCATCACCAGCTGCTGCGACATCTTCAGCTGTTGTTTGAGCTCGAGTCCCATGGGATCACCTCAAAAGGCGTGCCAAGGGTAGCAGGTCGAATCACTGATCAACAGCAAACGCTCTGCCAGCGTGAACCGTCAGGAAAGACTGAAGCTTTCTCCGAGATAGACGGAACGGGCCTTGCTGGAGCTGGCGATGGCCTGCGGCGTGCCCTGTTCCAGGATCTTCCCGCCCGCGATGACGTAGGCCCGGTCGCAGATGCGCAGGGTGTCGCGGGCGTTGTGGTCGGTGATGAGCACCCCCAGGCCCCGGGCCTTGAGCGCGGCGATGGCCGCCTGGAGCTCGGCGACGTGCAGGGGGTCGACGCCGGCGAAGGGCTCGTCGAAGAGGACGATCGACGGCCGCGCCAGGAGCGTGCGGGCGATCTCCGCCCGGCGCCGCTCGCCGCCCGACAGGGTCTCGCCCTTGGCGTTCGCCACGTGCCGCAGGCCGCACTCGTCGAGCGCCGCGTCGGCCTGACGCTCGCGCTCCGCCCGGCCGAGCCCGCTCGAGAGCTCGAGCGCGGCGACGAAGTTGTCCCGCACCGACAGCTTGCGGAAGATGGTGGGCTCCTGCGCGAGGTAGCCGAGGCCCAGGCGCGCCCGCAGGTGCACCGGCAGCGCGGTGAGCGCGTGGGGCCCCAGCGCCACCGTGCCGCCGTCGGCGCGCACCAGCCCGGCGACGATGTTGAAGGTGGTGGTCTTGCCCGCGCCGTTGGGGCCCAGGAGCCCGACGATCTCTCCCGGCGCCACCTCGAGCGACACCCCGTCGACCACCAGCCGCCCGTGGTAGCGCTTGCTCAGGTCCTTGGCCACCAGCGCGCTCATGGCGACTTGAGCACCGCGGTGGCGTGCTCGACCTCCAGGGTGTCGGAGCCCGGGCGGAAGGTGACCCGCGAGCCGCTCAGCGTCTGGCTGCCCTGGCGGGCCACCGGCTTGCCGGTCACCACCAGCACCCCCGAGACGGCGTCCCACTCTCCGCGCGCGCCCTGGGCCTGGCGGTCCTTGTCCACCACCGTCACCCCGCCGGTCGCCTCCGCGCGCACCAGCGTGCCCGCCTCGTCGTAGTGCGCCGTGAGCGTCGGCGCGGTGAGCAGCGTGGTCCCCCGGCGCGCGCGCACCTTGCCCTGGAAGACGGCGGCCTTCGCGTCTTGCTCGAAGCGCAGGGTGTTCGCTTCCACCGTCGCGTCCCCGCTGCCGCCCACCGGGAGCGCCTGCGCGCCGAAGGCCGCCACCGGCGAGGTGACGGTGAGCAGCGAGCTCGCCTTGAGGTACCGCGCGCTCGCGCCGCGCACCGTGCGGTTGCCCGCGGTCGCCAGCACCGCGCCGGGCACGAACAGCTCGCCGGTGCGCGGGTCGTAGGTGGCCGCCTCCGCGCGCGCGCTGCGGTCGCCGTCGACGAAGTGGAGCGCGCCGCTGGCCTCGAGCCGTTCCACGTTCTGCGTCGGGCCGTAGAAGGCGGTGAGGCGGTCGGCGTCGAGCGTGGCGCTGCCCTGGGTGGCGTGCGCGTGGCCTTCGTAGGTCGCGCTGCGCTCCTTCGACAGCACGGTCAGCCTGTCGGCGCTCACCGTCACCGGCACCCCGGCGTCGGTGGGGCCAGCGTCGGCGCGGCCCGCATCGGGCGCCAGGGCGGCGAGCAGCAGCGCGGCCAGGGGTGACATGGACCGGGGGCTTGCCAGAGGCGCGGCCGGGAACACAAGGCTCCCGGGAAGTGCGTCAGGGGCCGCCGGGCGGCACCGGCAGCTGCGAGTCGACGCGCTGGAGCGACAGCACCCCCGCGCGGTCGTCCCAGGTGCCGGAGGCGGCGTGCAGCCCCAGCGCCTGGGGCGGCGGCCGCGCCAGCGTCACCCCGGCGCTCGCGGTCACCACCCCGGTGGCGAGCGGCACGCTGGCCTCGGGGGCGAAGGCGGACAGCGCATCGGAGGCGCGCACCAGCCGGACCCGGGTGCCCTGGGCGTTGGCCGCGTCGCAGGTCACGGCGTCGGCGGTCACCGTGGCGCCGGGGCCGAGCAGCTGCACGAAGGGGCTCGCCACCGTGAAGGCCTGGCTGCCGGGCAAGAGCTCCACCCGCGGGGCGCTCCCCACCGCGACGAGCGCTTCGCCTTGCCAGGCGCGGAGGGTCACCTGCTCGAACACCGCCTCGGCGCGCGGCGGCGCGGTCTGAGGCGCGCTGGCGCGGCAGGCCGCGAGCGCGACGCTGGCGAGCACCGCGAGGCGCGGGCTCACGGGCAGTTGGTGAAAGGCAGGGGCGAGAAGCTCCCGGCGTCGTAGCTGCAGCCGCCGGCGGCCACGGTGACGCGGATGCGGCCCACCGCGCCGCCGCCGCCACCGCCGCTGTTGC
>JAIBBQ010000178.1 GCA_019694595.1 Myxococcaceae bacterium
GCCCCGGGTCGCTCGAGCTCGCGGTGGCCCTGCGCTGTGCGCACGTCCGCGGGCGGCGGGCGACGCTCTTCGTGGGCGCAGGCATCGTCCGCGGCTCGACGCCCGACGCCGAGTGGAACGAGACGTGCCGCAAGGCCCGCGCGATGCTCGAAGCGCTCGGCGTTCCCCCTGCAACCGCAGCATCGCTGCCGGCGCTCTTCGAGCCTGCGGCCCAGCTCACGGAGAGACGCTCATGACCCCGGCCCCCGCAGCTGCCTTGCCGTCGACCAGCCCCCCCGGGCTCAAGGCGTGGGTGCTCGCCGCGCGGCCCCGCACGCTGGTGGTGGGTGCGGTGCCGGTGCTGGCGGGCACGGCCCTGGCCTTCGCCGCCGGGGCGAGAGCGCCGTGGCAGGCGGCCGCGGCCCTGGTGGGCGCCTTGCTGATCCAGGTGGGCACCAACCTGGCCAACGATCACTACGATCACGTGCGGGGTGCCGACGGGCCCGACCGGCTCGGCCCTTCGCGGGCCAGCGCTTCGGGGTGGCTGTCTCCGGCGGCGGTGAAGCGCGCGGCGTTCGTCTGCTTCGGCGCGGCCATCGCCTCGGGGACCTTCCTGGTCGCTTCGGCAGGCTGGCCGGTGGTGGTGATCGGCCTCGCCTCGGTGGTGGCGGGCTTCGCGTACACCGGCGGGCCGTACCCGCTCGGGTACCACGGGCTGGGCGACGTCTTCGTGCTCACCTTCTTCGGCCTGGTCGCCGTCGGCGGCACGTACTTCGTGCAGACCGGCAGCGTGAGCAGCGACGCGCTCGCCACCGGCCTCGCGGTGGGAGCGCTGGGCGTGGCGATCCTCGCGGTGAACAACCTGCGAGACCGCGTCACCGATGCCCGGGTGGGCAAGCGCACGCTCGCGGTGCGCCTCGGCCCGCGCTTCGCCCGGCTCGAGTACACCGCGTGCATCGCTGCCGCGTTCGTCGTGCCCGCCGCGCTCTCGCTGGCGTCGGGCCGGGCCTGGCTGGCGCTGCCGCTGGTGGCCGTGCCGCTCGCGGTGCCCGGCCTGCGCCTGGTGTGGACGCGCGACGGGAGCGAGCTCAACGGCGCGCTCGCCGCGACCGCGCGGTTGATGTCGGTGTGGGGCGTGCTCTTCACCCTGGGGGTGCTGCGATGACGAAGCCGCAGGTGACGCCGTTCGAGCTGACGCTGCGCGCGCCGGTACAGACCGCGCAGGGCGCGATGCGGGTGAGACGGGGCTTCGTGATCCGCTTCCCCGGAGGGGGAACGGGCGAGGCGACCCCGCTGGAGGAATTCGGCACCGAGTCGCTCGAGGCGTGCCAGCAGGCGCTCGAGCGTTTCGAGCTGCGCGACGACGCCGGTTCGCTCGATGCGGTGGACGCGGCGCTGGGAGGGCTCGACGGCACGCCAGCGGCGCGCGCCGGCCTCGAGCTGGCGCTGCTCGACCGGCTCGCGCTCCAGCGCGGAGTTCCGCTGGTCGAGCTGCTCGGTGGCTCCGTCGACGCCACCCTGGCGTGCGGCGCGCTGCTCGCCGGAGAGACGGCCGACGCGCTGCTGCGCAACGCCACCGCGCTGGTGGAGCAGGGGTTCCGCACCCTCAAGGTGAAGATCGGCCGGCGCCCGCTCATCCAGGAAGCGCAGCGGCTGCTGGCGATCCGCCGGGCGGTCGGCCCCGACGTCAGGCTCCGCGTCGACGCCAACGGCACCTGCACCGAAGGCGAGGCCCGCACGGCGCTCCGGGCGGTGGAGTCGCTCGATCTCGAGCTCTGCGAGCAGCCCGTCGCGGCCGGCGACCTCGAGGGGCTCTCGCGCCTGCGCGGCTACGTGCCGTGCCTCATCGCCGTGGACGAAGGGCTCCTGGTCCCCGGACAGCGACCGAGGTTGTTCGACACCGAACGCCCGCGGGTCGCCGACGTCGCGGTGCTCAAGCCGATGGCGCTGGGTGGGCTGCGGCGGGCCCAGGCGCTCGCCGCCGCGCTGGCCGAGCGCAAGGTCGACAGCTACGTCACCACGCTGCTCGACGGTCCCATCGCCCGCGCCGGCGCCGCCGCGGTCGCCGCCGCCATGCCCGCCACCTCGCTGGCGCACGGCCTGTCGACGGTCGAGCTCTTCGAAGGGGTGCCGCCCGACGCCTGCACTCCGCAGCGGGGCGCGATTCACTTGCCCCGGGTCGCCGGCCACGGGGTGACGTGGGCTGTCTGATCGCCCAGGCCGCCGCGAAGCGGCCTCGCGCACTGGCGCTCCGCGAAGGCGAGCGCAGCTGGACCTGGGCGGAGCTCGACGCCGACGTCGGGCGGCGGGTGGCCCAGCTCGAGCGCGAAGGGCTGGGGCGGGGCGCCCGCTACGGCGCGCTCACCGCCACCAGCGCCGACCTGGTGGCGGCCTTCTTCGCCTGCCAGCGGCTGGGGCTCACCCTGGTGCCGTTCAACGTCCGGCTGACGGCAGCGGAGCTCGCGCCGCTCGTCGCCCGGGCAGCTCTGGCTGGCGCGCTGGCGAGCCCCCGGCACGTCGAGGCGCTCGCCGGCGTGACCTGGGCGCCACGCCGCCCACCCGGCGAGGGCGAGCCACCGGCGCTGGCGCTCTTCACCTCCGGCACCACCGGGGCCCCGAAGCTCGTCTACCTCGGGCGAGACCAGCTGGAAGCGTCGGCCCGTGCGGCCGCCCAGCGGGTACCGGTCGGCGCCGACGATCGCTGGCTCCTCACCATGCCGCTCTTTCACGTCGGCGGGCTGGCGATGCTCACCCGCTGGGCACTGGCCCAGGGGACGCTCGAGCTGCACCCGGGGTTCGACGAGGCGGCGGTGTGGCGGGCCCTGGACGGTGGGGCGACCCAGGTGAGCCTGGTGGCCCAGACGCTCCGGCGGCTGCTGCGCGCGAGTCCAGCGTCGGCGCCGCGGTCGCTCCGCGCGGTCCTGGTCGGCGGGGGCCCGTGTCCCCCTGGCGTGATCGCGGAGGCTCGCGAGCGCGGCTTTCCGGTGCTGCAGACCTACGGGCTGACCGAGGCCTGCTCGCAGGTTTGCACGGAGGTCCCCGGAGCGGCCGATGGCAGCACCTGCGGCCCGCCGCTGCCCGGGGTGAGGGTGGAGATCCGCGACGAGTCGGGCGCCCAGGTCCCGCCGTCGGTGCCCGGGAGGATCTTCGTCGCCGGGCCCACCGTGAGTCCGCCGCTGGGACCGTGGCTCGACACCGGAGACTTCGGGCAGCTCGACGCCGGCGGGCGGCTGTCGGTGCTCTCCCGCCGCGAGGATCTGATCATCTCCGGCGGAGAGAACGTCTACCCGGCGGAGCTCGAGCGGGTGATCTCGTCTCACCCCGCGGTGGAAGAGGTGGCGGTGATCCCCATCGCCGACGAGCGGTGGGGGCAGGCGGGGCTGGCCGCGGTGGTGCTGCGGCCCCGAGGAGAGCTCGGCGAGCTCGAGCGCTGGGCACGCGGCCGGCTCGCCGCCTTCAGGGTGCCGAAGCAGTGGCGGCGCCTCGACGCGCTCCCCAGGACGCCGACCGGCAAGCTCGATCGTCCGGCGTTGCGGCGGGCGCTCGAAGGCTGACCCAGCGGCCGCGAGGCGTGCTATGGGCCGCGGCCCGCAAGATCACCCGAAGGAGAACCCCGTGAAGACGCTGCGCTCGTTCCTGTTCGTCGCCATGCTGAGTGGTACCGCCGTGGTCCTCACCCAGTGCGCCGGGAGCGGTGGCTCCGGCGCGAGCGGGGGTGGCAGCGGGTCCGGAGGTTCCAGCGGCAGCTGTGCGGCGTCGTGCACCAGCGGCTGCTGCGACTCCGCGGGCAAGTGCCAGGCGGGCAACACCAGCCTCGCCTGCGGCAAGAGCGGCGCCACCTGCCAGGCGTGCTCCTCGGGTCAGCTCTGCCAGGCCCAGGCCTGCACCACCGGCTCGAGCGGCGGCGGCAGCGGCTCCACCGGCGGCGGCAGCGGTTCGACCGGCGGCGGCAGTGGCTCCACCGGCGGCGGCAGTGGCTCCACCGGCGGCGGCAGCGGCTCCACCGGCGGCGGCAGCGGCTCCACCGGCGGCGGCAGCGGCTCTTCGGGTGGCGGTACGGCCTCGAGCGGCGGCGGTTCCGCGCTGCCGGCGTGCGCCAGCACCACCATGGTGACCGAGTTCGCCGACGGCGGTGAGTCGACGGTGGCCTTCTACGTGGCAGACGGCGTCAACTCGTACGTCTTCGGCGAGGTCGGCACCCCGCCCACCGGC
Organism: Myxococcaceae bacterium; assembly: GCA_019694595.1. Taxonomy (GTDB): domain Bacteria; phylum Myxococcota; class Myxococcia; order Myxococcales; family Myxococcaceae; genus JAIBBQ01. Next base: position 4,192 of record JAIBBQ010000178.1, read on the forward strand.
ACCTCGCCCGACGGTGGCTACGCCTACATCGACTTCGCGCTCTACCCGAAGCTCAACGGCGCGACCGTTCCCGGGCCCAAGACGCTCGCCCAGACCGACGAGGCGACCTGCGACTACTGCTTCTACGCCTACACCGGCTGCGACGATCAGGGGCAGTGCGAGAAGGTGTTCCTCGCCCAGTCCGGCTCGGTCTACGTCGCGCGCGCCGACCAGAACGAGGACGCCGGCGTGATCACCGCCAGCGGCACCAACATGAAGTTCTACGAGTGGGACGAGGGCGCCGACGCTCCCGTCGCCAGCCCCGCCTGCCTGGTGCTGCCGACCTACTCGATGGACGCCGGCTGGTAGCGGTCGCTGCAGTCCTGTAGCGGTTTTCTTGCGGGGCCCGTGCGCGCTGGTACTTTCGGCGGTGCGCATGGGCTCCCGTCGTTCGCTCCTGTGGGGCTCGGTCACCGTCGCCGCGCTCCTGCTCGGTTGGTCGGCGTTCGCGGCCGGCGGATTCCGCCGCTACGTGCGCCTGACCCAGGAAGTCGACGCGCTCAAGCTGCGCACCGCCAAGGTGCGCGAAGAGAACGCGCGCCTCACCCGTGAGATCGAGGCCTTGCGCGGCAACCGCTCGGTGCAGGAGCGGGCGGCGCGCGAGGAGCTCGGCTTCGTCAAGCCGGGCGAGCTGGTCTTCGACCTGGAGACCCCATGAGCAACCCCATGGCGCAGCGCCTCAATCTCCACCGCCAGCCCTTCACCCCCTGGCCGGCGATCCGCGCCGTGGTGCGCGCGGTGCCCGCGGTGGCCATCGTCGGCGTCTTCTCGCTGCTGGCGCGCGGAGGCTTCCGGCACTGGAGCGCCCCTTCGCTGCTCGAGCTCGCGGGGCTGACGGCGATCCTCGCGTCGGTGGGGCTGACGGTGTGGCGCTACCGCCGTCGGGCGAGCGCGGCCACGCTGCGAGAAGAGCTGGAGCTCGGGGGCGCGGTGCTCGCCACGGCCTTCGTGGCGGTGGCGCTCGCCGGGCCGGCGATCTTCCCGCTGGTCTACCTGGTCGTCGCGGTGCTGGTCACCTTCGTCTCGCGGGGGGCGGGCCTCACGCTCCTGGCGGCGGCGCTGGTGTTCGACGCGATGGAGCAGCTCCCCGGCTCGCCGGCCACGCTCGGGGTGCACGCCGCGTTCCTGCTGGTGTTCGCCGTGCTGTACCACGGGGTGCTCGCTGCGAGGCTGCGTGCGGCCCGCAGCGCCGAGGAGAACGCGGTGAAGAACCGCATCGCCGAGGTGGAAGAGCGCGCCCGCACCTTCCGCCTGGTGAACGCCGGCACCAACGACAGCCTCCCCGGGGCGGGGCACGACGAGAAGTGGCTCCTGGCGTCGGTGAAGGAGATCGAAGGCACCCTGGGCAACGCCCTGGAGATCGCCGAGACCGCGCTCAAGACCCACTCGGTGGGCGTCTTCCTGCTGACCAGCGACGACCGCTCGCTGAAGCTGCACGACTGCCGGTCGCAGTCGGAGCGGGTGCAGCGCGAGCGGTTCCCCGCGGGCGAAGGCATCCTGGGGGCGCTGCTCAAGCGCGCGGTCCCGGTGCGCATGGCGTCGGCCAACGGCGTCAAGGGCATCAACTGGTACGACGAAGGCGGGCCCACGGTGCGCTCGATCCTCGCGGTCCCCATCGTCGAGACCAAGGGGCTGGTGCGCGGCGTGCTGGTGGCCGATCGCCTCGAGTACACCCCGTTCCAGGAAGAAGACGAACGGCTGCTGTCCACCGTCGCCGCCGAGGTGCTGCGGGCGGTCGAGGTGGAACGGGTGATGGGCTACATCCGCAAGGCGCGCGACGAGAAGGAACGGTTCTTCCGCGCCATCGAGGAGCTCAACCGCGCCGGCGCCCCCGACCAGGTGTTCCTCGCGGTGCTCGAGAGCGCCCGGCAGATCGCCCCGGTCGACTTCTGCGCCGTCACCCTGGTGGCCGAGGAAGCCGGCCAGCGCACCCACCGCATCGTGCGCATGACCGGCGTCACCGCCCCGGGCCGGGGCCTCGAAGGCCGCACCTTCCCCGACAACCACGGGCTGGTGGCCAACGTGGTGCGCTACGGCGCTCCCTTGCCCGGCCGCGAGATCGCGATGGAGCGTCAGGTGATCTTCGACGCCGAGCTGCAGGTGCGCGCGCTCGCGGCGCTCAAGATCTTCCCGCTCCTGGCGGGCGATCGGATCCTCGGCACGCTGGTCGCGGGCTCCCGCAAGAAGGGCGCCTTCGACGGCGACGCGCTGCGCATGCTGGAAGTGATCGCCGGGCAGGCAGGGCAGGCGGTGCTGCGCGCCCAGCTCTACGAGCAGATGGAACGCATGGCCACCACCGACGGCCTGACCAACCTGCTCAACCACCGCACCTTCCAGTCGCGGTTCGACGACGCGCTGGGCACGGCCAAGCGCTACGGCCGGCGGCTGTCGCTGATCCTCACCGACATCGATCACTTCAAGAGCGTCAACGACACCTACGGCCACCCGACGGGAGACCAGGTGCTGCGGGGCGTCGCCAGGATCCTCAAGGCCAAGGCCCGCGACGTCGACCTGGTGGCGCGCTACGGCGGCGAGGAATTCGCGATCATCATGCCGGAGACCGACGAGAAGGGCGCCAAGGCCATCGCCGAGCGGATCCGCGAGGCCGTGGAAGCCGAGGTGTTCCAGACCGAGCAAGGACCGCTCAAGATCACCCTGTCCCTGGGCATCGCCACCTTCCCCGAGGCGTCGCAGGAGAAGCAGGCGCTGGTGGATCTCGCCGACCAATGCCTCTACTTTGCGAAGCGGCATGGCCGGAACCAGTCGGTCACGGTGGCACAGCTGCAGCCTGGCCGTCGCCAGACCGCGTGAGCGTCGCGGCGCCTCGCCGCGCGTGCACTCCTCGAAGGGGCCGTGACGCTTGGGCATTCGAGTCCAGCTCGGCATCCTGATTCCCCTGGTGGTGGCCGCCGGGCTGGTGACCATGGCCTTCGTGGCCGCCGAGCAGCAGCGCATCGACGCCCAGGACGATCTGCTCCACCGTGGCACCGAGGTGCTGGAGGCCGTCGGGGTGCCCGCCGCGGTCGCGGTGGCCCAGAACGACGTGGCTGGGCTCGACACGCTGATCGCCCACGTCACCGCGGCCAGCGGGCGGGGAGAGCTGCGCGAGCTCATGGTGCTCGACGAGACCGGCCGGGTGCTCGCGCATTCCGACCCCGAGCGCTTCAACACCGTCTGCGCCGACGCGTTCTGCAAGGCCGCGATCCGCGGCAACGGCACGTCGTGGCGCCGCACGCCCGACGCGCTGTGGCTCGGCGTGCCCGCCCAGTCGGGCATTCGCTGGGCCACGGTGGTGGCGCAGTTCTCGCTCGACCAGGTGAACGCCAGCGCCCGCCGCACCCGGGTGCAGTGGCTCGCCTTCGCCTTCGGCCTGGTGCTGCTGATGGCGCTCGGACTCTTCCTCGGCGTCGACCGGGTGGTGGTGCAGCCGGTGCGCGCGCTCCAGGCCGCGGTGCGGCGCATGGGCGAAGGCAGCCTCAACGCCCGGGCCAGCCCGGCAGGAGGCCGGGAACTGTCCGAGCTCGCGCGCAACGTCAACGCCATGGCCGAGGCGCTCCAGCACGAGCGCAACCACCTCGAGCAGGCGGTCGCCGAACGCACCCGGGAACTCCAGGAAGCCAACGCCCGCCTGGAGCGCATGGCGGTCACCGACGGGCTCACCGGGGCCTACAACCACCGCCGCTTCCAGGAAGGGCTCGCCGCGGAGGTGCTCCGCTCGGAGCGCAACGGCTACCCGTGCGCGGTGCTGATGGTCGACGTCGACCTCTTCAAGCGGGTGAACGACTCGCTGGGCCACCCGCGCGGCGACGAGCTGCTGCGCCAGCTGGCCGCGGTGCTCGCCAGCACGCTGCGGCAGACCGACCTCTTCGCCCGCTACGGCGGCGAGGAATTCGCGGCGCTCCTGCCCGAGACCTCGCGGGCCGAGGCCGCGCAGGTCGCCGAGCGCATGAGGGCCGCGGTGGAAGCGCAGCTCACCGACGCCGAGTGGCGGCAGAAGATCACGGTGAGCATCGGGGTGTCGGTGTACCCCGACGACGGCAAGACGCCCGAGCAGGTGCTGGTGTCGGCCGACCAGGCGCTCTACCTGGCCAAGCACCAGGGCCGGAACCGCGTGGTGATCGCGAGGGCCGCGGCGTGAGAATCGCGCTCCCGCTGGTGCTCGCGCTGGCGGCCTGCCGCCCCGAGGTGGAAGAGCACCTGGCCCCGGCCCGCCCGGTGCCCAGCTTCGAGGCCATGCACCGTGCGCCCGCGAGCGTCACCCGGCTGCGGGTCGGGCTGATGCCGTACATGGACGCCTTCGATCTCCAGCGCACCCACCAGCCGCTGATGGACTGGCTGTCGAACAGCCTCGGGGTCCCCGTCGAGCTCAAGGTCGCCTCGTCGTACGACCAGGTGGGTGACTGGCTCGGCGACGGCACCATCGACGTCGCCGAGCTGAGCCCGTACCCCTACGTGCGCGCCGCCAAGCGGTACGCGCTCAAGCCGCTGGTGACCGCGATCGCCGACGGCTCGGACACCGCGTCCGGGTACCTCTTCGTGCGCGCCGACAGCCCGATCCGCACCCTCGAGGAACTCAAGGGCAAGAGCTTCGGCTTCGTCGACGAGGCGAGCACCACCGGCCACCTGCAGCCGGTGAAGCTGCTCAAGGACCGCGGCTACGATCCGGCGACCTTCTTCGGCTCGACCCAGTACCTCGGAAACCACGCGCAGGTGCTCCTGGCGGTGCTCTCGGGGAAGGTCGAGGGCGGCGCCACCTACCAGGGCTCGATGGCCGCCCTGAAGCGCAACAAGGGCATCGACCCGCTCGAGTTCCGGATCATCGCCAAGACGCCCCGCACCCCGCGTGACCTCTACTGCGTGCGCGCGGACCTCGACCCCGAGCTGATGGAAGCGATTCGCTCGGCGCTGCTGGTGCTCTCTTCCCGCGACCCGCGGACCCGCGACGTGATCGCCCCGCTGAGCATCAACGGCTTCTACCCGGCGGAAGACCGGGCCTACGACGCGGTGCGCGCAGCGGCTGCGGCGGCCGGCCTCGAGCGATGAGCGCGCCGCTCGCCGTGACGGTGAGCTCGCAGATCGACCCCGTGCTCTGCGCCCAGGCGAAGGAGCACGCCCGCCAGTGGCAGCTGCCGTACTGGGACCGGCCGCGGAAGACGGGCCTCGAAGGCCAGCTCGGGGTCTTCGCCGACGCCTTCCTGGTCCTGGGCAGCGACGGGTGGACGCTGCGCGACGCGAGCGGGGCGCTGCGCTTCACGCCCAACATGGCGTGGCTGCGGATCAAGCGGCTGGAAGCCGGTCACCGCGACGACGTGCTGGTGCGGCTGTGCGAGCTCGCGCCGGGCCACGAGGTGCTCGACGGCACGCTGGGCCTCGGCGCCGACGCGCTGGTGTGCGCCCACGTGGTGGGCCCCACCGGTCGCGTGGTGGGGGTCGAGCAGAGCCTGCCGCTGTGGGTCATCGCCTCGCAGGGGCTCACCCGCTTCGACCCGGGCCGGCCGTCGGCGCGCATCGAGGCACTCCACGCCGACAGCGCGGCGCTCCTGCCCACGCTCGCCGACCGATCGTTCGACTGCGTGCTGTTCGACCCCATGTTCGAGAAGCCGCGCAAGGCGGCCCCCGCCTTCGACGTGCTGCGACGGTACGCGACCCAGGCGCCGCTCGATGCCCAGATGCTGGCCCACGCCCGCCGGGTCGCCCGGCGCTGGGTGGTGGTGAAGAGCGCCCGCTACACGCCCGCACTCAAGCGGCTGGGGCTTACCCCCGAGCCCACCTCGCGCTTCTCCAACATCGTGTGGGCGAGGGTCGCCGCCGCCTCACACCACGGCGAGGGTGCCGCCGAGCGAGAGTGAGCGCAGCCGCCCGCTGCCTTCGAGCAGCAACAGGTTCAGCCGCGCATCGACCGACCAGTCGATCAGCGGGGCGTCGAGCGCCACCGCGGCGAGCTCGCGGCCCGAGCGCGGGTCGATGGCGCGCACCTTGGGGCCCGGCACCAGCACCACGCCCCGGCGCACCTGCGCGGGCAGCACCCGCTCGAGCTCGGGCCCGTCGCCCCCGCCGGACACCCAGTCGAGCGAGCCCGGCGCGCGCACCATCGCCGCGCCGCCGCGCTCGTCGGTGACCAAGAGGCCTCGCCCGGCGGCGGCCACGCACAGCTTGCGGCCGGCGAGCGGGAGCGCGCATTCCCAGGCCACCGCGCCGCGCTGACTCATCGCCACCAGCACGCCCTGGCCGTCGCGCATGCCGGCGACCAGCACCGACCGCTGGTGCCACACCGGCGGCGACGGCCGCTCGAGCCGCAGCTCTCTCGACCAGCGCACCGCCCCCGGAGCCACGCCTTCCGGGGCGCCGGTGGTCTCGGCGTGAAACACCATGCACTCCGACGCGCGGCCCAGCACCCCGAGCACCCCCGACGGCGCCGGCACCACGCCGGCTGCGAAGGGCAGGGTGGCGCGGATGCGGAAGAGCAGCTGCCCCGAGGTGAGCTCCGCGGCGAAGAGCGACCCGCTCTCGGTGCCGAGGAATGCGAGCGACCCGTGCACCACCAGGCCCGCCCGTGCGGTGCGCGCCGGTTCGAGGCGCCAGGCTTCGCGCCCGGTGAGCGCGTTGAGCGCCACCGCGGTGCGCTGGCTCGACAGCGTGATGAGCAGCGGTCCGTGCACGTGCAGCTCGCCCGACGGCACCAGCGCATCGCCCCAGCGGAACCAGCTGGCGCTCTTCTCGCCGGCGCGCTGGAGCCACAGCTTCTGTCCGCTCGCCAGCAGCACCTGCCCCTGGGGGCCCACCGCCACGCCGCTCGCACCCACGTGGCGGAAGCGGTGCCGGCCCTTGGTGTCGAAGCCACGCACCGCGTGCACCCCGGCGACGATGGGGCCGCGCCGCGTGAGGTGCAGCCGCCGGGGCTCGTCGACCTCGGCCTGCGCTTCCCACTTCTGCTGGAAGGCGAGCCGCCGGAGCGCGCCGGGCGCCGCGAGCGCAGGCTCGGTGCGCGCGCGCCCCTTGGGCGCCTGCTCGGGCACGCTCATGGGCCTGGTGACGCGGGTGGCCGCCAGCCCGTCGCGGCTGCGGGCGTGGAGCAGCTCGAGCCAGGGGTTCCCCGCCAGCGCCGGGAACTGCTGGGTGAGCCCGACGTGCAGCTCGAGCCCGAGCTGGAAGAGCGGTTCCGCGCTGCGCTGGGGGTCGGCGAGCGCCTGCCGCAGCACCTTGAGCAGCTGCAGGAGCGGCCGATCGTTCACCTCGCCGCCCAGCGTGAGCGCCCCCGGCACCAGCAGGCAGGGCAGCGCCGGGCCCTGGCGGCGGTACGCGGCGAGGCGCCCCAGGCCGTCGTGCAGCTCGATGCGCAGCGAGGCGTCGCCGGGGCTGCGGCCGATCCACGAGAAGCCGTGCGGCACCTCGAAGGGCGGCGGCTCTTCCAGCGCCAGCAGGCGGCTCGCGGTCCGCTCCATCAGCTCCATCCACCCGCGCACGCCGATGGCGGCAGCGTCGCGCCGGAAGATGTTGGCCCCCTGGCCGATGGCCCGGGTCAGCTCGAGGAAGTCGATGCCCAGGGCAGGCCTCACCAGCCGCGGCCCGTCGGACAGGGCCACCACCGTCAGCTCCACCCGGCCTTCGTTCAGCCGCTGGAAGCACAGCTCGAACCCCTTCTCCCCGAGCTCTGCCTGCGCCGCACTGGCCCCCGCAGCGAGCGAACCCACCGCCTCGACGATCGCCGGCACCACCTCGCCCAGCCGCTCGTTGCTGGCCCCGGCCAGCAGGTCGATGCCTTCGACTTCCAGGGCGACGTTGTCGCGCGCCGAGTCCAGGCCCGCCCCGGACGGGTCTTCACGGCGCCAGCGCTGCCCCACCCGGAAGCGGATCATCTCGCGTTGAAAAAGAGTCTAGCGCTGCCTATGGTGCGCCGCGCGAAGTCCCGTGGCGCTTCAAGCGCCTGGAATTCCTGAGAGAATAATGACCTTCTACGAAGCAGCGCTGCGCGTGCTCGAGCAGTCAGGCAAGCCGCTGAGCCACATCGAGATCACCACCAAGTCCATCGAGGGCGGTTTGCTCTCCCACGTGGGCAAACTTCCCGAGCAAGTCATGCTCGCCCGCCTCGCGGCCATGGCCAAGCGGCCGCGCGATCGCAAGGTGATGGTGACCGCCAAGGACACCTTCGCCCTCACCGACTGGATGCTCGAGGAAGACGCCGCGGCGCTCGCCGCCACCGGCATCCGCGAGCCCAACCCCGAAGAAGATCTGCCGCCCCTGCGGCCGATCGAGCGGCACCCGGAACCCCGGACCGAGAACGCCCGCGGCGTGGGCCGCCAGTCCGACCGCCGCAGCCGGCGCGACGAGGAACGGGAGCGCCGCCGCAAGTACCCGCCCATCGCCGAGGTGGTCTTCGAGCTCCTCAGCGAGTCCTCGCCCCTCACCGGCGCGGAGCTGCTCGAGCGCGCTCGGGCCAAGGAGCAGGCGAGCAACGAGCTCCAGCTGTCGCAGGTGCTGTGGGCGCTCGTCGAAGACAACCAGCGCCGCATCGACTCCGGCCGCCGGCCGCAGTTCCACTACACCAAGCCGGCCGAAGGCGAGCCGGTGCTGGGGCTCGACGCGGGCAGCGAGCTGCCGCCCGCCGAAGTGCAGCAGAACTTCTGCACCGTCGCGCAGATCCCGTTCGAGAACGGGCGCGCGGTGCTCCGCCAGCGCCCGTCGCACGACGGCGCCGCGGCGGCGACCCCGCTCAGCGCCGAAGATCTGCAGCTGGTCACCCAGGCGAAGACCTCGGTCAAGGACGCCCGCCGGGTCCTGGCGCGCGCGTTCCGCAAGAAGCTCCTCGAGCTCGAGCTCGGCGTGCTGGAGAAGGCGGTGGTCCGGCTGCTCCACGCCTTGCGCTTCCGCGAGGTGAAGGTGGCCAAGCGCTCGCGCGACGGCCTGCTGATGATGGCGCGTCGCCGCGAAGGAAGCCTCGAGCTCCGGTACGCGCTGCGGCTCTTGCGCGGCGCCCAGAGCGTCGAGCGGCGCCACGTGCAGGAACTCAAGCGCGACGCCAGCCACCACGGGGCGAACCTGGGCATCGTCGTCGCGCCCGGCGACGTGCGCGGCGACGCGAAGAGCGAGGCGCTGTCCGGCGCGCTCACCTTCCTCTGGTGCGGCGAAGGGCTGGCCGACCAGTTCTTCGACGCCGAGGTCGGCGTGATCGCCCAGAAGCTCACGCTCTGCGAGGTCGACGAGGCGTTCTTCGCCGAGGCCGCGCGCTCGGCCGAGGAAGCCAAGCTCCGCCGCGAGGAGCGCCGCAACGAGCGCGAGCAGGAAGAGCGCGGCGGCGAAGGCATGCCCGCCGCCGAGTCGAGCGCGCCCCGGCCGCCGTCGCACGCCGAAGCAGAAGCCAGCGCGGTGGCCGCCGACGAGGCCGGCCCCGACGGCGACGCCGGAGCCGACGACGGTGAAGGCGATGACGACGGTCCCGAAGGCGCGGCCGATGCCGCCGGCACTCCGG
>JAIBBQ010000179.1 GCA_019694595.1 Myxococcaceae bacterium
TGGGTGCTCGGGCCCTGCACCCGCCCGCCGCCACTGGTGGTGCGGATCGGCGGCGCGCGGCCCTGCGCCGGCGGCTGCGGCAACAGCGACGACGGGGCCGGCCCGGGGGCGGGAATCGCCGTCACCTCGGGGTTGGTGGGCTCTTCCGGCGCCAGCACCGTGTCCACCGCCTCGCGGTCGTCCTCGGCGATGGCGATGACCCGGTCGTCCTCGGTGAAGACCAGGCCTTCGTTCTGCTTGGGGTTGAGCACCGGCGAGTGGCCCGGCCGGTAGTAGCCGATCGCCACTTCGCCGCGGCGGCGCGCCATCAGCTGCACCGACAGCCAGCTCACCGTGGTGCCCAGCGGCGCGAAGCAGGCCGCGCGCTTCAGGTACACCTCGTTGCCGTCGGAGTCGAAGAGGTCGGCGAACACCGCGTTGAGCTCGCGGCGCTCCGACACCTGCGCCAGCAGCATGCTGGTCATCTCGCTCGACACCACGAAGTCCGAACCCGAGTCCTGCTCCAGGAGGTCCTTGGTCCGCGGGTCGAGGATCTCGCTGATGATGCGCGGCGCCTTGTCGCCGTAGCTCTTGAAGAGGTCGCGCAGGAGCAGCACCGCCATCACCGTGCGCGCGTCGGCCTCGTCGGTGGCCTTCTCGGTGTCCGCCACCACCAGCACGCAGTTGAGGTCCGCGGTGGCCGCCTTCTTCAGGTCGTCGGGCGAGGTGGGGTCGCCTTCCAGATACTTGAGCTTGAGCTTGCTCAGCTGCCCCACGTTGCCCTGCAGGCTCGCGGTGAACGCGTCCTTGGAGATGCCCGGCATCAGCGCGGCCTCGCTGCCGGGCTGCACGTACTGCTCGTACTCGCGGAGCATGCCGGGCAGCTTGGGGCTGGTGCCGAGAATGAGCAGCCGCTCCGGGTGGCGCTTGCTGCTCGTCACCCCGCGGAAGCCTTCGGGCACCTGCGGCGCGTGGCTCGCGCCGAGGCGGAAGGAGTCGTCGTCCTCCGCCACCACCAGCAGCTCGTCGCCCGCCTCGAGGAGCACGTCGTCCTTCGGGTTCAGCACCGTCTGCGCGGGCTCGCCGTTCTGGCCCGGCCGGCGGTAGCCGACCACCACCGCGTCGGCCATCTTCCACTGCGCCTCGCCGAAGGGGCGGCCGTCGAGCTCGGCGAAGCGCTTGAAGTAGAACTCGCTGCCTTCGAAGGTGAGCAGGTCGCGGTACACCTGCGCGAGCCCGTTCTGCCGCGCGGTCTGCACCATCACCCGCGACAGCGTGTCTTCCATCGCCACCACTTCCACACCGCCGGCGCCGAGCTGCTCCACCACCCCGCGGCGGTCGGCGTCGCGCAGCTCCACCACGCAGTGGTTGTTGGCCAGCGCGCCGCTGATGCGGCGCAGCGCCAGGAGGCACTTGATGGCGCCCAGGTCGGCGTCGGCTTCCTCGCCTTCTTCGCCGGTGTCGGCGGCGAGCACGATGATGCTCTTCGCGCGCGCCGCGCCCACTTTGCGCAGGTCGTTGGGCGCGAAGGGGCTGCCCTGGCGCACCACCACCCGGGTCGAGAGCATGTCGCCCATGCGGTCGCGCACCGCGTTCTCGACCTCTTCCTTGTCCGCGAACGACAGGATGACGACGGAAGCGTCCTTCAGGTTGGAGTTGGCCTCGCGCAGCTCGCGCAGGATGGTGAAGACCTTCTCCGAGAAGCCGAGGATGAGCGTGTGCCCGCTGTCGATGACCGGCGACTTGCCCTTGCGCAGGTCGTCGAGCTTGTCGCTCACCGTGGAGCTGGTGAGGCCGATGAGCAAGGCGACCACCAGCACGCCGGACAGGGTGGACATCGTCGCCACCATGCGCAGCAGCGTGCCCTTGTCGTCGCCCATGGTGCCGGCGTCGGCGACGCGGGTCATCGCCCACCACATGGCCTCGAAGAAGTCGGGGTTCTCGTCGTTCACCAGCATCGACAGCAGCGCGCAGATGACGATGAGGACGAAGCTGATGACGAACAGGCCGAGGAACCGGCCCGCCGCTCCCCAGGACAGGAAGCGGTCGACCTGGTAGCGGATCTTGTCCGACGTGGAGATGCCGTCTCGAGGGGTGGCCATGGGGCGCGCGCACCATACCCTTCGGGCCCCCTTTGGTGGCGTGGATCCACCCGGGGAAAAATGCCCCGTGTTCCCCCGAGGCCGCTCTCAGGCGCCCTTGGGCCGGAAGGGCCTGGGCGCCGCCTCGGTCGCCTCCAGGCGGGGCCCTTCGAGCAGGTCGATGCAGTAGGGAATGGCGGGGAACACCGCCTCCAGGCACTCGCGGATCGACTTCGGCTTCCCGGGGAGGTTGATGATGAGGCTCTTGCCCCGCAGCCCCGCGGTCTGCCGGGAGAGGATGGCGGTGGGCACCACCTTGAGCGACGCCGCGCGCATCTGCTCGCCGAAGCCCGGCATCATCTTCTCGCACACCGCCTCGGTGGCCTCCGGCGTCACGTCGCGCCGGGCGGGGCCGGTGCCCCCGGTGGTCACCACCAGGCAGCACCCTTCCGCGTCGCAGAGCTCGATGAGCGTCTGCTCGATGCGCGAGCGCTCGTCGGGGATGAGGCGGTACACCGGCTCCCACGGGCTCGACAGCCACTCGGTGAGCACCTCGATGATGGCCTTGCCCGAGAGGTCCTCGTACACGCCCTGGCTGGCGCGGTCGGAGGCGGTGACGATGCCGATGCGGGCTCGGGTCATGGGGCCACCGCGTGTAGCAAGCGCGGCGCCCTGCTAGAAGCGTCGCTCTCTTGGAAAGGCGGACCGAACCGTGAGCATCAAGCCCGACCGCTGGATCCGCCGCATGGCCGTCGAGCACGGCATGATCGCCCCCTTCGAGCCGGGCCTGGTGCGCCAGACGCAGGGCGGCCAGAAGGCCGTCAGCTTCGGCACCTCGAGCTACGGCTACGACGTGCGCTGCGCCGACGAGTTCAAGGTCTTCACCAACATCAACTCCACCATCGTCGACCCCAAGCAGTTCGACCCGCGCAGCTTCGTCGACGTCAAGGGGCCGGAGTGCATCATTCCCCCCAACTCCTTCGCGCTCGCGCGCACCGTGGAGTACTTCAAGATTCCGCGCGACGTGCTGGTGGTGTGTCTGGGCAAGAGCACCTACGCGCGCTGCGGCATCATCGTGAACGTCACCCCCCTCGAGCCGGAATGGGAAGGTCACGTCACCCTGGAGTTCTCCAACACCACGCCGCTGCCCGCGCGCATCTACGCGCACGAGGGCGTCGCGCAGATGCTCTTCTTCGGCGCCGACGAGGTGTGCGAGACCAGCTACAAGGATCGCGGCGGCAAGTACCAGGGGCAGCAGGGCGTGACGCTCCCGAAGGCCTGACCATGACCCGGCTCCTCGCGCTCGCAGTGGTGGTCGCCGTGCTTCCCGCCGCGCACGCGCGCAGCAAGTCGAAGGACCCCGAGCGGGAAGCCGAGAAGGCGGCCAACAAGCACGACGCCGAAGGCGACGTGGTGCTCAACGGGGTGAAGACGCACGTCCGCTGGACCGACGGCGACTCCTTCAACATCCGCGAAGGGGAGTTCAAGGGCCACGGCACGCGCCTGCAGGGCTACAACACCCTCGAGGCCTTCGGCCCGGTGCACCGCTGGGGGAGCTGGACTCCGGTCGAGCTGTACGAGCTCGCCAAGTCGGCGTCGAAGGTGGCCGCGGCCAAGGTGTGGACCTGCACCGCGAGCGGCGAACAAGACCACTACCACCGGCTCCTGGTGACGTGCCCCGACCTCGCGGTGGAGATGGCGGCGACCGGAACCGCCATGGCCTACGCCGTCGACGGGGCCAAGCTGCTCCCCGGAACGCTCGAGGCCCAGGCCGCGGCGATGAAGGCGGGCAAGGGCATGTGGGCCAAGGGCGCGGTGAAGGGCGTCGTCACCAGCGTGCACTCCGCCGACGAGGACGACGCGAAGGACGGCAAGGCCTACAACCGCGTCGTCGACACCCGCACCGGCGCCGCGCTCGGCCGCGAGCACACCAAGAAGTACGCGACCTGCGAGGAAGTCTGCGAGACCACCGACGGCGACACGGCCTGCATGGTCTACGTGCCCTTCAAGCTGCGCTACCACCACCAGCCCGACTGCCTGCGCTCAGGGCCGCGGCCTCCGGCACCCTGACGCGGGCTCGCTTCCTCGGGGCTGGGACGTCTCTGCGTTCCCGATGGCGAGTGTGGGCTCTCGCGAAGGCTCGCTTCCTCGGGGCTCGGACGTCTCTTGGTTCCAGGTGTCGAGTGTGGGCCCTGGCGAAGACGTGCTTCCCTCAGGGCTCGGTCCACTCCTGACTGCAGTTGACGAGTGCGGGCCCGGGCGAGAGCCCCTGGACCCCCACCCGTGGGACGGGGCGCAGCCCCGCCGTCTTCGCGGGCAGCGCCCTCGCGAAGACAGTCAGCAGACAGTCAGTAACACTGCTGCACGAAGTCGGTGTGCCCCGAGCCCAGCACCGCGCCCTCGAAGCCGCCGTCGCCGTCGCCGAGCTCGTTGCCCGGGTCGCCCGCGTCGGGGTCGAGGAAGCCGGCGTCGAAGTCTTCGCCTGCGTCCGCCGGCGCGCCGGCGTCGGGCTTCGCGCTGCCCGCGTCGTGCGCCCCGGCATCGGGCTTGGGGGCGCCTGCGTCGGGCTTGGGCGCGCCGGCATCGGGCTTGGGCGTGCCTGCGTCGGGCTTGGGCGTGCCTGCGTCGGGCTTCACCGTGGGCTTGGGCGTCACGTACGCCACCAGCGCGGTGAGGCTCCCGTTCCACTGGTTGCGGTCGACGTTGCCCGGGATGCCCGCCACCGAGCCGGTCGAGGTGTACTGCCAGAACTTCCACTGCGCCCAGCCGGTGGGCATCGTCGGGCAGGTGGCGCCGTAGTTCGCCACCCACAGCGGGTAGCTGCTGAAGCCCGAGCCCACCGAGCCCGACATGAAGGCCGCGGTGTAGATGATGGGCTTCTTGCCGGTGGCCCGCTCGATGCGGTCGAGCCACACGCGCATGCGCGCCTGGATGGTGGCCGCCGATTGGCCGTCGGTGGCCTCGATGTCCATCACTACCGGGAGGTCGTCGGGGTCGAAGCCCCCCGCTGCGTTCACCCGCGAGATGACCAGGTTCGCCTGGGCCACCGGGTCCTGGCCGGGCCGGAAGAACTGGTACAGCCCGCGGATCAGGTTCTGCTGCTTGATGGCCTTCCAGTTGGTGGTGAACTTGGAGTCCGGGTAGTTCACCCCGTCGCTCACCCGGGTGATGGCGAACTTCTGTCCGGACGCCTTCACCGACGCCCAGTTGATGGTGCCCTGGTAGAACGAGACGTCGACGCCCGGCACCGTGACCGGGCCGGGGCAGGTCCGCAGCGCCGCCTCGTCTGCCGACAGGCAGAGCTGCTCGGCCGGGGTCGGCGGGCCGCAGGCCGCCGCGAGCAACGCACAACCGGTGACCACGCCGACGTTCAGCTTCATGGTGAGCCCCTTTCACAGCGGCGACGAGGCTCACGCTCGCGCGCCGCCGGGCCGGCTCGCCATTGTCCACTGCAGTTGACGTCTCCCGGGCGTGACGTTCGGGCGGCCGCCCCCCGGGTTGCCTGCTATCAAGCGCACGCCATGAACGAGCCCACCCCGCCTCCTCCGGGAGCGCTGCCCCCCGCCTTGCCGCCCCGCGCGGATCCGCTCCCGGGCTTCCGGCCGCCGCCGCCCGCGCCGCCGGCGCGCAAGCGCAAGGTGTGGCCGTGGGCGCTGCTCTTCGGGCTGCCGGCGTTCTGCTGCCTGGGCCTGGGGTTCTCCGCATCGCTCGCCGGCGGCGGAGGCCACATTCCCAAGGCCGCGGTGCTCAAGGTGCACCTCAAGGGGTCGCTCACCGAGCGCGCCCCGAAGGACGACCTCGCCGAGCTGCTCGGCAAGACGCCGGTCACCGTGCACGACATCGTCTCCAGCCTGGAGAAGGCGAAGAGCGACAAGCGCATCAAGGCGGTGCTGGTGCAGCTCGACGGAGCGTCCTTCGGCTGGGGCAAGGCCGACGAGCTGCGCGACGCGCTGGTCGACTTCAAGAGCTCTGGCAAGCCGGTCTACGCCTTCGCGGAAGCGCTCGACGAGAAGGAGTACTCGGTCGTCGCGGTCGCCGACCACCTGTACCTGCCGCCCGACTCCTTCTTCGAGTTCAACGGCTTCACCGCCGACGTGCTGCACTACCCGGGTCTGCTCGAGAAGCTCGGCGTGCAGGTGCAGTACTTCAGGTACGGCAAGTACAAGTCCATCTCCGGGGAATCGATGGGCCGCTTCGCGCTCACCGAGCCGGTGAAGGAGATGATCCGCGACGAGCTCGACCAGCAGTGGCAGCTCTTCACCCAGGCCATCGCCAAGGCGCGCAAGAAGAGCCCCGACGAGGTGAAGGCGCTCGCCGACGGCTTCGGCCTCAAGGCCGAGTGGGCGCTCAAGAACCAGCTCATCGACGCCACGCTGTACTGGGACGAGGTCGAGACCGCGCTGCGCAAGGAACTCTCGCTCAAGGCCGACGAGAAGGTGCCGATGGTCTCGGTCGCCCGCTACCGCCACCTCTCGTACGACGACGCCGGGGCGCCCAAGCGCAAGCACAAGGTCGCGCTCATCACCTCCCAGGGGCTCATCGTCGCCGGCAAGGGCGGGGTCGACCCGTTCTCGGGCGACGAGTCCCAGGGCGCGCAGCCCATCATCGAAGCCCTGCGCAGCGCGGTGAAGGACGACGACATCAAGGCGGTGGTGCTGCGGGTCGACTCGCCCGGCGGCGCGGGCCTGGGGTGCGACCTGGTGCGGCGCGAGGTCGAGAAGCTGCGCGAGAAGAAGCCGGTGGTGGTGTCGATGAGCGATTACGCGGCGTCGGGCGGCTACTGGGTCTCGATGGACGCGTCCGCCATCGTCGCCCAGCCGGGCACGCTCACCGGCTCCATCGGCATCTGGAGCGTCATCCCCAACCTGAAGGGCACCTACGAGAAGCTCGGCCTCAATCACGAGGTCTTCACTCAGGGCGCCCACGCCGACGCCGTCATCGGCGCGCGGCCGATGAACGAGGACGAGGCCAAGCGCTTCGACGACGAACTCAAGGCCAGCTACGACCGCTTCGTCGAGCTCGCGGCCAAGGGGCGCGGCAAGACGCACGAGGCGCTCGAGGTGGTCGCCCAGGGGCGCACCTGGCTGGGCGTGCAGGCGAAGGAGAACGGCCTGGTGGATCAGCTCGGCGGCTTCGCGGTGGCGCGCTCGCTCGCGGCGCAGAAGGCCAAGCTGCCCGCCGACGCTGCGGTGGAACTGGTGCCGTACGAGAAGAAGCGCTCGCTCCTGCAGGAAGCGCTCGCCCTCGACGAGGAGGGTGGCGAGGACGCCCCCGAGCTCACCTCCGCGGCGCTGCGCGCGGCGTGGAACGCGAGCGGGGTGGCGGGGCTCGTCGCTCCCGCGCCTGGCTCGGTGGCTGCGGCCAGGGCGCTGCTGGGCGGCGAGCGCTTCTTCACCTTGCCGCCGCTGCGCGTCGACGTGCACTGACGCACGTCACGGCGAGGTGCGCGGTCAGCGCTGGCCGGCCTTGGCTCCACTGCCGAACCGTTCGGCGTTGGCGAGCCAGGCCGCGGCGTTCTTCACGTAGCGCGCGGTCCCGGCGGTGTCCCACTTGTTGTAGAGCCGGGTGAAGCCGCCGTCGAAGATGGCCCGCTTGCCTTCGCGGTCGTAGAAGCCCGCGACCAGGTTGTCCGCCGAGCCGTAGATGAGCGGCGTGAGCACCTGGTTCGGCTGGATGGTCGCGATGGTGATGCCCTCGTAGACGTATTCCAGGCCGGTGGTGAGCAGGTGGCCGCGCAGGAGGCCCGCCTTCTTCTGGGTGCCGGTCTTCTGCAGGCCCACGACCTGGTCGCCCATCACGTCGCCCTTCATCGTGACGTCGAGCAGTGCGCTGCCGACCCGGTTGGCGTCGGCGTAGTACGGCTGATTGTCACCCCAGATGTAGACACCGTGGCCCGCCTCGAAGAAGCGGCGAATGGCGGCGAGGTGCGCGTCGGTCAGCTGCGGCTGGTCGCCGCTGATGATCCAGAACTGGTTGGCCTTGGACAGCGCTGCCTCGAGCGCCTTCACGCTCGGCGTGCCGCTGAAGCGATACACCGAGAAGCCCTTCTCCTTGAGCGCGGCGCGCGCCGCCTCGAAGCTGAACTCGTATTGCTGCAGCACCACGATGGTCTGACCGTCGAAGGCCCCGTCGACCGCGAGGTCGAAGCCGTGGCCCTGGGCGTTGCCGTACGAGTCCCGCGGAGCCTGCCGCTCGACCACCCGCTCGCGAAGGTCACCGGTCTTGGGGTCGCGCGTGCTCTCCGTCGCGCGCACCACGGGCGCGTTGGTTCCGGCGTAGGGCGAGTACTGGGCATTCGCCCTGCCCGCGAGGAGGACGGCGAAAAGGGCGAATCGCACACGTGAGAAGGGGGGCATGCCCCTTCAACGGGCGAGGGGACAGGTCGATCTGTCGAGTGACCAGGTGCGTCGGTCACCGGGTGACCGGGTGACCGAGTGACCGTGTCGACCGAGTGACCGGGTGACCGGGTCGACCGGGTCGACCGAGTGACCGGGTCGACTGGGTGACCGGGTCGACTGGGTGACCGGGTCGACTGGGTGACCGGGTCGACTGGGTGACCGGGTCGACTGGGTGACCGGGTCGACTGAGTGACCGGGTCGACTGAGTGACCGGGTCGACTGAGTGACCGGGTCGACCGGGTGCCTGAGTACCGAGGCAAATCGGGGCCCGCCAAGTCGCCGGAGTTTCTGGGGTTCGCTCAGCGCGCAGACCAGAGCGTCACGGGAGACAGCGTGGCGCCGAGTTTTTCTGCAATTCCAACAATGTGATTGAGGTGCTCCAGCGCGACATGTCTCACTTCCTGAGGCTGGGGCACGCGCCAGGATGCTCCACGATTTTTTCGAAGCTCGAGAACGCCGCCCTTTCGAAGCCGCCCCAGCTCCTCGTCCGACAGCACGCGGACCTCGAGCCAAGGCAGCGCCTGGTCGAGCGGAATGAAGGTGGCCTCCCCTTGGGCTGGGCGCGCCCACGCGCCGACGCTCACGCGCGTGAGACTGCGAAGGTGTGCCGCACTGCCGAGCGCGCGGCCCAGGTCCCTGGCCAGCGCGCGCACGTAGTAGCCCCCGAGACACTCGAGCTCGAGCTCGCTGGTACCCTCGTGGTGCGCGCTCCAGACCGCGCGGTGCAGGTACACGCGTCGGGGCGCGAGCGCCACGGACTCACCGCGGCGCGCCTTCTCCCACGCCCGCTCACCATCGATGCGCTGGTTGCTGAACGCCTCCGGCACCTGGTCTCGCCAGCCCACCTGCTGCTGCAGCACCTCGTTCAGCCGCTCGAGGCCGACCTGCGGCGGCGGCGCGCTCGCCACCACGCGCCCCTGCGCGTCGCCGGTGTCCGTCTCCGCACCCCAGACCACGGTCGCCCGGTACACCTTGGGCAGCGCATGAAGCAGCGGGAAGCACCGCACCATCGGGCCGACCAGGATGGGGAGCAGCCCTTCCGCGAAGGGGTCGAGCGCCCCGCCGTGCATCACCTTCAGCGGCCGGACTCCCGGCGGCTGGCCGTCGAGGTAGCGACGAACCACCGCGTGGCTGGTGTCGCCCACCGCCTTCCATTCGAGGTACACCCCGGCGCGCAGCCCAGACACGCCCACATGGTAACCCTCGGAAAACCGGCAGATCCGGGGGAATCCACCGGTCCTGGGTCACCTGGCTCCGGCCAACCCCATGAAACCGGGGCCTTTTGTTGCTAGGACTCTGGCACCCCTGTTGCTCTTGGAAGCCTCGCCATGAAGTTCCTCGCCCTGACCCTCAGCTGCCTCCTCGCCCTGCCGGCGCTCGCCGCGTCGCAGCTCGAGGCCGCGCGCTCCAGCGCCAAGGCGGCCCGCGAGCAGACCGTCGGGCTGCGCGCCGAGCAGCAGGTCAAGCGCACCCAGCTGTCGCAGCTGTCGGCCTCCATCGAGACCCTCAAGGCGCAGTCGAAGGGCAAGCTCCTGCCGGGCGGCGAGCTCGACTCGGCCCTCAAGCAGTCGCAGGCGCTCTCCGACGCGCTGACCCAGATGGCCCGCACGCTCTCGACCCGCGAAGGCGAGCTCGAGGCGGCCAACCTGGCGCTGGTCGAGGCGCTCACCCAGGAACTCTCCTCGCTGCGCGCCGACTTCGACCGTCAGACCGAGCGCGAGGCGCGCCTGCGCATCGTGCAGCAGATGAAGGCGCTGCGCGCCGAGCGCGAGCAGGTCCGGGCGGCGCTGCCCGCGGCCAGCCTGCCGAGCCTGCCGTCGCTGTCCGACTCCGAGGACCCGGCCGACCTGCTGGCGCAGCTCGACCTGGTGAAGGACCAGGACGACAAGGTGCAGCGCGAGCTCAAGGCGCTCGACAAGCGCATCGCCGACCTCAAGCGCGAGCGCGAGCTCGACCGCCGCAGCCGCGACTTCCAGTTCGAAGAATCGGCGCTCGACGACGCCGACCGCCGCCTCAACGTTCGCCGTGACACCCTGGGCGCCGGTGCGGCCTCGGCCGTCGGCCGCGGCGGCAACAGCGAGCAGACCCGCGTCGGTTCCCCGCCTCCCACGGCGCCTGGCGCCTTCGGCGCGGAGGCGGCCAAGGGCGACACCACCGCCTCGAACCAGTCGCCCTCCGACTCTCTGGGCGGCACCCAGGGGACCGGCTCCTCGACCGACATCCGTCCTCCGACGGGCGGTGGCGCGCGCTCGGTGAGCGCTTCCGATGCCCGGCCCGTCGTGGGCACTGGCCGCGCCATCGCGGGCGGCGACGACGACGACCTGTCGGACCTCGAGGTCCAGCGCAAGAAGCTGCAGGGCCTCGCCAAGGAGCTCAAGGCCCGCGCGGCTGCGCTCCAGGCGAAGGCCAGCGAGCTGAAGTAGCCGCCGCAACCGGGGCTCACTTTCGGACGCGCGTCGCGCGTGCAAGGTGCGCTGTCGAGGGTTCCGCGGCGAGCCCGCTAGAAGACCTTCGCCTGCACCACCAGCTTCACGGTCGCCGAGAGCCGCGTGTCCTGGCTCGGCTGACGCCCGCGTCCGCGCATCACGATGCTCATGCTGGGCGCCGCCACGAAGGGCGCCAGGTCGGCCGTGGGCAGGTCGAGCCCCAGCACCGGGTTGGGCGCCGCCAGGCCCAGCGAGGCGATGTTCTGCTTCTGCGCGAAGAGCAGCTCGGTCTCTCCGGTGCGGGCGTAGAACTCCACCGAGTCGAGGAAGCCGAAGTCCTGGCTCGAAGGTGAGACCACCTTGATCTGGAAGGACTCGACCTTCACCGAGGTGACGTGGTCGCGCGCCACCTGCTGGTTCTTGAAGTCCTGGTTGTCGTTGAAGTCGAGCGCGCTGAAGCCGGACAGCGCCGGGAAGACGTTGAGGATTCCACCGAGCCGGCTGCCGGGAATGACCGACTCGCCGGTCAGCTGGGTCGGAAAGGTGACGGGGCCGCACGCGGCGAGAGCGGCCGCCAGCAGCAACGGGAGGCGAGACATGCGCACCGGCCACTGTAACGGCCGGACCCCAAGCTTGCGAACTTGCGGCCATCGCGGGCGTTTTCTCGTCGCGATTCCCCTGGGCTGGAATCGGTGGGGGTAAGGTGGGCCTCCGCCGGTCACGGAGGGGCTCACGGTGTGGCGCCTGTGGTTCAGCGCGGCGGTGCTTCTCGCGCTTCCGGCGGGCGCCGTCGACTTCAAGGGGAAGGTCCGCGCCACGGTCGGGCCGGGCTTCGACACCAACCCCAGGCGCGACTTCACCTCCTCGGGCATCTCGCCGGTGCCCGACGGCTTCCTCGCGGGCTTCCTGCAGACCCAAGGCGCCTTGCTGTTCGAGCGGGTGCAGCTCACCGGCGCCTACGACGCCGCCGGCCGCAAGTTCCTCTTCACTGCCCCCACCGAGGACACGCTGGTGCAGTCGGGGGCGCTCGACGCGCTGTGGGCGGTGCACGAGCTGGTGGACCTCGAAGGCACCCTCAAGGCGCGCGACCGCCGCGGCGCGGGCCGCGACTACTCCGACCTCTCCGCCGACGCGGTGGTGGGCTTCTTGCCCGACCCCCACGTCGAGGTGCGCGCGCGCGGGGGCGGCCACCGCTTTCTCTACTGGGACCGCTTCGCGGCGAGCTTCTTCGGCCCGAGCTTCGGCATCAACGGGCGCTACCGCTTCGACAAGCACCACTCGGTGTGGATCAGCGGCGACTTCGAGCCCCGCCGCTTCAACGCCGACCGGGTCAACAACCCCGGGCTCGACCCCGACCCCAGCCCCATCGAGCGGCACGACAGCTACTTCTCCGCGGCGGCCGGCTACAGCTACCGGGGCCCCTTCCAGGCGTCGCTGAGCTACGCGTACCAGGACTCCAGCTCCAACAGCTTCGGCGAGAGCTACCGCCGGCACCGCATCGCGGGCACCGCGGGCTTCCTCCTGCCGCTCGACTTCACGGTGCTCCTGAGCGGCGCGCTCACCTTCGCGAGCTACCCCGACGGCATCTACCTCTCGAGCGAGCTCATCGTGCTGGAAGACGACGAGAACGCCAACAACGCCTCGGTGAAGCTCGTCTACCCGCTGGGCGACCACGTGGAACTCGACCTGCGCGGCGCGCTCTACTTCTCGCGGCTGGTGCGCAACGACCTCACCTACCTGCGCTTCACCACCATGCTCGGGGTGAGCGTGCGCTTCTAGGAAGGAGCGCGCGGCCGCCGCTGGTCCGTGCCGTGGCCTAGCGGGCGGCCTTGCTCTTGGCCTCGGCGAGCTGCTGCTCGATGGGGCCGAGCACGTTGGCGGGCGCCTGGGCGGCGGTCAGCCCGCGCACCGTGCGCTCGAGGAGCGGCACCGCCGCGGCGTGCTGCCCGCGCTGGAAGAGGATGCTGCCGAGAATCGACGCTGCGTTGAGCGCCCGGAAACCACTGGCGTCGAAGCGGTCCTCGATGCGGAGCGCGGCGCGGGCGAGCGGCTCGGCGCGCTCCAGCTCCTCGGCCTTCATGTGTGCGACCGCGAGGTGCTTGAAGAGCGTGGCCACCTCGGGGTGCTCCTTGCCCAGCATCACCTCGGTGATGGCGAGCGCGCGGTGGTAGAGCCGCTGCGCTTCCTCGAGCCGCTCGTTCTTCCCGTAGAGCGCGAGCGAGCCGAGCTGGGTGAGCACGTTGGCGAGGTAGAGCTCGACGCCTTCGGGCCGGGGCTCCAGCATCGAGAGCGCGCGGCGGTAGAGCGGCTCGACCTCGTCGGCCTTGCCCATCGCCCAGGTGGCGGTGGCGAGGTCGGACAGCACCACGCCCACCGACGGGTGCGCGCCGCCCTGGGCGGCCTCGAGCAGCTCGACCAGCTGCGCGAGCAGCTCGCAGGCCTCGGCGGCCCGGCCGGTGCGGGCGAGGGTCGCCGCGAGGCGCCGGCTCGGCTCCACCGTCTCCAGGTCGTCGCCGTGCTCGCGCTCGCCCAGCACGTCGATGGCCAGCGCGTAGCTCTGCGCGGCGATCTGCAGCTGGCCCTGGCTGGAGGCGAGGTCGCCTTCGTCCTGGTGCACCCGGGCGAGCAGCACCTTGGCCCCATCGCCCCGCGCCTCGACCAACAGCCGCCTGGCCTCGGCGAGGAGCGGCTGGGCCTGGGCCAGCTCGCCGCGGCCGAGCTGGAAGCGCGCGAAGGCGTGCAGCGCCCCCGGGAGCTCGGCCGCCAGCGCGGTGCGGGCGAGCGCCACCGCCTGGGCGAAGCGCTGCTCCG
>JAIBBQ010000180.1 GCA_019694595.1 Myxococcaceae bacterium
GAGCCGAACGTGGTGCTGCCGCTCGGCGCCGACGCGCCGCCCGAGCTCGCCGGCCCCGCGCCCTGCGTCAGCGCCCGCGCGATGGGGCCACTCAGCCGCGCACGCTCGCTGCCCGAGATGCCGTTGCGGTTGCGATCGACTCCCAGCGCGCGGCGCGCCGCCAGCGCCACCAGGGCCCGCGCCCGCCCCACCGACACGAAGCCACTGCGCTGCCGCGCCTGCTTGAACGATTCGCGCAGCGCCGCGTCGGACGCTCCCTTCACCAGGGCCGCGGCCCGGCGTTGTTCCGCACCCGAGAGCCGGCCGTCGTGGTTCCCATCGGCGCGAGAGAGCGCGCTGCGAACCGCGGCAGCCCGCGCGTTCACCGTCGAGCGGTTGATCGCCATGCCGCAATTGTCGACAGTGCAAAGCACCCTGGCGCGTGTGGCTTCTGTCAGAATTCCTGACAGCCAGAATGCAAGGTGCCGATTTTGTTGGGTGCGGTTCAGCGTTGCTTCTTCACCAGGCGCTTCTTGCCGACGAAGAGCACGTGCACCGCCTTCTTGCCCTCGCGCACCGGCACCCGCTCCTCGTGCGCGTCGAAGCCCACGTCTTCCAGCCGGTTCATGAAGCGCGGGTCGGGGCTCGCGGACCACACCACGAGCGAACCGCCCAGCTTGAGCGCCTGGTGCGCGCGCGCGAGGCCGGCGTACTCGTAGAGCTCCTGGTTGCGGCGCAAGGTGAGCGCGCTCGGGCCGTTGTCGGCGTCGAGGAGAATGGCGTCCAGGCTCTTGGTGCGGTTGGCGATCGCCCGGCCGGCGTCGCCGACCTCCAGGTGCACCCGCGGGTCGGACAGCGCGTCCTGGTGCAGCTTGGCGAGCGGCCCGCGGTTCCAGTCCGCCACCGCCTTGGAGATCTCGCACACCACCACCGTGGCCTTCGACGGCAGCCGGTCGAGCGTGGCGCGCAGCGTGTAGCCCAGGCCCAGCCCGCCGATGAGCACCGACGGCACCGCGCTGGTGAGCCCCTGCAGCGCGAGGTCGGCCATCGCCTCTTCCGAGCCGTGGCGGGCGCTCGACATCAGCTCCAGCCCCCCGGCGCGGATGACGAAGGTCCCGTCGCGCTCCGACAGCACCAGCTCCTTGCCTTCTTCGCCGGGCGCCTTGCCCAGCACCACCCATGGCTTCACGGTCGAACCCTCACAGCGAGCGGATCCGCCAGCCTTCCGGCTCTTCGCTGGCGACGAGGCTGCCCACGTCGAGCACCGTACCCCCGTTGTCGCGCACCTCGAAGAAGAGCGTGGCGAGCTGTCCCTGGTGCTCGATGCGAGAGAGCGCGAGCGCCCACTTCCCCTGGCGCACCCGCTCGCTGTTCGCCCGGAAGCGCTGGATCTGCGGGCCCACGTCGCGCGCCGAGAGCTTGGCGTACGCGGTGGCGTCGCCGTTGCGCACCGCCACCTCGAACTTGTGGAAGAGCTGCTCGAGGCCCGAGCTCACGGGAAGCCGACGGACTCGAGGTACCGGCGCACCTGCTGGTCGCGCTCGCTGACCCAGCCCATGCCCAGCGCGTCGGACACCGCGAGCCGCTCCTGCGGGGTCAGCTGGGTGACGCTCAGCGCCTCGCTGGCCGTCGCCCGCGCCCGCTCCAGCTGGGTCGCGATCGCCGCGCGCTCCGCGTCCTGCGCGAACGGGTCGTCGGTCAGGAAGGCCTCGGCCTCGGTCACCTCGTCGAGCAGCGCATTCCCGCGGTCGTAGCGCTGGCGCAGCCGCTCGATGCCTTCGCTCAGCGCGAAGGGCTGAGGGAATTCCAGCGCCAGCTTCTCGGCGTCGCGGACCACCGACTGGTAGGCGTCGGTCACCCGCGAGAGCTCGAGCGCCGTGGCCGCGCCCCCCAGCATCGCGGACACCGCCGCGAAGCCGTTGATGCCGTGCTTGTGCACGAAGTCGAGCACCAGGTCGGCCTGCGCCATCGGGTTCTTCTCGGCGCGCAGGTGCTCGGACAGCTTCTCCATCGCCTTGCGCGGCACCTGCACCCGCTGCTCCACCGCGGTGAGGTCCTGGGGCCGGCCCAGCGCGGCCAGCGCGGTGGCGTCGAGCTCGCGCGAGACCGCCACTTCCCACTGCTGGTTCTTGCGCTTCTTCTCGATGGGCTCGATGCGCAGGTCGAACAGGCCGTTGAGGGGAGAGATGACGTCGCGGTTGAGCTCCAGGCCCCGGGCCTTGGTGTCGGAATAGCGCGCGGTCAGGCGCAGCCCGTCGAAGGCGGTGTGGGGCTTCCCCTTGGCGTCGAAGGTGGTGACGCTGCGCTTGGTCGCGCGCACGCCCGCCGTCTCGCTGCCGCTGATCAGCACCTCGCGGCGGCGCGACACGTCGCGGGTGTCCAGCCGGGCGATCACCTGGCCATCGGTGAGTTCCCGGGTGCCGCTCGCGCGCGTCCAGTACGAGCCCAGCGCGCCGAGCGCGGTCCCTTCCTGCATGAACGCGAAGCGAATGCCCGCGCCCACCGTGCGCTCGAGCCCCTTCGACCGCTCCGCGAAGCTGCGGGTGACGCCGGGAGGCAGCGTCTCGCCGCGCAGCCGCTGCGCCAGCGTCACCGCGTCCACGTCCTCGTCGGCGAGCACCGCACCGGGGAGCGTTCCTTCCAGCGCGGCCAGGTAGGCCGCCTTGGCCTTCGGCTGGCTCAGGTCGAAGACGAACGACTGGCTCAGCGCCGTCGCGGTGGCGCGCGAGGCGCCGGCATCGCCCATCAACGGCAGGTTCACCGACGCCTGCACCGCCCGCACGTCGGAAGGCGTCACCGTCAGCGCGATCTTGTCGTCGTCGAGCTTGGTGGCCGACAGCTCGAAGGTGCCGTGCAGCACCACCTGCGCGCCAAAGGACAGCGCCAGGGCTCCCAGCGCCACGCCGCCGGTGATCGCCCCGTCGGTGCTCACCGTGAGCTCGTCGCCCAGCCGCAGCGTCTCCGGGTGCGCCAGGTTGGGCACCGCGAAGCGCTCGGCGACCACCCCCGCCGCGCGCGCCTTGTTCTTGAGGTAGCCGGCCGCGCCGCCGCGCTCGAGCACCGCGGCCGCGGCCTCGTCGGGCGCCAGGTGCGTCACCAGCCTGAGCGAGCTGGTGCGCGACGGGCTCAGGCCGCCGCCGATGCCGAGCGTCTTGGCGAGCTTGGCGAAGCTCAGCACGCCGGTGACCCCGACCTGGCGCTCCAGCTGCACCACGTGGGTGCCCGCGAGCCGCGGGTCGTCACCGTCGTACTCGCCCTGCAGCGTGAGCTCGCGGTCGAGCGAGAGGAACGCGTTCGCGCTCACGCTGCCGGAGTTCCCCGGCGTGTTCACCGTGAGGCCCACGCCGAGCTCCACGTCGTGCGACCAGCCGGCCACCGCGCCCGTGAGCGACGGCGCCCCGGGCACGCTCGACCACGTCTGGCTCACCGAGGCCTCGACCACGTCGTGGCCCACGATGAAGCCGCCCGATGCGCCTCCCTGCGTCTGCAGGTTGGCACCGACGTTCACGTTCACCCGGTCGGCCTTGGCGCCCAGGGGGCCGGGCTGCGTCGAAGCGCCGTTCCACCGCGCCGTCACGGGGCCGAGCCGCACCGCCACCTTGGGCATCGGCGGCGCGTGCTCGCGCCACAGGCCACCGGCCTTGGGCGCGTGGGCCTCGATGCCGTCCTGGGCCTGGGAGCTGTCGTCGGCGCGCGCGCGCTCGAACAGCGACTGGGACGATCGCGTCGAAGCCTTGCGGCTCGCCTTCGGCGCTTCACTGGTCTCTTCACTGGCGGGACCCGATGACGGCCCGCCCGGCCTGACTTTCATTCGAACGCCACTCTACCCATCTTGGGGTGTTCCACGAAGCGGAAGGGCTGGTCTCAGGCCACCTGCGACGGCGCCACCACCTCGAGCTCCGGCCGGGCCTTCCGGCGCATGGTGCTCACCCGGTAGGCGGGCCCGCGGGCGCGCATGATGGGCCCCAGCGGCCGGTGCTCCTTGAGCGCGTGCCAGGGGTCGAACGACAGCGACTCCACGTAGGCGGCGATCGCCTGGCCCCTGGGGGACGCGACGTCGGTCGCGGGAATTTCCAGCGTGCCCAGCGCCTGCCAGGGCGAGCTCCACTCCACCTCCGGGTGCTCGATGGGCGTCTGCGTCTGGTCGACGAAGGCCTGGGCTTCCAGCGCGTAGCGCAGCGGGCCCGCCTTGAGCCGGGCGTGCAGCTCCTCGGTCACCTTGCCGATGTCCCGGGGGCCGTCGGCCTGCAGGCCGCGGAAGCGCACCTTGGCCGCCGTCTCGCCGAAGAGGATCGGCACCGCGGTGTGGAAGGTGCGGTGGCCCAGGCTCTCGCCGGTGGAGTCGAGCGCCGACTTGAGCTGGCCCGCGCGCTTGAGCCCCTTGAAGAAGCCTTCGTGCTTGATGATCGCCCCGAGGATCTTGAGCGGCCCGCCCGCGCCGGCGAGCGCGACGTCGATGAACTCTTCCGGGGTGGGGAAGGCGAAGGTCGACGACGGGATGCAGAGGAAGTCCTGGGTGCGCGCGGCCTCCAGGCCGGGAATCACCTTGGGCCCGTCGACGCCGTAGACCTTCACCGCCAGCCCGCGGATGTCGGGCACCTTGTCCGCCTGCCGCCGCGGCGAGCCCGCCGAGAAGCGCACGTAGGTCTCGTAGGTGCCGGGCCGGGCGAAGAGGCCCTGGGCCAGCGCGCCTTCCACCTGGGTCACCTGCAGCGTGCCGGTGACGTTGCCGTGCTGGCGCAGGTGCAGCGTGCGCCCGTCGGGTTCCCGCGCCAGCGCGGCCACGAGCTTCTGCGCGAGCGCCTCGAAGCGCTCCGCCTCATCGGGGGCAATCGTCTCCAGCTGGGCCATGTCGTCCTCTACGGGTTGATCAGCACGTTGAGCCACCCGGCGCCGTTCTTCACGAACGTGTCGCGGTGGTGAAGCCGGTCGTCGTCGCCGCGCCAGAAGTCGAGGGTGGTGGGGCGCAGCCGGAAGCCCCCCCAGTGCGGCGGGCGCGGCACCGGGCCATCGCCGAAGCGCGCCTGCGCGTCCTGCACCCGTTTCAGCAACGCCTCGCGGCTCTCCAGCGGGCTCGACTGCTTCGAGGCCCAGGCCGAGAGCTGCGCGGTGCGCGGGCGGGTGGCGAAGTAGGCGTCGCACTCGGCGTCGGACAGCTGTGCAGCGGTGCCGCTCACCCGCACCTGGCGATCGGCCGCCGGCCAGTGAAAGCAGAGCGCCGCGGCCCGGGTCGACAGCAGCTGGCGGGCCTTGAGGCTCTGCAGGTTGGTGAAGAAGTCGAAGCCCTGGGCATCGAAGCGCTTCACCAGCACCATGCGCACCGACGGCGCCCCATCCTCGCCCACCGTGGCCAGCGCGGCGGCGTTGGGCTCTCGCCCTTCCGCCTCGGCCGCCTCGGCGTACCACCGGGTGAAGCGCTCGAGGGGGTCGTCCACGCGGGCCTAGCCGTAACGCTCCAGGGGGCTCCCGGCAAGGAGAGCGTTTCTCGCCTTCGCGCTCCCCCGGTCGCACACTCGGGCGCGGTGCGTGCCTTCGCCCTCATCGCCGTGCTCGGCCTGGTCTCGGGCTGCGCCACCAGCGCGCCTGCCAAGCGCACCGGCAAGGGCAAGCCCCAGCTGGTGCTGGAAGCGGGCCACACCGAGCCCGAGCTCGTCGCCACCAAGCACCGGGTCGAGAAGGGCCAGACGCTGTACCGCATCGCCAAGACCTACGGCCTCTCGGTGGAAGAGCTGATGGCCGCCAACGGCATCTCCGACCCGCGCGAGCTCGCGGTCGGCGAGGAGCTCGTGGTGCCGGGCTCGGGCGCGCCGAAGCCGGTGGCCCCTGCCGACTCTCCCGAGCCGGTCGCTCCGGCCCGCGCGGTGAGCGACAAGCGCGAGCGCGGCCCGGTGAGCGTCGGCCGCAAGGACGGGGTGCTCCAGTGGCCGGTGCGCGGCGTGCTCTACGCGCGCTTCGGCAAGAAGGGGAAGGAAGCCCACGACGGCATCGACCTCGCCGCGCCCGCCGGCACCCCGGTGCAGACGGCGGCCCCGGGTACCGTGCTCTTCGCCGGCGAGCAGAAGGGCTACGGCCTCATCGCCATCATCGAGCACGACGGTGGGCTCATCACGCTCTACGCCCACAACCGCGACGTGCGGGTGAAGGCGGGGCAGACGGTGCGCGAGAAGCAGGTGGTGGCCACGGTGGGCGACTCGGGCGCCACCAGCGGGCCACACCTCCACTTCGAGGTCCGCAAGGACGGCGTCCCCGCGGATCCGCTGGACTTCCTGGGGCCCGTGCCCCGGCAGTGAAGGGCCTCGACTGCGGGCGCCGAGGGGCGTCAGGCTCGGCGGGCCCCGTGCTCGCCCCAAGGCCCCCGCTCACCGCCGTCGCCGCCAGCGCGCTCGTGCTGCTCGGCGCGGTGTGCGCCACGCCGCCCAAGGCCCCCCCGCCGTCCGCGGAAACCAAGCCGCCCCCCGACGCCCGCGCGCAGGTCGAGGCGCTGGTGCTCAGGCTCTACCGGGCCGTCGAGTCGCTGGAGCCCGAGAAGCTCGAGGACACCATGACCCCCGAGGTGGTCGCCATCGGCCTCGGGCCGGGCGACTTCTTCAACTCCCGGCCCGCGCTCCTCGAGGAGCTCCGCCAGCAGCTGGTGCCCATCGGGCTCAAGGGCGAGACGCTCACCATCGACCACGAGCGCCCGTCGGTCGCGGTGGCCGCCGACCACCGGTCCGCGTGGTTCTTCGACCGCCCGCTGGTCACCCGCGAGCGCCCGAACCGGCCGCTCCAGCGCTACCGGCCCCGCGTCACCGGCCACCTGGTGTTCGACCAGGGGTGGCGGCTCGACGCGCTCCACGTGTCGCTGCCGGTGAGCAACGACACGCTCTACGCCGCGGGGTCCGACAAGCGCCTCACCGCGCCGGAAGACCCCCAGGTGGTGAAGGGGAAGGGGACCGAGCAGCTCGTGGGCCTCACCCGGCGCGTGCTCGACGACCTCAAGACCAAGGTCGAGCGCACCTCCGACGCCGACGCGGTGGTGCTCATCGGCACCGACGCGGCCGAGGTCTTCGAAGGGGGCGCGGCCTTCAAGAAGATGGCGCGGCCGCTCGTCGCCCAGGCGAAGAAGTCGGGCTTCTCGTTCTCCATCGAAGGCGGGCCCCGCGCGTCACTCGCGCCGGGAGGTCAGAGCGGCTGGGTCATCGCCAACGTCGCCATGACGTACGGGACGCCCAAGGGGCCGCGGACCCTGGTGCCCTTCCGCTCGCTGTGGATCTTCGCGGAAGAGAAGGGCCTGTGGTCGCTGGTCTCCGAGCACCAGTCGGTGGCGCTGCGGCCCGAGCAGCGCGAGAGCGCGCTGCCACAGGAGATTCCCGTCGACCCGCCCGACGCCGGGAGGCCCAAGGCTTCCGCGCGCAAGGACGCCGGCGTCGAGGTGCGGCCTTACGACTGAGCGCGCCGCCGCCGCAGCAAGGCGAGCGCCGCGACGATCGACAGCCCGCCCAGCTCGGCCGAGCCGCAGCCGCAGCCCTTCGCCGCCGCGCCGCCCTGGATGCCCAGGTTGGGGAGCATCGTCGTGTTCATGCCGCCGTCGGTGCCCGAGCCGCCACCGGCCGAGCCGCCGGAGCCGCCCGTGCCTCCGCCGCTGCCACCGGAGCCGCCGCCCGCGCCGCTGCCTCCGTCGAACGAGCAGGCCGGGTCCTCGGTCAAAGACAGCTTCACCGTGCTCAGGTTGGCGCCCGCCTGCGAGCCCAGCGCGACGTAGATGAAGCCCGCGTCGCAGGTGCCGGTGAGCGGCACCGTCGCCGACACCGACGTCTGGTTCGCGGTGGCGTCCACCACCTTGTCGGCGTCGTTGGTGAGGCCGGTGCCCATCTTGGTGAAGCGAATGGTGGTGCCGGCCTTGGCGAGCACCTTCACCTGCGGCGCGCCCCCGAGCGGGCTCCCCGTCTGCGCCGGCTTCGCGGACAGCGTCACCGCGCTCGCCCCCTTGGGCGCCGCGAGGCGGAACTGGAACGGACCGGGGACGAGCGTGCCCTGCGCCAGGCCACCGCCGGGCGCGGCGATGCCGAAGAGCGGCCGCGCCGGGGTGTTGGCGCCGAAGTCGAGCACCTTGGAGCAGCCGATGACCCCGCGCTGGGTGAAGATGGCGGTGAGCTTCTGGTCGGCGTTGGCCACCGTGGGGAACGCGGTCGCCACGTGCTGCGACATCGCCGCCGCGAAGCTCGCGAAGTCGGCGCTCGGGGCCAGCGAGACGAGCGCGGCGTAGAAGGCCGCGTCGAACGTGGCGCCCTGGTCGTTGCCCGAGAACAACGTGCTGCGCGCCTGCCACAGCGCGCCCGAGACGTGCTGGCTGTCCTGGTGGACCTCGCCCCAGAGCACGTCGGGGCAGGCGAAGGTGTTGTCCAGGTTGCGCAGGTACGCGTCGTTGCGCACGCCGATCACCTGACCGCCGCCGCCGATGCGCGGGCCCACGTAGGTGCCCAGCCGGGAGTTCTGGCCGTAGGCGCCGGCGATGAAGTCCGCCAGGCCTTCGTGCAGCGCGCCGCCTTCGTTGTTGGCTGACAGCGAGTCCAGCGCCAGCGCGTCGAGCGCGAGGTTCGCGGTGCTGTAGATGACGCCGTGGCCGAACTCGTGCCACAGCACCGGCGCGTCGTAGCCGAAGTCCGCCTGGGCGCCCTGGAAGATCATCAGGGTGTCCACGTCCATCTGGTACTCGGGCACCGGGATCTGCGCGAAGTTCTCGCGGGGCATGAAGGCCGCGTTGTCGATGTGGCCCAGGTGGTCGATGGTGCAGGGCGTCGACTGGCTCAGCCCGCAGGGGAACTTGCTCGCCACTTCCTGCAGGTCGGGGAACACCACGTTCGCCCACACCGCCGGCTTGCGCGCCGGCTGCCGCCGCTCGTCGCGCATCGAGAACGGCGTCAGCGCCGGCTGATGCCCGGGGAAGATGGGCGCCGCCGCGCGCGACAGCCCGCGCACCCAGTCGTAGAGCGTGTTCACCTGGTAGAAGGCGTGCACCTCGGAGAACTCGTCGACGCTCGCCGGGTCGGACTGCTTGGGCGTCGCGGTGGGCGGGTCGAACGGCGTGTACTCGTAGCTGCCGCCGTCGTGCACCGCGGGGTCGTTGGTCGCCAGCTGCCGCCGGTCGCACACCACCGAGTCGTAATAGAGCGAGAAGCCCATCACGCTCAGCTGTCCCTTGGCGCGCCGCATGCCCGCGTCGGGCGCGAGGCTGCAGTCCTGGTTCACGCAGCAGTTGAGCGCGTCGAGCTGCGTGCCCACCAGGAAGCCGCCGTCGTTGGGCACCACCATCGGCCCGCCGTCGGCGTGGGTGAGCGAGACCTTCACCGTCGACGTCACGCCCACGCCGGCATCGAGGCCCCCCGGGCTGGGCGCGTACGCGTTGGCGTCGAGCGCGGCGTGGAACACCCGGTTCTGCGACCAGAGGATCTCGCCGGTGGTGGCGTCGACGGCCACCAGCCAGTTGTCGCGCACGTCGGCGGTGGGCACGTAGGTCAGCCAGCCGGAATGCAGCGCCTCGCCCACCGCGAAGTAGGCCTTCCGGGCGCCGCCGGGCGTGCGGCCGTTCTTCACCAGCGCGAAGCGCACCGTCTTCGCCGCGCGCTGCAGCGCTTCTTCGCCGGCCACGCGCCAGTCGCGCACCACCTGCTGCACGGGCAAGAGGCTCGAGGTCACCAGTACCACCCGGCGCTGCGCGTCGAGCGTCACCACCACCTGCGCGCCTTCGACGTCGACGCCGTCGACCTGCTCCACCAGGTGCACCGAGGCGCCGAAGCGGGTGAGGAACCCCGGGCCCACGCGGAGGTCGGCGTCCTTCGGGACCTTGAGCGCCTCGCGCTGCGCGAGCGCCCAGGCGCGCGTGGCCTGACCCAGCTCGCCGGTGAGCGGCGCCGACAGCACGCCCTGCAGCACCTTGGGGGCCTGGGTCAGCGGGTCGGCCACGGTGACGCTCAAGGGACCAGGCGTCGCGACCGCTGCCAGGAGGAGTGAGATGGGGAGCATGGAACGCCTTTGAGCAGGGGGCCCGGCCGGCCCGTTGAAACGCCGTCGCCGTATAGCTAGAGGTCGCCCCATGAAAAAGCTCCGTTGCGCGCTGGTCGGCGCCACCGGCCTCGCCGGCCAGCAGTTCATCGCCGCGCTCAAGGACCACCCGTTCTTCGAGCTCACCGGCCTCGCCGCCTCGCCGCGCAACGCGGGCAAGCGCTACGTGGACGCGCTCAAGGCGCCCAACGGCATGCTGGGCTGGTTCCTCACCGAGCCCATTCCCGCCGCGCTCGCCAACGTGACCGTGGTCGCCGGCAGCGACGTCAAGGCGAAGGACTTCGACCTCGTCTTCTCGGCGGTGGAGTCCGACGTCGCCAAGGAACTCGAGCCCGCGCTGGCGAAGGACATTCCCGTCATCTCGGCGGCGAGCGCGTTCCGCTACGAGAACGACGTGCCGCTCATCATTCCCCCGGTGAACGCGGCGCACTCGAGCCTCATCGCCACCCAGCGCAAGCAGCGCGGCTGGAAGGGCTTCATCGCCCCCATCCCCAACTGCACCACCACCGGCCTCGCGGTGACGCTCAAGCCGCTGGAAGACGCGTTCGGGGTCAAGGCGGTGATGATGACGTCGATGCAGGCGGTCTCCGGCGCCGGCCGCAGCCCGGGCGTCATCGGCCTGGACATCATCGACAACGTGGTCCCCCACATCAGCAAGGAGGAGCACAAGGTCGAGGTCGAGACCAAGAAGATCCTCGGCGGGGCCACCACGCCGCACGGCGTGAAGGTGTCCTGCACCTGCACCCGCGTCGCGGTGCTCGAAGGCCACACCGAGGCGGCCTACGTGTCGCTCGCCAAGAAGGCCTCGCTCGCCGACGTCGCCGAGGTGCTGCGCGGCTTCCGGGGCGACGAGGCGACCGCCGGGCTGCCGTCGGCGCCCCCGCGGTGGATCGAGGTGCTCGACGACCCCTTCCGGCCCCAGCCCCGGCTCGACCGCGACACCCACGGGGGCATGGCCACCAGCGTCGGCCGCCTGCGCGACGACGGGGTGCTCGAGAACGGCGTGAAGTACGTGCTCGTCTCCCACAACACCAAGATGGGCGCCGCCAAGGGCGCGGTCCTGCTCGCAGAATTGCTGCGTGCGCAGGGTTTCCTTTCGCAGTGAATTGTGTAGAAGCGCCGCGCCAACCGATTTTCGAGGGAGCTCGCGTCACATGGCCTACGTCGTCGCTGAAGGCTGCATCAAGTGCAAGTACACCGACTGCGTCGAGGTGTGCCCCGTCAACTGCTTCTACGAGGGTGCCAACTTCCTCGTGATTCACCCTGACGAGTGCATCGACTGCGGCGCGTGCGAGCCGGTCTGCCCGACCAAGTCGATCTTCCCGGAGTCCGACCTCCCCGAGAAGTGGGCCGAGTACAAGCAGCTCAACGCCGACCTCGCGACCAAATGGCCGAACATCGCCGAGAAGAAGGCGGCGCTGCCCGAGGCCGAGGAGTTCAAGGAGAAGAAGGACAAGCGCGCGCTGCTCGACATGAGCCCCGGCAAGTAAGTCGCGCTGTCCGGCCGGGCGTCAGTTGCCCGGCCACTGCCCACTCCAGTGGGCAGAACCCGGCTTTCACGAATCGTCGCAACCGGTTGAATGCACTCGGGGACCGTTGCGTCCGTGGGTGCCATTCCCCGTGGCATGCGCCCTGCTCAGGCAAGGGCTTCGTGAGGCCCCCGATGCGAACCACCTTGGCGCTGGCGCTGCTGCTTCCGGTGCTTTCGCTCGCCGCGGCCAGGCCGGTGCCGCTCCCCACCGAGGTCTACTTTCTCTCGCCGCCCAACCTGGCGCGGGTGAACGACGCCGTGCAGGCGGTGCCCAACAACCCCGAGGCGGTCTTCTACTGCCAGCAGTGGTACTGGCTGCAGCGCCGGGGCACCTGGTTCCGCACCCGGTCATCGGCCGGTGGCTGGGCGATCGCCGAGAAGAAGGACGTGCCCCGCGAGCTGACCCGGCTCAACGTGAGCCAGTACCGCAAGTGGACGCCTGGTGCGCCGGTCGCCGGCCGCGAGGCGCCCCACCTGGCGTCGTCGAAGAAGCGCTGAGCGCTCGCAGCGTCAGCTGATCAAGCGACCGCCGCCCATCGGGTCGACCGCCGGCTGGGCCAGCTGCGTCTTGCCGGTCAGCGCCTTCACGTCCTCGGCGCTCACCTGGATCGAGATGTCTTCCCGCGGAGGGCTGAAGTCGAACCCGGGGAACCGGTGCGCCTCCGCCGGGAGCTTGAGGTCGTGACCGAGCGACACCGCGACCTTCTTCCCGACCAGGGCCTGGAAGTCGTTGCGGTAGTACTCGCCGTTGCCGATCTCCACCCGGTTCGAGGTGACTTTGGCGCCGCCCGCCGTCTCGACGGTGATGGGCTTGGGCAGCTCGAGCGCGTACTTCGGCGGCTCGCCGCCCTTCACGTCCGCGGTCTGGATCAGCTTGGCCCCGTTCAGCTTCACGTTGGTCGACATGGTCTGCTCCCCTTGTGCTGCGTGTGTGATTCGCACTTCGAAACGTTCGAAAAGTTCAGGCGCCGCCGGGCTCGTCACCATCGGCCCAGGCGTTCAACAGCTCCTGCGCGAGGGCTCGCTTCTGCTGCGCTGCGGTGAGGGGCGTGGGCTTGGACGCCACCGGCGCGTCGGCCGCTGGGTGGCGGTTGTCGTTGGAGAACCCCGCAGTCGGCGGGCGGGAGTCGCGGGGACGCACCGTGAGGTCGACCCAGTCGACGACCTTGCCCGTCTCATCCGACTTGGCGGTGATGCGCACCTGGTCGGCGTTGCTCTCGTGCTGCCCGGCCTTCATCTCCAGGCGCAGGTCGCCGTTGGGCAGGTGGGCCACCGAGACGGGCGACTTGGCGTTCAGTCCCTGGAGGTCGAGCGTCGTGCCAGGCTTCGCGACCAGCAGCAGCGAGTCGCCCGCCGCCAGCTGCTTGGTGGGCGTTCCCAGTTGCGTCTCCTGGAAGTCCCGGCGCAACCCGGCGAGCATTTGACGCGCCTCGGTCGTCGTGATGGTGGCGGGCGGGAGGGACGGCTTCTTCATCGTGCGCATGGAGCCTCGCGGAGCCAAGTGAGTTGAACGGTTGTCGCTGGACTGACTCACCCCGTCCTCCCGCTGAATGTGCACTCGAGTTGACACCCTCCATGCGCGCTCCGTGAAAACAAGCACTTGAGTCAGGCTGCAGGAAAAGCACTCCCAGGATTCCGGTTGTTTCGAGGCTGGAAGTTCTGCACTCGTCAGGCGGCAGGGGGGTGTTCAGGGCCACATGAACGCCTCCACCCGGACCCTGGGCCTCGCCGTCTCGACGATCTCCCTGCTTCTCCTCGGCGGCTGCGGCGCCTCCGTGCCGGCCACCAACCAGTGCGCGGCCATCTGCGCGGGGTGCTGTGACTCCGCTGGAAAGTGCCAGTCCGGGCTGGTGGTCGACTCGTGCGGAAAGCAGGGCGCGATGTGCACGGCCTGCGGGCCGGGCATGGGCTGCCTGGGTGGCGTGTGCAGCTCGCCCTCGGGGAGCGGCGGAGGAAGTGGCGCCAGCGGTGGCGGGACCGAGTCGAGCGGCGGCGGGACGGCGTCGAGCGGTGGCGGGACCGAGTCGAGCGGCGGCGGCACCGCGTCGAGCAGCGGCGGCGGCACCGCGTCGAGCAGCGGCGGC
>JAIBBQ010000015.1 GCA_019694595.1 Myxococcaceae bacterium
GCGGGGGCCTCGAGCCTCGAGCCGCTCGCCGACGCGCTCGCCGCGCAGGTGGTGGCCGCCCACCCCGAGCCGCCCGTCGCCCTCGCCGTCAGCGCGGACGCCGCCGAGCAGGCCCGCACGGTCGCCGCGCTCCTCGCCGCCCGCCTCGCCGCCGCGCACCTCGGCCCCGTCGTCCTCGACGGCACCGCGGAGCAGGCCGAGGCCGCCGCGCGCCAGCGCGACCTGCGCACCCTGG
Organism: Myxococcaceae bacterium; assembly: GCA_019694595.1. Classification (GTDB taxonomy): domain Bacteria; phylum Myxococcota; class Myxococcia; order Myxococcales; family Myxococcaceae; genus JAIBBQ01. The sequence goes on from JAIBBQ010000015.1 coordinate 236, forward strand.
TGCGCCTGCGCCTCGGGCCCCAGGGCGGCCGCGTCCACGCCCGCGGAGACCTGGTCGGCACCTGGGTCAACTTCTGGTCGGGCCGCACGCCCAGCCGCCCACCGCTCGCGGCCGCGCTCGCCGCCTCGGTGCCGCTGGAGAGCGCGCCGGTCGCCCTCGAGCCTGCGGGGAAGGACGCCGGCGCCCTCGAGCTCGAGGTGCGCGTGCTCGCCCCGCTCCCGGCATGGCCCGCCGCCGTCGGCCTGGGCGACACCGACGGCGACGGCACCTTGGAGCCGCTGGTGCTCCTCGAGGAGTCCGCCCTCGTGCTCTCCGCCGATGGAGGCCTGCGCGTTGCCGTCGCGCTCCCGGGCGGGCCCGCGGAACAGCCGACCCGCGAGCCCTTCGGCGCCATCGCCGCCTCCCGCGGTCAGCTCGCCTTCGTCTCCGGCCGCCGCGCTCCCGGCGCCGAGCTGCCCCTCGACGGGGGCGCGGGCCGGCCGCTCGCCGAGCTCTCGGGTCAGGGGCTCACCCTGCGGCCGCTGGGGAGCCTCGCCGCCTTCGCGCCGGTCGAGTTCCAGGAGCCGGTCGTCACCGCCTCGCCGAGGAATGGGCTCGTCGCGGCGGTGGGCCTCGACACCACCCTGCTGCTGCGCCGGCCGCCCGGTGCCCTCGTGCGCTTGCCGGGCGCGGGCAGCGCGGCGCGCCTCGCCGACCTCGACGGCGACCGCCGCCTCGAGCTCGTCACCACCAGCGAGCGCGTGGCGCCCCCCACCGACGAGCTGCGCGTCTTCGACGCCGAGGCGCTCGAGCGCGCCAGCGGGCCGCTCGCCGCACAGCCGGTGCGCTGGAAGGGCGCCCTGCCCGCGGGCCGCGCGGTGGTGGTGGCGTGCGGCGACCTCGACGGCGACGGCCAGGACGAGGTGCTGCTCGGCCTCGGGCTCGCCGACGGCACCGGCCGCCTCGCCCTCGCCCGGAGGGCCCGATGAGGCGCGCGCCCCTCGCCCTCGCGCTCCTCGCCTCGGCGGCGCTCGCGGCCTCGCGGCCCCGCGCCGGGGGCACGCTCTCGGTGGTCGTCACCGGTCCGCTGCCTCCCGCCGACCCCGTGGAGCTCACCACCGCCTCCGACGCCGCGCTGCTGCCGCTGTTCGCCGCGCCACTCTGCCGCCTCGAAGGTGAGCGCACCGTCGGCGTGCTGGTGCGCTCCACCAGCTGGGTCAGCCCCACCGCGCTGCGGCTCGAGGTCCGCCCGGGCAGCCGCACCGCCAGCGGAGAGCTGCTCAACGCCTCCAAGGTGGCCGCGATGCTGACGCGCGCCAGGCGCACCGCGTCGCCCTACCGCGGCCTCCTCTGGGCGCTGGACACCGTCACCGTCACCGAGAACGTGGTGCAGCTCAACCTCAAGGCCAGCGCGCCGGAGCTCGAGAGCGCGCTCTGCCACCCGGCCCTGGCCGTGCCGGCGGCCACGCCCACCGCGGTGGGCCCCTTCGTCCGCGGGAGCGCCCCGCACCTCTGGCTCGCGAACCTGGGCTTCCCTGCCGGCCGGCCGTGGGCCGACGCGCTCTCGCTCACCCAGGCCGACGCCCGCACCGCCGAGCGCGCCGTCGGCCAGCGTCGCGCCCAGGTGGCGCTCGGCGTGCCGGCGCCGCAGCTCGGCGCCCTGCTGCGCGCGACCTACCTGCGCTTCACCCCCCGCGCCGTGGAGCCGAGCTTCCGCGCCGCGGTGGAGAGCGTGCTCGACCGCGAGGAGCTCGCCCGCTTCTTCCTCAAGGGCCCCGCCGCCCCGCTGGTGGGCCTGGTGCCCGGCGTGCCCGCTCCGCCGGCGTCGACCGCGCCGGCCCCGCTGCACCCGCCGCGCACCGTCACCCTGGCCTTCGACCAGGCCGACGAGGACCACCGCGCCATCGCCACCCGGCTTCAGGTGAAGCTCGACGCCCTGGGGTACCGGGTGAAGCCGCTGCCGCTCCCGCGGAGCGAGCTGCTGCAGCGCTGGAGTGACGGCACCCTCGAACTCTCGCTCCACGGCGTGTGGCTCCCGCCCAGCACGCCCGCCGCGCTCGCCGTCGCCGTGGAGCTCGCCACCCGGGGGAGCACGCCGACGCCGCTCGCCTCGCCCGCGGTGCGCGACGAGCACGCGGGGGCCTTCGCGGCCACCCTGGCGCCCCAGCTCGACCTCCTGCCGCTCGCCGTGCAGGGCCTCTCGCTCAAGACGGCCGCCGGGCTCGCGGCGCCGCCCCGCGACGCGACCGGGCTGCCGCGCCTCGACGACCTGCCGCTGGGAAACGACTAGCGCGATGCGCCTGCGCACCTCGCTGGCCCTGGTGTTCGCCGCGCTCTGCGCGCTCCAGGTCGTCGCGGTGGCCCCCTTCGCCCTGCGCAGCCTGGGCCAGCTCCTCGAGACCCAGCACCGGACCCGCACCCAGGAAGGCCTCGCCGCCGGCCAGGCGGTGCTGGCGCGGCTCGACGCCGACCTCCTCCACACCATGGACGAGCTCGCCGCGTCCGACGAGGTGGAGCGCGTGGCGAAGGACGCCCACGAGGTGCCGCTCCCCACCCAGGTCGCTCAGGCGGCACCCGGGCTGATGACGCCGCGCGCGCTCACCGTGCTCTCGCTGCTCGACGCCCAGGGCCGCACGCTGTCGTCCGGGCACCTGCCGGAACGGCTCTTCGAGAAGGACGAGGCCCTCTTCGCCGTCACCGCGCTCGCCCCCACCGAAGCCCACGACGCGCTGGTCACCCTCGCCACCCCCGAAGGCCTGGTCACCCGGCCCGCCCGGGTCTGCGCGCGCCCCGTCGACTTCGGCGAACGGCGGCTGTGGCTCGTGGGCGGGACGCTGCTCGACGACGCCTGGGCCACCCGGCTCGCCTCCTTGCTCGGCGCGCGGGTGGAAGTGCTGAGCCAGGGCCAGCGCGTCGCCCAGGGCGGCCGGGCCGCGCCGCCCACCTCGCGCCTCACCCTCACCGAGAGCCCCGCCGCCGCGGTGCACCTCGACTTCTCCCGCGCCGGCATCGACGCCACCTTCAGCGAGGTGGGCCGCGCCTTCGGGCTGCTCTTCGCCACCGGCCTGCTGCTCGCCATCGCCTTCGGCGCGGTGCTCGCCCGCCGCCTCACCCGCCCGGTGGAGTCGCTCACCCACGCCGCCCAGGCCATCGCCGGCGGCGCGCTCGACGCCCAGGTGGCCGAAGGCGGCAGCCGCGAGGTCCGCACCCTCATCCAGACCTTCAACCGCATGACGGCCGATCTCAAGGCCACCACCGAGGCCTTGCTCGCCTCCGAGCGCATCGCCGCCTGGCAGGAAGTCGCCCGCCGCCTCGCGCACGAGGTGAAGAACCCGCTCACGCCCATTCGCCTGTCGCTGGAGACGCTGCGCGCGCTCGCCGAGCGCAAGGACGAGCGCTTCGCCGCCACCTTCGAGCGCGCCAGCGCCGCCATGCTGGAAGAAGTGCAGCGCCTGAGCCGCATCGTCGACGAGTTCAGCCACTTCGCCCGGCTCCCCAGGCCCCGCCTCGAGCCGCTCGAGCTGGTCGCCTTCTGCCGCTCGCTCCTCGAGCTCCACGCGCCGCAGCGGGTGCGCACCGCCCTCCACGCCCCTGAAGGCGTGCGCGCCCTGGCCGACAAGGACCTCCTCGGCCAGGTGCTGGTCAACCTCATCAAGAACGCGGTGGAGGCGATGGGCGAGGCGGGCGGCAGCCTCGAGCTCACCGTGCTCACCGAAGGGGACGCGGCCGTCATTCACCTCGACGACACCGGGCCGGGCTTCCCGCCGGAGCTGCTCCCGCGGGCCTTCGAGCCCTACGTCACCACCAAGCCGCAGGGCACCGGGCTGGGACTCGCCCTCGCGCGCCGCATCCTCGAGGAGCACCAGGGCTCGCTCGAGGCCACCAATCGGCCTTCCGGCGGGGCGCGGCTCACGCTGCGCCTCGGCAGACCGTCAGGCAGCTAACGCACCACTTCGGACGGAACCAGGTGCAGCTTGCGGGGCCCCTTCTTCTCCTCGAAGTCGGGCACCGGGTCCTGCGGCAGGGCCGTGGAAGGGTCGCCCGCCGTGCGCGGCCGGAATTCCGGCGGTGGATCCGCGGGCTTGGAGATGGCGTCGGCCTGCGTCCCCACCGTTCCCGGGGTCTGCGCCTGCGCCTCTTCGATGCCCACGCCGCATCCGGCGAACGCCACCACTGCCAGGATCGCGACACGCTTCCAGGTCATGGAAGGAAGCATACGCAACACCGATGCCAACTCACGCTTCGTCGCCATGGGCGACCTCCTTCAGCTCCAGCTCACCGTTGACGATCTGCGACAGCCGCGACCGCTTCATCTTGAGCAGCCGCGCCGCCTCGCTGATGTTGCCCTGGGCCTCGGTCAGCGCCCGGCGGATGCACTGCATCTCCATCTGGTGCCGCAGGTCCTTGAGCGACAGGTCCCGCTGCCGGGCCAGCTCGTAGAAGTCGAGCTCCCCGCCCTCGGTCATCGGCATCGCCACCGCGCCCGCAGGCAGCGGCGCCACCGGGCTGCTGGCGACCTGCACCTGCACGCCGTCACCCGCGGAGCTCGCCTGGGGTGCGCCCGCATCCCACAGCGCCCGCAGCTCCTGCACGTGGAGGAAGGCCTCGGGCTCCACCACCGCCCCTTCCGCGAAGATGGCCGCCGCCGCGAGCACGTTCTCCAGCTCGCGCACGTTGCCCGGCCAGGTGTGCCGCGACAGCAGCTGCAGCGAGGCGTCCGACAGCCGCTTGGGCGACTCCCCCCGCTCCCGCGCCACGCGGGTGAGGAAGTGCGCGCTCAGCACCGCCAGGTCTTCCGGCCGCTGCCGCAGCGCCGGCAGCTCGAGCATCACGCCCTTCAGGCGGTAGTAGAGGTCGGCACGGAAACGACCCTGCGCGATGAGCGCTTCCAGGTCGCGGTTGGTCGCGCAGATGACCCGCGCGTCCACCTTCATCGTCTTGCTGCCGCCGACCCGCTCGAACTCCTTCTCCTGCAGCACGCGCAGCAGCGCCACCTGGCACTTGGGGCTGATGTCGCCGATCTCGTCGAGGAACAGCGTGCCCCCGTCGGCGAGCTCGAAGCGCCCCTTGCGCTCGCGCACCGCGCCGGTGAAGGCGCCCTTCTCGTGGCCGAAGAGCTCGGACAGCAGCAGCTCTTCCACCATCGCCGCGCAGTTCACCTTCACCAGCGGCATCGCGCGCCGCGGCGAGGCCTGGTGCAGCGCCTCCGCGAGCAGCTCCTTGCCGGTGCCGCTCTCGCCGCGGATGAGGACCGTGGCGTTCGACTTGCCGATGGGGGCGATCTGCTTGGTCAGCCGGCTCAGCGCCGCCGAGCGCCCCACCAGCCCGTGCGCCGACGGCGCCGACTGGGGCGCCGGGGTCGGCCACACCGCGGGCAACAGCCCCGCCGTCTGCGCGAGCAGCTCCGCACGCCGCGGCACCGAGAGGAACGCGGTGCGGTGCGCCGGCGGCACCTTGCCCGACAGCTCCTCCAGGAGCCGCCCCGCCTTGAGCAGCTCCGCCTGGCGGGCGGTCTCGTCCTTGGCCAGCGCCTTGAGCCGCGCCGACAGGTACTGCACCCGCCACGGCCCCTCGAGCTCTTCCGCCGTCAGCAGCGCGTCGCGCGCCCGGACCAGCGCCCGGCCCGCGCCGAGCAGGTCCTCCGCCGACAGGCTCAGCTCACCGCGCGCCAGCTCGACCTCCAGGGTCGCCGCCGGGTTCGCCGCGCAGCCGCGCTCCACCACCGAGCGGCCGAGCTCGACCTCCGCCTGCCCGCGCGCCCCCGAGGCCAGGTGCACCTGCGCCTTGAGCCCCGCGGCGAGCGCCGCGAAGCCCGGGTTGCGCAGCCGCTCGAAGCGGACCCGCGCCTCGTCGAAGTGGAACAGCGCTTCCTCGCCCTGCCCGCGGTCGAACGCCACCGCGCCCAGCGTGAGGTGCGCGCTCGCCTGCACGTAGCTGTCGCCCTGCGGCAGCGCGCGCTCCAGCGCGAAGCCCGCCAGCTCGTTCGCGCGGTCGAGATCGCCGATGAGGTGGTGCACGCGCGCCAGGTTGATGGCCACCTGGCCGACCTCGCGGGCGCTGCTCTGCCGCGAGAGCTGCTGCAGCGCGCTCTCGAGGTGGCTCACCGCCTGCTCGAACTCCCCGCGCTCCGCGTGCAACGAGCCCAGGTTGGCGTGCGCCTTGGGCGCGCTGCGCAGGTGCGACGGGGTCGCCTGGTAGCACTCCATCGCCCGCGCCCGGTCGCCCATGCGGTGCGCCGCGACGCCTTCGTTGAACTGCGCCAGCGCCGCCTGCGCTTCCAGGCCCGCGCTCGCCGCGTCCGCGGCCGCGGTGGCGTACAGCGCCCGCGCCTCGGACAGCGTGCCCATGCCGAGCAGCGCCTTGGCCTGCGCCTGCAACAGCGCCACCCGGACCTCGGGCTCCACCGCCGTGACCAGCGCCGCCTTCGCCAGCTCCGCCGCCTCGAGCAATTCGCCCGACTGCGCCGCCAGCTCCGAGCGCACCGCCGCCGCCGCCGGCGCCAGCGCCGACTTCCGCTGCGCTGCCTCGAGGCACAGCCGCGCCAGGCCGTGACGCCCGAGGCGCACCAGCGCCCGCGCCGCCACCAGCGCGCGCTCTTCCGTGCTGCCCTTCACCAGGCGGCCTTCCGCCAGCGCGTGCCGCGCCGCCAGGTGGGCATCGCCTGCCATCTCCGCCGCGGTCGCCACCGCGCGGTGGGCCGAGGCCAGGGCCTCGCCGCGCAGCTGCGGCAGCGCCGACAGCAGCAGCTCGAGCTCACCTTCCAGCGCGCCGCGCGCGTGCAGCTGCGCCGCCGCCTGCAGCGCGACCTTCGCGCCCTCGGCCGGCGCCGCCTGCAGGAGCAGCCGCGCGCCGCCCTCGAGCTCGCCTTCGGCCACCAGCGCGCGGCCCAGGCTCAGGGTCACCGCCTGCGCGCGCTCGGGCGCGATGAGCGTCAGCCACGCCTCGCGCTCGCTGTCGCGCGAGAAGCCGTAGCCCGCGACCCCGCCGTGCAAGGTGATGGTCGCGAAGCGCGTGCGCACCAGCTGGTCGAGCTGCCCCACCGCGTGGGGCCCGGCCACCGCGGAAGCCAGCGCCACCGGCACCGGGCGCCCCGCGAGCGCCAGCACGTCGAGCAGCGCCTGCGCGCTCGGCTCCAGCCGCCGGGCGCGGTGGAGGAAGAAGTCGACCGCCTGGCCCGCCGGCGCCTCCAGCAGCTCACCCAGCAGCTGCGGGTTGCCGCCCGTCACCTCGAGCAGCCGCTGCGCCACGTCGGCGCGCGAGAGGAAGCTGCGCAGCCCTTCGAGGTCCAGGCCCTGCAAGTTGAGGCTGCGCGCCGAGACGCGCTCCACCAGCTCCGCCACCGGCTTGGGCAGCGGCGCGCCGTCGCGCAGCGACACCACGAAGAGCGCCCGGCTGCGGTTCGACGGCGTGGTGGCCACCGCGAGCAGGTAGCGCAGGAGTTCCTGCGAGCTCTTGTCCGCCACCTCCACGTCGGGGAAGAAGAAGGCCGCGCTGCGCCGCGACGCCAGCTGGCAGACCTCGCCCAGCGCGTCGAAGTGCGCCAGCCGGTCGGCCGGCGCGGGCACCTTGCCCTGCACCGCGGCGACCGCCGTGTTGAGCCGCGCCAGCACCTCGGGCGGCAGCCCGTCGTGGGTCAGCTGCTCGAGCGCCTGCTCCAGCACCGGCAAGAAGAGGCCGAAGCTCTTCTTCACCTCGCGTGCGCTCGCCCCTTCGAAGATGGCCGCGCCCTTCGCCGCCAGCGCCTGCTTGGCCAGCGCGAAGAGGTGCGACTTGCCCACCCCCTGCGGCCCGCGCACCAGCACCACCCGCGCTCGCTCCAGGCTGCGCGCGTCGTCGAGCTCGCGCTCGAGCAACGACAGCTCGGTCTCCCGCCCCGACGGCTCTGCTTCCGAACGCCACCACCCCAACGCGTTGCCGGCCATGCACCCTCGCTTGCACCGGCTCTCGTGTTGGCGAAGTTCGGCTCCACGACTCCGAACGGCCCCCGGTGCGACGTCTGGGTCACGCCTTGAGCAACCCACATGCCATCAGCGGGGAAGGCTCTCGCAACCCCCGAGAGCGTCGAGAGGTCTGATTTTCTTCGTAATACTTCTTTGGCTATGACAGGGCGCCGAAGGTCACTAGGGCGCCGCTGCCACAGCGCCCGCGAAACCTTGACCGGAACGCGGACGATCAGCCCTGAGGCGCTCGAGCGACGGCCTTTCGCCGAACGCGAACGCCCGGCTAGTCCTTCACCGGCGTGGCCTTGAGCGCGGCCTTGCCGTCCTTCACGTACACCTGGAAGCGCACCGTCTTGCAGGCGTACTTCGCCACCAGCTGATCCTTGTTCTTGCGCAGCTTGGCGGCGAACTTCTCGAACGTCAGCCCGTCGCTCGGCTCCCCGCAGCGCTCGCGGGTGGTGACGAACTCCTTGAAGACGTCCTGGAAGTGGGCTTCCTCGCTCACCGCGGTGGGCGCCGCCACGGGCGCCACCGGCGCGGCCACGCCGACCTTGGCGGTCGCGCTCTGCTGTGCCGGGTTCACCGCGGTCACCTCGCCGGTGTTGCGCGCGGAGGCCCGCAGCAGCTCCTCGGGAATCGCCGACACCCGCGTGGCGCTCTCCTCGTCCACCGAGCTCGCCGGACCACCGCCCGCCGCGCTGAAGGGGTCGAAGGCCTGGCCCGCGCGCTCGGTCGCCTCGAAGGGCACCGGCGGCCGCGCCATCGGATAGGCCGTGGTCGCCTGGTGCTCCTCGTCGCCCAGGGTGCTGGCGGGCCCGGGCAGCGGCACCGGGGGCGCAGCGCCGAAGTCCGAGAACGGGTCAGCCGCGGCGGGCGAATGGGGCGAGGTGAAGCCGGGGCTCGTGGGCTCCGGGGCTGACGGCGGCGGCGTCAGCGGCGCCGAGCCGAACTGGAAGTCGTCGGGGCTCGCCTCGGCCGCCGGGGCAGGCTCGGCCAGCGGCAGCGCCGCCGGGGGCGCGAGCGCCGGCTCCGGGCGGGTCACCGCCACCGGGGACGCCGGCGACGACGGCTTGGCCGGCACGCTCATGCCCACGTCGTCGTCTTCCGACGCGCCGCCGGCGAGGGCGGTGAACACCAGGCCGAGCGCCAGCACCGCCACCAGGAACATCAGCATCGTCTTCTGGCCCCCGGCGAGCGCCTGCATCGCACTCTCCAGCGAGACCACCGCCACCACGTCGAACGGCGTGCCTTCGAGGCTCTGCCGCGCGGCCACCGACAGCGCCGCCTGGCCGCCCATCGCGTCGCCGCTGGTGAAGTGCGGCAGCCCCAGGGGCCCCAGCGCCATCGCCATGCCGCGCTCCAGCACCTCGGCCGCGCCCGACCTGAGCTTGAGCGCCGCCTGCACCTTGTCCTTGGGGCCCGCCGAGGCGACGACCTTGCCGTCGGCCACCAGCCCGAGCGCCGAGACGCCGCCCGCCTTCACCGCCCGGTCCATCGCCGCCGACAGCTCGGCCGCCACCGGCAAGCCGACCACCGCCGCGCCCACCGACTTCACCTCGTTCTTGTCGGAGGCAGTCAGCGGCGCCGAGAGGAACAGGTGCGCGGCGCCGAAGGCCTCGGCCACCACGCCCTTGGCCCCGGCCTGCGCGAGCGCCTTGGCGTCGACGCCTTCGGGCACCGCGGCGCCGTCGCCGGCGCCCTGCGCGGCGAGGCTGCCCACGTCGTTCACCAGCACCACCACCAGCGCGGCGCGCTGAGCGTCGGTGAGGCCCGCGCCCACGGCGGCGCGCACGGCGTTGAGCCGCTCGGCGTTGGGGGCCTCGGGCTTGAGGCCGGCCTTGGGGCCCACGTTCCAGCGCGCGGGCCCGTCGGCGGCGAGCAGGCCTGCCTGCAGCGCGGAGCGCATCGATTCCAGCGCCAGCGCCACTTCGGAAGGCGCCCGCGCGGCGCTCACGGCGCCTTGCTCGACGAGCCGGGCTGCAGCCGCAGGCGCCGACATCGCACCGCCCGCGAGCCACAGCCCCACCGTCACCAACGTGAAGACCAGGAACTTGAGGCGGTTCAAAGCCCTCTGCTTATAACTGCGCGAGAGCACTCCCTCAAGAACTGGTACCGTGGCTTCACCATGAGCGACGGCAAGACCTTCACCATCGTCGAGGCCGTGGACGACCCGCTCACCGCGGAGCGGCTCGAAGAAGTGCTGCGCGAAGCGAAGATCGACGCCTTCGTGCGCAACCGCGGCAGCGCCTCGTCGGCGTCCTTCGAGCCCGCCAGCCCCGCGTACTTCGAGCTCTTCGTGCCCCAGAGCCAGGCCAAGGAGGCCGCCGCCCTGGTCGCCAAGGAGCTCGAGGCCATCGAGCAGGAAGGCGAGGCCAACGCCAAGGCCGCCGAAGAAGAGATGCTCTCGGGGGAAAACCCCACCCCCGAAGGGTGAAGCGCCTCGTCGCCTTGGGGGGTGAAGCGCCCTCACCTACTTGAGGGCGTTCATCTCCGCCGCGCACTCGCCCTTGGGAGCGAGCTTCAGGTAGTCCGCCGCGACCAGCTTGATGCGGTCGGCGTCCTTGGGGTCGGCGTTCTTCTTGAGGAAGCGCGCGTAGTGGCACAGCGCGGGGTCGTATTCCTTCTCCGCGTTGTACGACTTCTCGTACGAATCGCGCGCCTTCTGCTTGTCGCCCTTGGCCTCGAGCAGCTGCGCCATCTCGTCGAAGGCGGTGGCGATGGTCATGGTGTCGCCGATGGCTTCCTGGGTCGCGCGCTCGAAGTTCTCGATCGACTTCGCGTTGTCCTTCTTCTCGTCGCGGTAGATGCGGGCCAGCGCCATGCGCGCTTCGCCGTTCTTCGACTTGGGGTCCTTCACCGCGCGCTCGAACTGGCCGATGGCCTCGTCCATCTTCTTCTGCCGGTAGAGCGCCTGGCCGAGCATGGTGATGAGCTTGGGGCTGTCGGGCACCAGGTTGAGCGCGGTGCGCAGCGCGTCTTCGGCTTCCTTCTCGCGGCCCGGCTTGGCCAGGTACACGCGGGCGAGTTCCACGTGGTAGTGCGCGCGCTGCCCGTTCATGGCGATCGCCTTCTTCACTTCCTCGGCGGCGCCGTTGACGTTGTCCTCGTAGAGCAGCCGCTTGGCGCGGACCAGGAGCAGCTCGGGGTTCTGGGAGTCCTGCATGCCCAGGCCCTCTTCCTTGGCGATCTCCGCCTTGGTCTTGCCCGCGTCGGTGGTGACCTGGGTCTCGTCGCCCAGCTTCTTCTGGAAGTCCTTGTCCGTGTAGAGCGGCAGGTCGTGCGCCACCCGCGAGACGAGGAACGCGCGCACCATGTGGGCCATCGCCAGCTGGCGGGGCGACGGGGGCGGCTCCGATTCCAGCAGTGACTTGAGGTACTGCGCCGCGGTGACGTAGCCGGCGCCCGGGTCCGGCTGGTCGAGCACGATGAGCGCGGTGCCCAGCAGGGCCTCGGGGTGACCCTTCTCGCCGCCGCCGCGCCGGGTGTACTTGAGCGCGGTGTTGAAGTGCTTGAGCGCCTCGCCGTCGTTGCCGCGGCGGCGCTGCAGCGTGCCCAGCGCGACGTACACGCGCGCGTCGTCGGAGGCGAGGATCTGCGCCTTCTCCAGGCTCTCCTTCGCGCGCTCCAGGTCGCCGCCGGCCATCTGCACCAGGCCCTGGGTCAGGTAGAGCAGCGAGGACTTCTGGTCCTTGGCCTCGAGGTCGCTCACCCGCCCGTCGAGTTCCTTGCGGGCCTCGCTGACCTTGCCGCCGTACAGCTTGAGCAGCGCCTCGCTCGCGATGGCGTAGGTGAGCGGTTCCTGGCTCTTCTTGGCGTCGGCGAGGTACTCGGTCGCGCGCTGCCGGGTCGACTCGTCGCCGCCGTGCTCACCCCAGCGAATCACGTAGGCGTACGCGGCGTAGGACGCCGCCAGCCGCGACGAAGGGTCGAGGTTCAGCGCCTCTTCCGAGAGCTTGGAGGCCTTCTGGTACGAGTCGTACGTGTCGGCCTTGAGCTTGTCCTGCGTCTCGGTGAGGAGCTTGCGGACCTCGCGCGCGACCTTCGCCCGCCACTGTCCGATGCCGTAGTAGGCGCCGAGCGAGACCGGCACCGCGAAGATCAGGAGGAAGAAGAGGTTGCGGGTGAGCGCGCTGCTCTTCTTCTTGGGGATGCCGTACTGGCCGGAAGGAACGTCGTAGGTGCCGGAGCCGAGCTCGCTCGACTCGGAGACCGACTCCTCGGTGGGCTGCACGCGGCGCACGGTCTGGCGCGGCTGCGCGGGCGTGGCGCTCTTGACGGCGGCCCGCGCGCCCGACGGGGCCGCAGGGCGGTTGGGGCTGGTCGCCGCGGGGACAGGCCCGGCGGGCGCGTCCTGGAGCGCGGGGGGAACTGCGCCCTGGGCCGCTGCGGGAGCAGCCGGGGTGAGCACGGGCGGAGGGGGCGGCGGCGGCGCGGCCTTGGGCGCCTCGACCTTGAGCTCGGCCATCACCGCCTGGGTGTCGGCGTCGTTGGGGTCGAGCTCGAAGGCCTTGAGGAGCGCGGCCTTGCCGGCGGCATCGCCGCCCTTGAGCTGGAGCTGCCCGGTCATGCGCAGCGCGGCCTTGTCGTTGGGCGAGACCTGCAGCGCGCCCTGGAGCTCTTCGAGCGCCTTCTTGTCGCGGCCCTGCTCGGCGTAGACGCGGGCGAGCAGCACGCGAGGGTCGGCCGCGTTGGGGTGGGTCTTCATCCCCTTCTTGCAGACGACCATCGCCTCCATGTACCGGCCGAGGCCCAGGTAGGCCTCGGCGAGGGGGCGATACGCCTCCGACGCCGGATCCGTGGCGAAGGCGTGTTCGAGTTTCGTGAGCTCTGCAGGGCTCAGTTTCGTCGCGGTTGCTGGCATTTTCGGAAACGAGCGAGAGCGAGTTTTATGGCACCCGCATTCTGGTCCGTCAATGAATCACGACGATCCAATTGTGGTGCGGAGATCCTTGACACCATGCAAGCGGCAACGCTACGAGCCCGCCCGCTGTTGCGGCGGCGTTCCCAAGCCAACCACTTGGGGGTGTAGCTCAGTTGGGAGAGCGTCGCGTTCGCAATGCGAAGGTCGTCGGTTCGATCCCGTCCACCTCCACATGCCGCCGCAACAGCAGTTTCTTTTCCTTCGCCGGCTCCCGCCGCTCAGGAAGGCGAGGCTGCGCCTCGTCCCAACGAACACGCTCGGATCGAGAGACCGAACGCTCCTGCGTCCCGGAGCGTTCCGAGGGAAGCCCACCGGAGAGGCCGCGTAGCCTTCGGTCGTTCGATCGGAACCTCACCCGTTGGACGAGGCGCAGCCTCGCCTTCCTGAGTGGAGGCAGCCGACGAAGGAAAGGGAACAGTTCCTAGATCCGGCGGATCAGCTCGAAGAGCGCATAGAACACCAGCGCCAGCAGCACCGCGCCGATTCCCCCCAGCGCGATGATCCTCAGGTCGCTCGGCGCCAGCCGCAGCGGCATCCGCGTCGCCGGAGCGGCGGCCAGCGTCGCCCCTTCCCCGAGGTTCTGCGTCTTCGGCGCGGCCATGCTCTCCGACGAGGACCCCTCGAAGGTCGGCGGGCCGTCGCTCGAGCGCTCCGGGTCGTCGCTCGAGAGCGTGCGCGCCGCCGCCTCGTCGGGCCGCGGCCGCTCGGCGAGCACCGTCTTGGGCTGATCTTCGAGCGGCAGCGGCGCCTTCACTTCCCGCTCCACCAGCGACAGCCCGCCCGGCTCGGTCTCCACCGTCTTGTTCTTCTCCTTCGACGGGCGACGCACCGCGAGCTCGGTCCGCTCGTACTTCTCGTCTTCCCCCGTCACCGGCTCGGGCCCCGCCACCTCGTCGGTGCGGCCCTTGAGTGGCGACGGCACGCCCTTCTGCGTCACCAGGTTCTGCCGCGGGGTCCCTCGCACCTCGGCCACCGCGCCGCGCAGGTCGCGGGTGCGGCTCCCCGGCGGGCTGTCGCTGAGTTCCTCGCCCGGCGCGCGCATGTCGACCGTCTTCCGCGGCGGCGCCGGCAGGTTGACCATCACGTCGTCGAGGTTGGTGCGCGCCGGGTCGCCCAGGAGCTGCTGGAACTGCTCCAGCCTCGCGGCGAAGTGCCGGCGAATGAAGCGGCCCCGCTCGGCGGCATCCCACGCGCGGCCGAGCACCACCTTGCTCAGGCTCTCGTGCAGCTCCTTCGCCGACGAGAAGCGCTCCTTGCGGTCGCGCGAGAGCGCCTTGAGCACGATGGCGTCGAGCTTGTCGCCGACCTCGGGGTTCTTGAGCGACGGCGGCGCGATGGGCTCTTCCAGCAGGGCGTGAATCTCGTCGGTCCGGCTCCCGCGCCGGAACAGCCGCTGCCCGGTGAGGCACTCGTGCAGCACCACGCCGAGCGAGAACACGTCGGTGCGCCCGTCGAGCACCTCGCCCCGCACCTGCTCGGGCGACATGTACCCCGCGGTGCCCTTCACCGTGCCCACCTGGGTGCGCGAGAGCCGGCCTTCCTGCCGCGCGATGCCGAAGTCGAGCAGCTTGGTGGTGCCGTCCGACGACACCATGATGTTCTTCTCCGCGATGTCGCGGTGAATCACCGGCCGCGGGTTGCCCATGGGGTCGAGCAGCCCGTGCGCGTAGTGCAGCGCCTGCGCCGTCTCCAGCACCACCCCCACCGTGAAGGCGATGGGAATCGGCTCCTGCGCGATGGCGCACGCCCGCGCGACCTCCACCAGCGTCGCCCCGGGCACGAACTCCATCACCATGAACAGCTCGCCTTCGTCGTACGAGAGGTCGAACAGCTGGGCGATGTTGCCGTGACTCAGCGACGCGCAGATCTTCGCCTCCTGCACGAACATGTGCAGGAAGTCTTCCTGGTGGCGCACCGAATCCAGGATGCGCTTGAGCACCACCGGCCGCGCGAAGCCCGCCACGCTCTTCTGCACCGCGAGCAGCACCTCCGACATGCCGCCCGCGCCGAGCTTGCACAGCACGTGGAAGCGGCCGAACTGGCGGCCGCTCCAGCCTTCCAGCGGGAGCTGCGGGAACGGTGCGGCGTCGGCCACCACGGTGGCGAGAGTCTAGGCGAAGTTCGACCGGCCGCCAGCGGCTCAGGCCCCGCCGAGGCGGATCACCCCGTCGGCCGCCAGCGCCGACACCTCGGCCGCGCTGAGGCCGAGCACTGCTTCCAGCACCGGGCGGGTGTGCTCCCCCAGGAGCGGCGGGGCGCTCGCCTCGGTGCGCGCCTGCGGCAGCGGCGTGTTGAGCAGCTTCAAGGGCCCCGCGGTGGGGTGCTGCACCTCGAGCACCCGGCCGCGCGCCTTGAGCTGCGGGTGGTCGACCACCTCTTCCACCCGGGCGATGTGCCCCACGGGAATGCCCGCCGCGTCGAGCCGCTCGACCCACGCCGCCATCGGCGCCTTCGACAGCTCCGCCTGGATGAGCGGGGACAGCGCGGCGCGGTGCTCCACCCGCTTGGGGTTGGTCGAGAAGCGCGGGTCCGCCGCCCACTCGGCGTGCCCCAGCAGCGCGCTGAAGGCGACGAACTGCTCGTCGTTGCCCACCGCGACGTTCAGGTACCCGTCGCTCGCCCGGAACGTCTCGTACGGCGCGATGGACGCGTGCACGTTGCCCAGCCGCTCGGGCTTCTTGCCCGCGTTGAGCGCCGCCGCGGCGTGGAAGGTGAGCACCTGCGCGGTGGCGTCGAGCATCGCCACGTCGAGGAACGCGCCCTGCCCCGAGCGCTCCCGCTCGTACAGCGCCACCAGGATCGCCTGGAACGCCGCCATGCCGGTGAGCAGGTCGCTCATCGGCACCCCGATGCGCGTCGGCGGCCCGTCGCTCTGCCCGGTGAGGTGCTGCAGCCCGGAGAGCCCCTGGAGGATCGCGTCGTACCCGGCCTTGGCCTCGAAGGCCTTCACCCCCTGGTGCCCGAAGCCGCTGATGGCGCAGTAGATGAGCCGCGGGTTCTGTTCCCGCAGCGCCTTGGGGCCCAGGCCCAGGCGCTCCGCCACCCCGGGCCGGAAGTTCTCCACCACCACGTCGCACTTGGCGGCGAGCGCCTTCACCAGCGCGAGCCCGCGCGGCGACTTCAGGTTCACCGCCACCGACGCCTTGTTGCGGTTGATGGACAGGAAGTACGTCGACTCGCCGGCCACGAAAGGCGGCCCGAAGGCGCGGGTGTCGTCGCCCTTCTGCGGCTCTTCGATCTTCAGGACCTCGGCGCCCAGGTCTCCCAGGCACACGGTGCAGAACGGCCCCGACAGCACCCGGGACAGGTCCAGCACCCGAATTCCGCTCAACGGCCCAGCGCGCTCGCTCATGGGGCGCGCTGGCTAGCACGTTCGCGCAGGCCGCAGCTCGCGGCCTCGCCACCGTCCGCTTACGACGCAGGCGGCCTACAGCGCCGCTTCGGCGTCGGCAGGCACAGCGTTCGCCGCGGTGTCGGCGTCGCCGCCGTCGGAGCCCGCGCCGTCGTCGTGCAGCTCCGGCGCCGCCTCGGCTGCGACCGGCACCGCGGCGACCTGCACCTGCGGCGCGCTCGCCTGCACCTCGGCCGGAGCCTCGGGCTTCTTCTTCGAGCTCGCGCCCGAGCGGCAGGTGCGGCACCACGGCTGGTTGCGAACCGCGCCGTCCGCCATCTTGCGCAGGCCGAACATCGACAGCGGCTTCATCGACTTGCACTTGAGGCACATCATGGTGATGAGCACCTCGTGCCCGTCGGCGTCGTAGACGAGCGACTTGCGGCGCTTGCGAGCCACCTTCGGCGCGTTCGGATCCTTCGCCTTCTTCGGCTCCGGCTGCGGCGTCAGGTTGGGCGTGACTTTGTACAGCATGGTGTCCCTCCTCCATTCGCCCGGCGCGGCCGGTTTTCGGCGTGCGACGGGCCCCCCGCCAAAACGGACGAGGTGATCTGATGTCTGGTGAACGCTAGATCGCCCCCCTGACATCCGGGGCCTGATTCTCGGCCCCAGCGCGATTTCGAGAGTGATTTTGAGACCTTGGAAATGATCCACTCCGGCCTGCCCGGGCGGTGCGGCGCGCCAATTCGGCCCGCACACCCGGGAAGGGCATGGACCAGCAACGGCCGAGTGCGCGCGCCTATTTCTCGGTGGTCTTGCTCGCCGCGGCCTGCGCGCAGCCTTCGACGCCGCCCACGAAGCTCAGGCGGCCGGGCTTGGGCGCCGCCACCGGCACCTTCTTGCCCTTCCAGTAGCCGACCAGCGCGTCGCGCAGGTTGAGCTCGCGGGAGTCGCCCAGGTCGACCCGGTTCGGCTCGATGGTCGAGAGCACCGGCCCCAGGCCGTCGCCGCCGCGCGCGAGGAAGTCGGGCATCACCACCCGGTACTGCCGCTTGGGGTCGAGCGCCTTGCCGCCCTCGAGCACCACCGCGCGCAGGCGGTCGGGCGCCGGGCACTTCGACAGCCGCACCTCGATGCCCGAGACCTGGAAGACGCCCTTCTTGCTGCCGTAGGCGGCCCCGAGGAGCCGCGTCAGCTCGTCGGCCGACAGCTGCAGGGTGGCGATGGCGTTGTCGAACGGCAGCACCTCGTAGACCGCGCCGTAGGTGAGCTCGCCCGCCTTGAGGTCGGCGCGCAGGCCGCCCGGGTTGAGCAGCGCCACGTCGGCGCGCTCGAGCGAGCGCAGCGAGTCGGCGAGGAAGTCGCCCAGCGGGCTCTCGCCGTCGTAGTCGCGGCCCAGCGTGGCCGCCGCGCTCAGGCCCAGCCGCTCTTCCTGCAGCGCGGTGACCTGGGCCAGCATGGGCGCCACTTCCTTCGCCGCGGCGGCGTCGGGCACCACCGGCTTGCCGTGGAAGGTGGCCGCGGTGAGCTTCACCTCGGCCTTGGACTTGAGCGCGCGCGCGTCGCAGCTCTGGGTCTCCTCGTCCACCGTCTCGCAGAGCATCACCGGCTGGCTGATGCGGGTCTGCGCCGGGAGCGGCTTGTGGGTCACCGGGTCCACCGCGAGCGTGATGGTGCTCAGCCAGCGGCCCAGGCCCGGCGTCTCCACCACCGGGGTGCCGTCGACGAAGTGGGCCATCGCGGCGTGGGTGTGCCCGGCGATGACCGCGTCGAGCGTGCCCGCGGGCAGGCCCTTGAGCATCTCGAAGACCTCGCCCGAGGCCACGTCGCAGCTCGACACGTCGTGGGGGTCGTCGAGCCGCCCGCACTTGCCGCCGCCGTGCACCAGGGCGATGACCACGTCGGCGCCCTTCTCGCGAAGGTGGCGGGCCGCGGTCATCGCTTCCGGCGCCAGCGAGCCGAAGCGCAGCGAGGACACGTTCACCGGCACGGTGGTGGTGGGGGTCTGCGGCGTGGTGAGGCCGAAGACGCCGATCTTCACGCCCTGGCGGGTGAGCATGAGCTCGCCGTCGCCGTGCAGCCACGCCGGGCGGTGGCCGGTGTCGGCCTCGTAGATGTTGGTCGACAGCAAGGGAAACCTGGCCTGCGCGATGCGCGCCTTGAGGGCGCCGAAGGCGTCGAGGTCGGGCTTGGTGGCCACCGAGATGGGGCCCACCGGCCCGTAGTCGAACTCGTGGTTGCCGATGGCCGCGGCGTCGTAGCCGAGCACGTTCATCGCCGCGATGACCGCCGAGCCTTCGCTCAGGTTCGAGGCCAGCGTGCCCTGGAAGAGGTCGCCGCCGTCGAGCAGCAACAGCCCGCCCGGGTTCTCCGCCCGCAAGATGGCGAGGTAGCCGCCGAGCACCGCCGCGCCGCCGACCTTCACCTCGCCGCCGGGCACCTTGTCCTTCTGCGACATCACCCAGCCGTGGGTGTCGTTGGTGCCCACCAGGGTGAGCACGATGGGCCCCGCCACCTTCGCGGGCGCGCCCTTGTCCTCCGGCGTTGACGGCAGCGGGTCCGGGGCCGTCTTGCAGGCCGAAAGCACCAGCGCGGCGACGAGCAGCGACCTCATCCGCCGCGGCTCCGGCGGCGCGAGAGCAGCAGCGCCGAGAGAGCGAGCAGCGCGCCCATCGGCGCCGAGCCACAGCCGCACGACGGGCTGTCGCTGGGGAAGCTGACCCCGCCGCCGCCGCCCGGGGTGCCGCCGTCGCGGCCGGTGGTCGGCTTGCCGCAGCCGCCGTCGGCGAGCAGCGTGGTGCCCGCGTCGCAGCCGCCGGGGGTGACCGAGCCGCCGTCCGACCCGGCGTCGGTGCCCATCATCATCATGCCGCCGTCCGTCATCGTCGTGCCGCCGTCGCTCTTGCCGATGGGGGTGCGCGGGTCGATGCGCAGGTCGACGGGGAATTTGGGGCTCGCCGAGTTCGCGAGCTCGTCCCAGCGCACCAGCTTGAGGTTGGGCCCCGACGCGTTGAGCGCGTCGTGCGCCACGAGCAGCCCCTTGTCGTAGCCGAAGCCCAGGCCGATGTTGGCCACCGCGAGACCGCGGCTGCCGGCGACGCCTTCGCGGCCCGCGCCCGCGTCCAGCGTGAAGCGGCCGATCTCCTTCACCACCTCGCTGATCTCCCCCCACTCGATGGAGAAGATCTGGAACGTGCTCTCGGCGCTCACCGGGTTGGTGCTGCCGCTGATGAGCAGCGCCCCCGCGTCACCCGTGTTGTAGATGGCGAGCGAGTTGGTGTTGGGCAGCAGGCCGTTCGAGCCCTGCATGAGCGCGATGGTCCCTTCGCCTTTGTCCGGGTACAGCGGGATCCGGTAGAGGCCGACGTTGTCCACCACCGCCCACAGCCGGCCCTTGCCTTCGTCGACCACCAGCGCGTTGAACTTGTCGGTGTAGACGCGCGGCGGGTTGATGGGGCTGACCGCCAGCGGCGCCGTCGGGTCACCCTGCTGGTATGTCATCAGGTGGCCCTGGTAGTCGCCCACGTACACGTAGAGGCCGCCGTCGTTGGTGCGGGCCATCGCCGCGCTCACCGGCGGATACGGCAGCGTCACCGGGCTGCCCACCTGCGACAGCGTGCCCGCGGTGGCGGCGCCGGTCGGGGTGTACAGCAAGAGCTGCTGCGACGCGGTGGTGACGGCCACCACGTCCATCAGGCCGCCGTTGGCGCGCACCGCGTGGGCCACGTCGATGGCCGTGGTGGGGCCGGGGCCGACCACCGACTGGAAGAGGCCGCCGTCGAGCCGGTACGTCGAGAAGCCGCCCGAGGCGCTCGAGGGGTCGACCCCCATGATGAGCGCTTCCTTCGCGCTGCCGGGCGCGAGCCAGATGGCGACGTCGCCGCCGGCGGTGGGGCCGGTGACGAAGGGCGAGGTCTCCCCCGACGCCGAGGCGGCGCCGCTGGGGACCTGTGCGAGCGCGGTGACCGCGCAGAAGGACAACAACCAGGGGAGTCGAGTCAGCGCCATGTGGCCTCCAGGAGCGGTGCGGGAATCGAAGGGTCGTCGGGGTCGGCGACCAGGAGCAACTCGAGCGCGCCATCGCGCTCGACGGCGTGCACGCCTTCCACCTTGTGCACGGGGGTGAGCTGCTCGAGGCGCCGCACGCGGCCGGTGGGCTCGACCACCGCCACCGCGGCCGCCACGCAGGCCCCGTCGTTGTACGCGTCGGCGGTGTCCTCGCCGGCGGCGGTCAGCAAGAGCGCGCCGTCCTTCAGCGGGAAGAGGTCGGTGGGCGTCAGCGGCACGCCGTTCACCTCGCCGAGCGCCAGCGGCACCGCGCGCACGAAGTCGTCGGCCGCCGGCGCCTGGCCCTGCTCGAGCCGACGCGGGTTCACCAGGAAGAGCGCGCTCGGGGTGCTGCGGTTGCCGCGCTGGGCGAGCCACAGCCCCTGGGGCGTGAGCGCCGCGCCCTCGAGGTTGAGCTCGCTCGTCTCCTGCGCGAGGCGGTCGAACAGGGGCCCCAGCTCGAGCATCTCGCTGCGCAGCACCTCGCCTCTGGCCCCCAGCGACACCAGCGCGCCGCGGCGGCGACGCGGCGTGGAGCCCGACGGCAGGCCGAGGAGCCGGCCGCCCGGCAGCGCCGCGAGGCCTTCGAGGTCGGGCTTCTCGGCCTTCTCCAGCGCGTGCAGCGGCGCGCCCGGCCACAGCGGCAGGCGGCGGCCCGGCCCCGGGCCTTCGGGAAACACGGTCAGGCACGCCTCGTCGTCGGACACCACGTAGCGCTGGCCGTGGCCGACCCACAGGCCGCTGGCCGCGGCCACGAAGGGCCGCTCCGAAGGGTGTCCGACCGCGACGTCGAGCACGCGGCGCTGGTGCAGCGAGATCATCTCGGGAAGCACCCCGGCGGCAGCTGCAGCCCCGCATCGCTGCCCGCATCACCCGCGCCGCCATCGGCGTCACCCGCGTCGCTCGCCCCGGCGTCGAGGTCGCCCGCGTCCACCGCGCCGGCATCGACGTCACCGGCATCGACGCCGCCCGCATCGCCCTCGCCCGCGTCGGGCGCGCCGGCATCGGGTACGCCGGCATCGAGCTGGCCGGCGTCGGCGAGGCCACAGCGGAAGCCGCCGTCGGCGGGGCCGCACGCGCGGTCGAGGCACGCGGGGTCCGCACAGTCGGCGCCGCCCACGTTGTCGTTGTCCACGCCGTCGTCGCAGCGGGCCTCTCGGCAGGTCCCCGCGAGGCAGCCGTTGCCGGTGCCGCAGACGGTGCCGCAGTTGCCGCAGTGCTGCGAGTCGGTCTGGAAGTCGAAGTCCTCGTCGGTGAGCCCGTCGCAGTCGTCGTCGCGGCCGTTGCAGAGCTCGGGCCCCGGAAGCGCCAGCGGGACGCAGACGATGCCGCCGTCGCAGACCTTGGCGCCCATGGCGCAGTCGCCCTTGAGCCCGGTGCTGCAGGTGGTGCCCACCTCGGGGAGGTTGTCGTCCACCGCGCCGTTGCAGTTGTCGTCGAGGCCGTTGCAGGTCTCGGCGACGCAGGTGCCCTTCTTGTAGCAGTACGCGCCCTTGTCGAAGCGCGGCACGCACTGGAAGCCGTCGCCGCAGTCGCCGTCGGCGGTGCAGGCGAACTTGCCCTGGTCGGGGTCCACCGACGACTTGCAGCCCACCACCGCGCCCACGAGCGCCCCCACCGCCGCCGCCACCACCACGCCGCGCGAAGCCATCAGAACGAACCTCCCACCACCACGCCCGCGGCGCCGCCGCCGACCGCGGGGGCGACCTGCACCGCCGGCGGCCCCTGGGTGACGTCGAGCACCACCAGCACCGCGGTGACGATGGCCGCGGCCCCGGCGATGGCGAAGGCCACGTCGGCGATGATGGCGTCCGTCTGGGCCTGCAGCGCGAGCGCCCGGGTGCCCTGGTAGGTCATCGCCACGGGGTCGAAGCCGCCGAGGAGCGACTTCTCTTCGCCGCGGAACTTCACCGCGAAGCCCAGGCCCACCGCGCCCGCGGCCACCGCGGCGCCGCCGGCCACCCACACGCCGGGGGAGAGGTGCACGCTCGGCCCTTCGACCTCGGCCTCGGCGCCCTTGCCCTTGGCGACCGTCACGTCGGGGTCGGCCACCTCGCCGGGCTTGAGCAGCATGCGGATCTCTTCGGAAGTCGTCTTGTTCGGGAAGACGTCGATGAGCCGCACCACCGCGAGGTACTTCTTCTTCTCCACCCGCACCTCGTACTTGGCGGGGGTGAGCTTGCGCTCCAGCGGGGTGAGGCCGACGAGCTCGCCGTTCACGTAGACCTCGGCGCCCGGCACGGTGGAGCTGAGCTTGAGCACGCCCTGCAGGTCCTTCTCGCCGCGCAGGAAGGGCGCCACCAGGGCGTTCAGGTCCTTGGTGTAGCGGCGGGACGCGATGAGGATCTGCCGGTCGACCTCGGTCACCACCGACAGCTGGGGCACGTCGTGGAGCCAGAGCTTGAGGAGGTAGTTCTTCTCGTCGCGCCCGAGCTGCCCGGTGACCACCTGCCCCACCTGGCTGCCCAGGCTCGAGAGCGCCGACTGCACGCAGCTGGTGTTGCCGGCGCAGTGGGACAGCTCGGTGAAGTCCTTGGCGGGCAGCCTGGCGCGCAGCTCTTCCCCGGTGAGCACCGGGCGCTTCATCGCCTTGGCGGCGTCCTGCAGCGCACGGGTGGCCTGGCCGGCGAGGCCGATCATCTGGGAAGGGCTGTCGACCTCCACGATGATCAGCGCGGGCGCCGGCGCGGGGGCGGCGGCGAGCAGCACGCCCAGGGAAGCGGTCAGGAGCACCGTCATGGTAAGGGCGCACCATACCCCCTCGATGGCACCGGGCGAATCCACAGGCTTCGTCGACCTCACGTTCACCGTGGAGCCGAACTACGCGGGGTGGCGGCTCGACCGGTACCTCTGCGAGAAGATCCGCCGGCTGTCGCGGCAGCGGGTGCAGCGCATCATCGAGAACGACCTCATCTGCGCCCGGAAGCTCAAGCCGTCGACCCTGGTCACCCCCGGCCTCACCTTCACCCTGCGCCGCAAGGCGTCACTCGAGCCCGAGGTGCCGGCGCCCGACGCGCTCAAGGTGCTGCACCGCGACGACGCGCTGCTGGTGCTCGACAAGCCCGCCGGCCTGCCCATTCACCCCACCGCCCGCTACCACGCGGGCACGCTGGTCTCGCAGCTCAAGGCCCGAGGCGAAGACGCCTACCCCGCGCACCGGCTCGACCGGGAAACCTCGGGGCTCCTGGTGTGCGCCCGCACGGTGGAAGCGAGCCGCACCCTGATGCACGCCTTCATCGGCGGCGAGGTGCACAAGGAATACCTCGCCATCTGCGAAGGCCAGCCGCCCGACGACAGCTTCCACGTCGAGGCGCCCATCGCCGAAGGCACCGAGCTCATCCGCATCGCGGTGCGCATCGACCACCAGGTGGGCAAGCCGGCGCGCACCGACTTCCAGGTCGAGCGGCGCTTCGAGCGCGGGGGCGAGCGCTTCGCGCTCCTGCGGTGCTTCCCGCGCACCGGGCGGCAGCACCAGATCCGCATCCACTTGCACCACGCCGGCTTCCCGCTGGTGGGCGACAAGATGTACGGGCCCGACCCGGGCTACTTCGACCGCTTCTCCAAGCACGCGCTGGAACCCGAAGGGTGGGCCCGGCTGCGCCTGCCGCGCCACGCGCTCCACGCCGCCCGCCTGTCGCTCGCGCACCCGGTGAGCCGCGCGCCGCTCGCCTTCGAGTCGCCGCTGCCCGCGGACCTCGATGCCTTCCTCGACGGGCCTTGAAAAAACTTCCGGGCAGCCCCCCCGGCGCCATGGCCGGAAGGCTGCCCCACGTGCCCCACGCCGCGGCATCGAGCCGCGACGGACTTACAGGGTCTTCAGGTACGCGAGCAGGTCGGAGCGCTGGCCTTCGCTCAGGCCGCTGGTGCGCCCGTGGCGGTCGCCGTCGTCGCGACCGATGCGCTCTTCCAGGGAGAAGGCCGAGCCGTCGTGCAGGTACGGCGCCGAGCGGGCGAGGCCCAGCAGCGACGGCACGTTGATGCCCTTGGTCATCACCACGCCGTTGTCCGGGTTCGCGCCGGAGTGCACCAGGGTGCCCACGTCGGCGTTGGTGTTGTTGGTGAGCGCCTCGCCGGTGTGGCAGCTGTTGCAGCCCGCCGAGGCGAAGACCGCCGCGCCGCGCTGCTGCTGCTCGGTGAGCTCGGGCTTCCTGTACGGGTTGGCCGGCGCCGGCAGCGAGTCGATGTAGCTGGCGATCTGCCCGGCGATCTTGTCGCCCACGCCGCGGCCGCCCATGCGCTCGCGCACGGTGTGGTCCATGAAGGCGCCGAGCGAGGGGAACTCGCCGCTCCAGTGGTACGGCGCGGTGGCGAAGATCTTCCGGCCGGCGAGCGCGGGCGTCTGACGCGGCCCGTCGGGGAAGCTCCACACGTGACCGTCGTCGCGGCCCGCGAGGTGGCAGGTGCCGCAGGACACGTTGGTGGCGCTCGAGCTCATGCGCTCGTCGATGGCGTCGAAGAACAGCCGGCGGCCGGCGGCGAGGTCGGGGGTGAGCGTGTCGCTCGCCACCTGGATGGGCTTCTGCATGTTGACGACCTGGGCCGCGTCGCCCTTGCCCTGCGCCTGCAGCAGCTCCACGCGGTGGTCGAACTGGCTGTACACGTAGGCCGACAGCCCGTCCTTGGTGAGCGCGATGCCGTCGGGGCCCGCGCCGACCTGCACCACCGAGCGAATGGTGGTGCCGGTGCTCTTGAAGTCCACGTCGGCGCCTTCGCGGCGGTAGACGGGCATCACCGAGACGTTCGAAGTCTCCTTGCTCACCACGAAGACGAAGCTGCCGGTGGCGTCGATGGCGGCGACGGTCGGGCCCTGGATCGGCCGGCCGGTGGTCGCGGCGGCGAGGGTCGACGCGGGGAAGTCCTTCTTCGAGGAGTTGCCCGAGCTCGAGCCCGAGCCGAAGCAGGAGCCCAGGTCGTCGACCGCGGGGGTCGCGCCGCCGCTGCCGGTGTCGACCGCGAGCAGACCCGCGGTGGCGACCGCGCCGATGTTGCACGGCCCGCCGCCCGAGTAGTACCCGCCCGAGAGCGACGGGCGGCGGCCGATGGCGGCCTCGCGCGCCCACACCAGCGGCACGAAGGCGCGGGCGCCGTCGGGGGTGGCCACCACGTCGGCCAGCGCACGCGCGCGGAAGGTCACCGAGCCGGAGCTCGAGCCGCTGCCGTTCGCCAGCGCCGTCTTGTTCGCTTCCTCGTAGACGCCGATCTTCGACTGCAGCACCTGCGGGGTCTTGAGGTCGACTTCCACCACCTCGCCCGCCTTGTAGAGCGAGACCAGCGCGCGGTCGCCCACCACCGCCACGCCGCGGGGCTCCGCGCCCACCGGCAGCTCCCACACCGGCGAGAGCGTCTTGGTGTCGATGGCGGTGAGGGTGCCGAAGTCGGCGGTGTCGCGGGTGGTGGCGCTCACCACGAGCAGCGACTTGCCGTCGTTGGTGAGCGACAGGCCGTACGGCTCGAGGCCGACCTGCACCTTGGCCGCTTCCTTCCAGTCGCCGCGGCGGATGACGCTCACCGTGCCGTCGCCGGTGTTGCTCACGTAGATGGTGTCGTCGGGGCCGACCAGCACCCGCGCCGCGCCCGCGCCGACCTGCACCTGGCTGACCTTGGTCTGGCTCTTGGTGTCGATGACGTTCAGCGTCGCGCTGTCGGTGTCCACCGCGTACAGGAAGGCGTCGTCGGTCGACAGGGCGAGCGAGCCGGCGGCGCGTGACCGGCTGGCCGCTTCCTGAGAGCCACAGCCGAAGGACAGCGCGGCGGCGAGCGCCCCGAGCACCAGCGAACGAGAGAGGACCGACATGTGCTGCCTCCTGGGAACGACCTTGTCCGACAACCGTGCTCCACGACACCCGGCCGAAAGGCTGACATTCCTGCCGTGGTGGGTCAGGCAGTGACGTCACCCAACCCTTCGATATTCATTGGCTCTGCGAGACCCCTGGTCCTGCGTACCCCCGGAAAATGCAGCAGTCGTGCCGCCCCCGGGGGTGTGTCGACGTCGTCTGATGGGTTGCCCTGGGGCGCCAAGGCGATCAACTGTGGACTGCTCGCCTGAAACCTAAGCACCTCCCATGGCCAAATCGCAAACCGTCGACCTGCTGAGCTTCAGACGGACCTTCACCCTGGTCATCGCGCTGCTGGTGATTCCGTCGGCGGGTCTCTCGGGCTTCGGCGTGCTGGCGATCACCAACGCGCGCGCGGCGGTCGAGAAGAAGGTCGAGCAGGTGTGGCGTGGGCGGCTGGCGACGATGGCGACCGCGCTGGAGACCGACCTCGCGGCGGCGCGCATCGAAGGCCGCGGGCCGCTCTCGCTGTCGGCGGGCGGCGAGAGCCTGCTCGAGGCCACCTTCCGCCTCGGCCCCGAGCCGCGCGGGGTGGAGTCGACCGACCCGAAGCTCAAGGCGGCGGTGACCAGCCTGGAAGCCCAGCTCGCCTCGGTCCCCGAGCGGCCGCTCTTCTTTCCGTACGCCACCCCGCAGGGCACCGCGGTGCTGGCGGCGGTGCGGGTGGACGACCACCTGGAAGGCGGCCGGGTGTCGCTCGCCGCGCTGGAGCGCCTGCTGGGCCGCCACGCGCCCGCGGATCTCCCGGCCGAGGAACGGGCGCGCTTCCGCATCGAGCCGCTGCAGCGCGAGTCGCCCGAAGGCGTGCTGGGCCGGGTGGCGAACGGGGTGGCCGAGGTGCGGGAAGCCGCGCTCGGCGAGCCCGAGCTCGGCGCGTACGCGCTCGACGGCGCGCTGCTCGGCTTCCGGCTGGTGGCGCACGCGCAGGGCATCGACCCGGTGGCGCAGGCCTCGAGCCGCAACCGCACGCTCTACGGCATCCTGCTGGGGGCCTTCTACGTGGCGATGGTGAGCGGGGTCATCTACACCGGCCGCACGCTGTACCGCGAAGCGCGGCTGTCGCGGCTCAAGACCGACTTCGTGAGCCTGGTGAGTCACGAGCTGCGCACGCCGCTCACCTCGATTCGCATGTTCATCGACACCCTGGCGATGGGCCGGGTGAAGAACGAGGCCGAGACCAAGGAAGTGCTCTCGATGCTCTCGCGCGAGACGGCGCGGCTGTCGGAGATGATCGAGACGGTGCTCGACTGGTCGCGCATCGAGCGCGGGCGCAAGCAGTACGACCGCCAGATGACCGAGGTGGCCCCGGTGGTGGCCGCGGCGGTGGACGCCTTCAAGGCCCAGCGCCACGGCCTGCCGTACGCGCTCTCCGTGGAAGTCCCCCAGGGCGTGCCTCGGGTGAACATCGATTCCGCCTCGGTGGCGGGCGCGATCTTGAACCTGCTGTCGAACGCCTACAACTACACCGGCGACGACAAGCAGCTGCGGCTCACCGTGCGGCACGAGCGGCGCAAGGTGCTGGTCGCGGTGCAGGACAACGGCATGGGCATTCCCCGCCGGGAGCGGAAGAAGATCTTCGAGCGCTTCTACCGGGTCGACAACCGCCTGAGCCGCAGCACCGAAGGCTCGGGCCTGGGCCTGTCCATCGCGCAGCGCATCGTGCAGGCGCACGGCGGCGAGCTCACCGTCGAGAGCGAGCTGGGCAAGGGCAGCACCTTCACCATTCACCTGCCGGTGGCCGCGGAGTAAGGGGCCTCCGAACCCATGGCCGAGCAACCGCGAATCCTGGTGGTGGAAGACGACCTCTCCATCCTCACCGGGGTGGCGATGAACCTCCGGTACGAAGGGTACGAGGTGCTGCAGGCGCAGGACGGCCGCGACGGGCTGCAGAAGGCGCTCGACGAGCAGCCCGACCTGCTGATCCTCGACGTGATGCTCCCGCGGCTCAACGGCTTCGAGGTGCTGCGCGAGCTGCGCGGGCGCGGGCTCACCATTCCGGTCGTCATCCTGAGCGCGAAGGGCCAGGAGCTGGACAAGATCACCGGCCTCAACCTGGGCGCCGACGACTACGTGGTGAAGCCGTTCGGCTTGCAGGAGCTGCTCGCGCGGGTGAAGGCGGTGCTGCGGCGCCAGCAGCGGGAGACGGCGACCGTCACCTTCGGCGACGTGGTGGTCGACCTGCGCGCCCGCAGCGTGACGCGCCACGGAAAGCCGGTCGACCTCACCGCGCAGGAGCTCAAGGTGGTGCTCCACTTCGCGAGCCACCCCGGCCGCACCTTCTCGCGCGACGAGCTGCTCGCGGCGGTGTGGGGCTACGGCTACGAAGGCACCGCGCGCACGGTGGACAACTTCATCAGTCAGCTGCGCACCAAGCTCGAGCCCGACTCCGATGCGCCGCGCTACCTGGTGACGGTGCGCGGCCAGGGCTACCGGCTCGACGTGAGCTGACCGGAGCGGACGCGACTTACTTCGCGGCGCCGACGGCCTTGGCCAGCCGCGCGAGGAAGGTCTTCGGCTCGAGGAAGGTGACCTCCACGAAGCCGAAGCGCAGGCGCATGCTGTCGCCGACCTGCGCGCGCTCCTGGGGGGCGATCTTCCGGCCCGCGACCCAGCTGCCGTTCTTGCTCTCGGCGTCGACCACCACCCACTTGCCGGCCTTGGCGTCGTTCTGGAGGTAGGCGTGGAAGCGGCTCACCGAGCCGTCGTCGATGACGATGTCGTTGGTGTCCACCCGGCCCACGGTGACGCCGAACACGAAGGGGTTGGCGGCGCCCACCACCTTGCGGACCTCGAGCACCATGGCGTCGCCGCCCGCGGGCCGCGACTGGGCGGTGCCGGTGAGCGTCGGCAGCGCGGGGTCGGCCGCACGGCTGGTGGGCGTTTCCCAGACAAGCACCGGACAGTCGAGCGAGCGCTCGAGCTCGGCCCGGTTCGACAGAAAGCGCCGCGCGTATTGTGAGAGCCCCTGCCCCATGCGGCGCACACTAAGATGCCTTCATGCACCGGCGCTACACGATCCATCGCGATGGCGATCTCCTCGTCGAGGAGCTCGACGCTTCCGGCAAGCCCATCGACCCCGAGCCCGTGCCGGCGGAAGACCGGCTCCCCATCGAGCTCACCCTGCTCGCCCCCGACGGCGACGCCAACGCCAAGGCCGCGCTGATGGACCTCGTCGAGCTGGCGCTGGAGATGGAGCTGGAGGACGAGGGCGACGCCAAGAAGCGGCCCAAGAGCTTCAAGCTCAACGTGCTGAGCTAGTACTCAGACTACTGGGCAGGTAAAACTATCTTCCCCGAGACGGTAGAGGCTCCTGGGAAGGAAATCCGGAATCGAAGTGCCCCTTCGGTCGCATCGAACTGGTTGCTGGGGCCAGTCGCTCTTATTGGAACATCCCAATACGTCCCCGCATCGAGAAGGAAATGATCAGGTG
This sequence comes from Myxococcaceae bacterium, assembly GCA_019694595.1. Taxonomy (GTDB): domain Bacteria; phylum Myxococcota; class Myxococcia; order Myxococcales; family Myxococcaceae; genus JAIBBQ01. Next base: position 29,718 of record JAIBBQ010000015.1, read on the forward strand.
TAGGGCCGGCAAACTCGAATGCATTGAGTGGGGCACCGGGGTCGACTTCCAAGGCAGACACAAGACAGTCCGAGAACAAGGACGGGTTCACAATTCGGATTGACTGCTCGGAAATGGCGCCTGCGTCGAGGTGTTGGAAGGTAAGGGTGGTTGGCTCAAGGCCCACGACACAAGGGGGAAAAAGCTTCGACTCGAACGTCACACGAAGTTCGTACACCCCGGCGTCTCCGTCGTTGCTTTCAATCAACACTCGAAAGTCCTTAGGTCCCAACGAATGTGGGTTGGCTTCCAGTGCTATGCGCGCGCCATTGCCAGGCTGGATATGGCTTTCGGACCCCACCAACGTCGCCTTGAGTTCATCCGCGTTTCCAGAACTTGCCACGACGGAGACTTTTGTGATGTTTAGGGCCGTGCCACCATCGCTCTTGGGATTGGGGACGACATCGTTCACCACGTGGGCATATCTAAGATCACCCCAGTTGCCGTTGGCGAAAAAGGCGGTGACTGGAAAATCAACTGTGGTCTCAGCCCAAAGAGCATGAGGACCACCCTCGATTCCCCTGAGAAGGATCTGGTGGCGTCGCCCAGTGACGTCAGTCTCAAATTGGAGTGTTCCCTCGAAGTATCCAGATGTCTGCGGCGCAAACTGAACTGGAACAAGCAGGGGCTGTTCGGGTGTTATCGTTACCATTTCTGCCCCGGCGTCATTTGGGCTCAATAGCTGAAAATACTTGCCAGAGACGCCAATGTTCGAAACGACTACGCGGTCGACTTGCGAATGAATTCCTATTTTCAGCGTCTTCGAGTGATCAAGCCTTACTTGTCCAAAGTCGACTGGCGAAGAGAATGAGACATCCGATCCTACGCCACGACCGCTCAGCGTTAGCCGCACGCCCCCACAATCGCCGCGTTGCACCTGCGAGAACGTAACCTGCGGGTCCGCATTGATTGGGGTGAAATGCACAGCGACGGTGCCCTGACGCCCAGGTGGCAGCGTGAGAGATGCAGGGTCCACCGCAAATGCGCTATTGGTTGGAGCTGAGAAGCTGTAACTTGCCTCAACAGTTCCCGAGTTGCTGAGCGCAAACTGACGCTCAGCTCGCACACCAATGATCACGGGGCCGAATTCCAGCGACGCGTTAGCTGGGCATGGGGCCGGTGCCTCGATGTTCAGAAGGCCGTCGACGACCTGCTTGCCACTACCAGAGCAGCCAGAGAGAGACAGCAAGGCCCATCCGGCCTGAATTGCCATCAGGGCCTTGCGGGTAACCGACATGCCTACTTCTCAAGGACCGACGTTGAAGGCTGAACGATCGCTAGCGATCGACTCTTCCCAAAAGACTCGGGGTTCAAATAGCGCCCGACGGCCTGCGGCTCCTTGGGCTCCTCAACAACGATCGGATTCGATTTGGCATACGCATCATGGCGAATACCAGTAACTTGCCACGACACCTTCAAGCCGGGCCTGCCGCCTCCAATCTTGAAGTGACCATTGGCAATCTCGCTCTGAACGAAGACTGGCGAATACCCACCAACGCATGTGAGTTGATATCTAAATTCCTCATTGAGGGCCTCGAACCAGTCCGGCATGGTCACATCTGCCGTGCCGTCCGCGCCGACAGTCACGATTCCATCGTAGATGTTCTTCATGTCGGGCGATTCGACGAAGGAATGTGACAAATACTTTGTTGTTGGGGCGAGCGGATGATCGATCTTGAAACTGCCCGCGCTCTTCGAGAGCGTTCCGTTCACATGCACCCGCCCGGTGAAGAGTCCGGCAAAACCAGTGCAACCGCTGCCGTTGCACGTGTTGTCGCCGTAGATTGCAACTCCATTCGAATTCGTAAAACCGGAAACTCCGTAGCCTGAGTAGTCGTTTTCCCCAAACACTGATGCCAAAGAGCTAGAATGAGTCGTTCCCACAACGCCATGTCCGTATGTTGACGCCCCAAAGACACCGTCAGCCCACGAGCCATTCGATGAGTTGCCGCCATAAACCCCGGGAGCCGAAGTAGATCCACTTGCACCCCAGACTCCGTAGGTCGTGTCACTCTGGGCCTGCATGCCGATATTATTAGTTGAAATAAAGTTTCCGCCAATACCCTTGGAGACGCCTCGAACTGCAGCGACAGCGGCTGAACTTGCCAGTGTTTCGGCGTAAATTCCGTACTTGTCGCCAATTGTGTGTATGCCGGCGTTGGCGCCAGAATCAAGAGTGTGGGCAGAGACCTCGAGGCCGTTTTTGCCTGCTGTTTGCGTTTCAATCACGGCACCAGCATCTGGACCGTAAGCATACAATCCGATCGAACTAGAGTTCGTGAAAAACCCAGCATAGATGCCGCGCGTCGAGTGCCCATAGACTCCAGTACCCTGACTGCTGTCGCCATAGACGCCTGCCCCCTTGTCTGCTGCCCCCTCGACGCCAAAACCGCCTACAGGTGACGTTGATACGCCGTAGATTGCCCCGGGTGAGAAGTCTGTCGTGTTCGTGTTGGTGACGGTGAACGCAATGCCAGACGTCGAAGTGCTCCCTGAATACGGCAGCGTCTGCGCATTTGCGATTAGCGAGCTAAATGCAATAACAATAAGAACAGGCCTGCTCTTCATCTAAGACTCCCCCGCTTGTGTGTGGTAGTCACTCTGTCATACGCGGCATTGGACTTCGCTGACCGGTCAACCTGAAGCTAGCGCAGATGCTGCGCATCTGGCTCCTCTCAATGCAGAACTCGGACGACGAGGTTGAGGGGAAGTATCTAAGCATCGAGCGCCCAATACCAGAAGCACCGGGCTGGAGTCGTACCGCTACCCGGTGAACGACAGCTCACCCAGGTCGGCGAGCGACGCCACGAAGTCGGGCGCAGGCAGCGACGGGTCGTTCTCGGTGAGCAGCCCCTGCGCGTGCTCCGCGGGCTGCGGCACCGTGAGCGCCACCGGGGCACGCTGGGCAGGCTCGAAGCCGTCGACGAAGCGGGACGCCTTGAAGGTCTGGGCACTCGAGGGCAGCTCGGCCGGCGCAGCGCCGGTGACGAACTGGCTGGCGCGCACGCCGCGGTCGTACGCCTCGAAGCCGTCCGACAGCCAGCGGTCGAGCCGCACCACGGCCTGAACCGGCTGTTCCTTGGGGCGGACCTTGCCGACGCGCGAGGCGTCCTCGGTGTCGGGGACCGACAGCCGCAGGGCGTCGAACCACCGGGAGAACGCGTTGATCGGACTCATGCCCACGAGAGGATTCTCGCGCCGTTGGCCCTGCCAGTTGCGGCAGCTCGAGAAGATCCCGACGGATCAGCCGCTTACAGGTTCACGTCGTACGGGAAGCGGTAGTGCAGCTTGAGGTACGCGAAGGCCGCGAGGCACATCATGGTGTCGAAGGGCCCGAAGCCGAACTCGCCCATCTTCTGCGGCACGTAGGCCTGACCGCCGCCTCCCAGGCTCACCAGGAAGCGCTCGCCGGTGAAGATCTCCACCGAGAATTCGAGGTCCACGCCCGGCCGCAGGAAGTGGGTCTGCGGCGCTTCCACCCGGTCGGAGTGCACGAAGATGTACGTGAGCAGCACCCCCGCCTCGAGCGCCACGCGCGGCGGCGGGCGCTGGCCCCAGCCGTGCGCCGAGCCGCCCCCGGTGGAGAAGAGCGTCAGGCCGAACGGCCGCCAGGTGATGCCGTACATGCCCACGCCGCCGAACGCGTCGAGCTTGGGCGAGATGTAGAGGTAGCGCGGGATGAAGATGGAAGGGCTGATGCGCAGCTCCTTGATGCCCTGCGCCATGCCCCGGTACTGCGCCGGCACCCGGTCGATGTTCTTCTCGATGAGCTGGTGGTCGACGATCGCCTTCACGTCGAACAGGAGCCCGAAGTGCGGCACCGCGCCGCGCACCTGCTGGGGCGGCCCGAAGAACCAGGTGCCCATCGGGCCCGCGCTCACGTCGACAGGCACCTCGATGCCCGCGAAGGCCGGCGCCGAGAGCAGCGCTGCGAGCACCGCGACGACGCGCACGCTCACGGCTCGGTCGAGAGGATGTTGGCGACGCACATCTCCTCGTCGCTGTTCTCGCCCCAGTTGACGTCGGTGAGCTGCTGCTGGCCGGGCTGCATCCTGGCCTGGGAGTTGTCGAAGGTGCAGCTCAGGTGGAGCTTGTCACCGGGCTCGAAGCGCAGCGGCGTGTCCAGGTAGTACTCGATCTGCCAGTGGAAATCCCACGCGGGCACGTCGAGCACCTTGATGGAGGTGCCGTTCGCCTTGTTGAGCCACAGCTGACCGTGCACGCCGAGCCGGTGCATGTGGAACATCACCGCCTCGAGGTTGAAGCCGTTGTCGAGGTTGAGCGGCGAGCCGAGCAGGCGGAAGAAGTCGCGCGGGTCCGACTGGTACTGGTGCACCACCTCGCTCTGCCCCGCGGGGATCTTCATCTGCCCCGCGACCCAGGCGACGTTGAGGTACGGCTGGTAGGCCGCGCGGCGCTGCGCCTTGGGCTCCAGCTTGAAGTGCAGCTTGGTCAGGTCCTGCGTCTTGGTGTCCTGCACGTTGTAGTGGAGCTGCAGCACCACCGTGGCGCCCTTGGGCACCTCGATGCCCATGCCGCGCGGGAAGCTCACCCCCTGGTACCCGGGGATCCACGCAGTGATGAGCTGCACCGCGAAACTCTGGTCGTGCTTGCCGAACGGGCCGCCGAAGCAGCTGTAGCCGGGCCCCGCCTCTTCCTGGTCCCACTGGTGCGGCAGATCCGCGGCGTCGGGCGGCACCAGGTACAGCGCGATGTGGTGCACCATGCGGGTGTTGCCTGGCTCGGCGTCGAAGCCGGTGACCGCCATGGTCTGCGCCTGCGGCCAGGTGAGCGGGAAGCAGCGGTAGTCGTCGGGCGCCTGCGTCGGCGTGTACGCCTCGGGCATCGCCAGCGTGAGGTCGGTGCGGTCGAGCCCGCCGCCGATGGGCGCGAGCTGCACCGTGGGCTTCGCCTTGGCGTCGCCTTCCGGCATGCCGGCGTTCACCCAGTCGCTCAGCACCTTCTTCTGCGCGGCGGTGAGCGACGGGTCGCGCAGGTAGTGCACGTCGGCCGCGCCCGCCCGCCAGGGCGGCATCGTGCCGCTCTCGGTCGCCGCCACCATCGACGCGCCGTAGGTCTTCGCCTGCGCGTAGCTGTCGAGCGCGAAGGGTGCGATGCCGCCCGCCACGTGGCAGTTCACGCAGCGCCCTTCGAGCAGGGGCTTCACGTCGGCGTGGTAGGTGACCCCCGCCGGAGCGCAGGCCAGCGACGCCAGCAATGGAAGCAGCGGGAGCGCGCGCATCGGGCGACCTCTCTTCGGTGAGGGCCGCAGGTGTACGTCAGCGCCGCCGCCGGGCTCAAGCTGGCGCGGCGGGCTCGGCCTTCGGCAGCGACAGCCCCACCACCGCGCCGCCGCCGTCGCGCGCGCGGGCGAACACCGTGCCGCCGTGGGCTTCCGCGATGCGGCGCACCAGGCTCAGGCCGAGGCCCAGGCCTTCCTTGGTGCGGTCGCCCTGCGCGAAGGCCTCGAAGCGCTGCGCGGCCTCGCCCTGGGGCAGGCCGGGACCGCGGTCGTGCACCTCGAGCACCACCCCGCCTTGCTCCGGCCGCAGCAGCACCAGGTCGGCGCCGCCGGCGTGCTTGCGCGCGTTGTCGAGCAGGTTGACCAGCGCCCGGGACAGCAGCGTGGGGTCGGCGTTCACCAGCGGCAGGCCTTCTTCCGCCTGCAAGAGCTCGGGGTCGAGCGCGAGGCGCTCGAGCGCGTCGACCGCCACCTGGCGCACGTCGGTGGCGCGCAGCGACAGGGCGCCGAAGTCGACGCGCGACTTGGCGAGCAGCTCGCCGACCAGCGCGTCCATCTCCGTCACCTCGCGGTCGAGGTCGTCGAAGGTCTTGGTGGTGGCGCCGCCGTCGCGGGCGAGCTCGCTGATGAGGCGCACCCGGGCGAGCGGCGTGCGCAGCTCGTGAGAGACCGCCGCCAGCAGTTCCTTCTGGTCCTTGAGCTGGCGCTCGAGGTGCGCGGCCATCTCGTTGACCGCCTGGGTGACGGCGCCGATCTCGTCGGGCATGTGCCAGCCGAGCTCGGCGCGCGCGCTCAGGTCGCCGGCGCCGATGCGCTTGGTGACCTGGGCGAGCTCGTCGAGCGGCCGCGCGAGGCGCCGGGCGATGGCGCCGGTGGCGAACCAGAAGAGCAGCACCACCACCGCGATGCCGGCGATGGGCCGCCAGGGCGCCGGGGCGTGACCGCCGAGGCACACCCGCACCTGTCCCAGCGCCTGCCCCGCGCGCACCACCGGCAGCTCCAAGGCCGCACGGCGGCAGTCGTCGCCCGCCTGGGTGAGCACCGCGCCCTGCGGGTCCTTGAGCACCACCGACGCCCCGAAGGCCTCGTGCAGCTCGCGGGTGTACGCCTCGCGCGCCGCGGGGTCGTCCCAGGTGCGCTCGAACTGGGCGCCCATCCACGCCTTGCTCTTCGCCACGTCGGGCGTCCACCAGGTGCCGCCGGCGTCGTCGAAGCGGGCGAGTGCGCCCATCACCAGCGCCGCGGCCAGGGTGGCCATGAAGACGGTGCCGCCCATCCAGAAGAAGAGGCGGCGGCGCAGCTTGGTGCGCACGTAGCGGCCCAGCGGCCCGAGCCTTCGGCGGCGCATGTGCCGCCAGCGGTGGAAGCGCGCCGCGTCCTCGGGCGACCAGTGGTGGTGCGCCCAGGGCGGCCAGTGGTGGTGGCCGCCGTGCTCCTCGTCGTGGCGCGTGCGGCGGCCCATGGCGTTTGCTCATTCCTTCGCCAGCACGTAGCCCACGCCACGCACCGTCTTGATGAGGCGGCCGTCGTCGCCGAGCTTCTGGCGCAGGTGGCTGATGTGCACGTCGACGGTGCGCTCGCCCACCACCACGTCGCTGCGCCCGGCTTCCTGCAGCAGCGCGTCGCGGGGCACCACCCGGCCCGCGCGGCGCACCAGCGCGGCGAGCAGGTCGAACTCCAGGCCGGTGAGCTCGACCGCCTGCCCGCGCATGCTGACGGTGCGGGCGGACACGTCGAGCTGCACGTCGCCGACCTTGAGCTGCTCGGCCATCGTCTCCGGCCGGGCCCGGCGCAGCACCGCGCGCAGGCGGGCGAGCAGCTCCCGCGGCGAGAAGGGCTTGGCGACGTAGTCGTCGGCGCCGAGCTCGAGCCCCACCACCCGGTCGGTCTCGTCGCCGCGGGCGGTGAGCATCAGCACCGGCACCGCGCTCTTCTGGCGGATGCGGCGGCAGACCTCGAGCCCGTCCATGCCGGGCATCATCACGTCGAGCAGCACGGCGTCGAAGAGGCCCTGGTCGAGCGCCGAGAGGCCCTTCGGCCCGTCGCCGGCGTGGGTCAGGGTGACGCCGTTCTGCTTGAGGTACGACTCCAGGAGCTCGGGGAGCCGTGGGTCGTCGTCGATGAGCAGCACGCGGAAAGACATGGGGCGCGCCGTCACTCTATGCCCCGCCCCGGCCAACGCCGAGGCGGGACTTTCGAGGCTCACTTGGCGGCCGGTGCCTGCGGCACCACCACGGTCTGCGGCGCGGCCTGCGGGAGCACCAGCGTCTGCGGCGCGGCGGCCGCCTGGGGCACCACCACCATCTGCGGCTGGGGCGCGGCGGCGCCGTTCACCGGCACCACCACGCGCAGCGGCGCGGGGGCGGCGGGCGCCGCCGGAGCCTGCGGCACCACCACCGTCTGCGGCGCGGCCACCGGCGCAGCGACCGGCGCGGGCGCGGCCGCGGGCACCTCGAAGCGGCTGTCCGGCCCCTCACCGCGCTCACCGCGCCAGCGCTCTTCCCAGCCGCTGCCGCGGCACTCGCCGTGGCGGTGGTGGGCGAGCCGGGCGAACGCCGAGCCGTACCCGAAGACGACTCCCATACCGAGCAACACCATCAGTCCCTTGCGCATGACGTTTGTCCTTTTCTTTCGTGTGAGTGGTCAGAGGTTGACGGCGCCGGTGTGAGCGAAGCGGCCGTGGTGGTGGTGGGCGTGGCCGTGGCAGTGCCGGCCGCCGTGGTGCCAGCCGCCGCCGAAGCGCGGGCCGAATTCCATGAACTGCGCGACCTGCGCGCGCTGCTCGGGGTCGAGCGCCTCGTGAATGGCTTGCATGTTGGCGAGCATCGACTTCTTGAGCTCTTCCAGCGCGGCCTGCTGCTTGTCGAAGGTGTCCTTCACCGCGGCGGTGTCGAACGCCTCGCCGCGGAAGGCGCGGGCGAAGTCGGTGCGCGCGCCCATCAGCTCGCTGCGCAGCGCCTGCCCCTTGCGCTCGAGGTCGTCGAACGCGTCACCGATGACCTTCTCCTGACCGGGGGTGGTGCCCAGCCGCTCGAAGATGCCGCGGAGCATCCAGCGGCGGCGGTGCCCGCCCTGCCAGCCTCCGCCGAAGCGCCCGTACCGCCCGTGCTTCGCGACCTTGATGAGCCCCACCAGACACAGCGTCCCGACGATGAACCCGAACATGTACCGCCTCCTCGACTGCGCTGACGGCACCGGGAGTGGCGCCGCCTTCGAGGAAGACAGTAGGGAGCGGGTGTGAAGGGACTGTGCGGCTGGCGGTGAAGAAGTGTGAAGCCGTTCACCCGCCAGCCGCCCTGCCGTCACATCACAGCGAAATCACAGGCCGAACTGGGCGCGCCCGAAGGTCTGGGTGCCGACTTCCTGGCTCAGCGTCTGCGGAGCGACCCGGCGATCGTCGTCGACCGGGTCCTGGGCCTGGGCCTGGGCCGACACCTGCGGGTGCCCCGTCTTCTGCTGCGAGGTGACGGCGCAGCCGCCGAGCACGGAGAGCCCCAGCAGCGGGAGCAACAGCCTGGTGGTGGTGGTCATCGTTCCTTCTCCTTTGGGGACAGCGGGTGATGGGGAGAAGGTACGGCCCGGCCAATTGTTCGTAAATTTGATAAATTTTCGTCAAAACTTCGACAAAACGAACATCGCCGATCAGGCCTTCGAGGCCTCGAGCAGGCGCGGCGCGGCCTCGAGGAGCGCGATCACCCCCGAGTGCTTGAGCCGGCGCTCCACGGTGATGGCGTAGAAGCGTTCTTCGACGCCGTCGGCGACGCCGATGGAGTCGAGCCCGAACTGCGACTTCACGTCGGCCAGCACCGCGGCGGGAATGGCGACGGCGCCCCAGCCGGACTCGGCGAAGGTCTTGAGGAGCGCGCTGTCCTCGGCCTCGGCCACCACGCGGGGGCGCACCTTCTTCGCCTCGCACCACGCGTCGAGCGCGCGGCGCAGCGAGGTGGCGGCGGTGGGGAGCACCACCGGCACGTCGGTGAGCGACTGGGGGAAGCCCCGGCGCAGCGAGCGCGCCATCGTCGGCGTGGCCGCCCACACCACGCCGGTGCTCCCCAGCAGGTGACCGTAGGCCTTCACCGCGACCGACGGGGGCACCGGCGCATCGGAGATGACGAGGTCGAGCTCGTGGACCGCGAGCTGCGGGAGGAGCCGTTCGGGAACGTCTTCGTGGCAGACGATGCGGAACTTCCCGCCTTGCATGATGGGCGCGAGCAGCCGCCGGGTGATGAGCTTGGGCACCACGTCGGACACGCCGACCGTGAGCACCTGGGGGCGATCGCTGGGCAGCCCCTTGACCGCGTCGACCAGCTCGCGGCCGAGACCGAAGATCTCTTCCGCGTACCGGTAGACCACCCGGCCTTCCTCGGTGAGCGAGAGCCGCCGGCCGCGCTTCTCGAACAGCGCGGTGCCCAGGCGATCCTCGAGCAGCTTGATCTGCGTGCTGATGGTGGGGTGCGAGACCCGCAGGATCTTGGCCGCCGGCCCGAGCCCACCTTCGCGCGCGGTGAGGAAGAAGTAGAGGAGGTGGTGGTAGTTGAGCCATTCCATCGAAGGCGTCTTCTACGGGCTTTCTCCCACCGCCGCACCTGCCCGCGCCTTCACTGCGCCAGCGGCAGGTTGCTGCGCAGCGCCTGGATCCAGAACAGCTCTCGCGCGTCCCACACCGGGCGCCCGTCGACCGCCGCCACCGCTTCCGCCCACTCCAGCACCCGGGCCCGCGTCTGCAGCCCGGCGCGGGTGTCGGCGGTGAGCGCGCGGAGCGCCCGCAGCGCAGCCCAGCGCCGGTGCGGCGGCAGACGGGCCTCGAGCAGCCGCTCCAGCACCGCGCGGCCCTGGCGCACGCTGAAGAGCGGCACCTGGCAGCAGGCGTTGAGCCAGGCCGCCACCGTCTCCACGTAGGCGTCGAGCAGCGCGCGCTCGTTGGGCTGGACGACGCCGTCCGCCCACGCCGTCTCCACGACGGGAATCAGCTCCGCCCAGTAGACGTCCGGTCCCTGCAGCCCCAGCGCTCGCAACGCCCGCTTCGCAGCCTCTCGTTCGGTGGTCATGGGCGCAAGGTGACGCCCGACCATCACGTCCGCAATTCGAAAGTTTCTAAGTCAATCGTTCGTTTTTTGTACGGTCGATTCGGGAGTATCCGGGCGAGGCCGTTTGTAGTCCTGGGCCGTGCACTTCGTGTCCCCTGCCCCCGCTCGCTCCCCGCGCACCGCGCTGCTGGACCACGGGCTCACCGCGGTGGCCGTCGCCGCCATCGCCTGGGTCGAAGACGCGACCCGCGACGAGCTCGAGGTCTCGGGCTTCTTCCTGCTCCCGGTGTTGTGGGTCACCCGCCGCCGCGGCGCGGGCGCGGGGGTGGCGTGGTCGCTGGTGGTGGCCGGCACCTGGTTCACCGTCGACCGCTGGTCGCGGCAGGACGTGGTGTCGCCGCTCGTGCTGGCAGCGAACCAGGTGGTCCGGCTGGTGGTGAACCTCGCCGCGGTGCGGCTGCTGACGTGGGTGGACCAGGCCCGGCGCGACGCCGAGCGGGCGAGCGAGACCGACGCACTCACCGGGCTGCTCAACCGCCGCGGGTTCTGGAGCGCGGCCGCGCGGGAACTCGAGCGCCAGCGCCGTACCGGAGAGACCGTGACCGTCGCCTGTCTCGACCTCGACGGCTTCAAGGCGCACAACGACGCGCGGGGGCATGCGGCGGGCGATCGCGCGCTCCAGGAAGTGGCGCGGATTCTCCGCCTGGAACTGCGGGCGACCGACGTGACGGCCCGGCTGGGCGGCGACGAGTTCGTGGCGCTGTTGCCGGCGACCTCCCCTCAGGTGGCGGAGCGCGTGCTCGGGCGGCTGCACCAGGCCCTCGGCGCAGCGCTGGCGTCGTGCAGCCCGGGGGTGGGGGTGAGCATCGGCATCGCCAGCTGCCCCCGCGCGCCCGCCTCGCTCGACGCGGCGCTGCGCCTCGCCGACGCGGCGCTCTACCGCGCGAAGCGCAGCGGAAAGAACCGCCTGGTCAGCACCGCCGACGAGCCGGCCATCGCCTCGTGAGCCCCCGTTCCCCCATGCATCCCCTCGACGACAGGAGCAGCGTGTCCTCGCCCCCCACCCCGGAGCCCTTGACCCTCGACGTTCCCGAGCTGCGCCGCCGCATCGCCCGTGCGGTCGAGCAGGTGGCCGACGTGCTGGACATCGCGGTCGACCCGGTCTCGGTCCGCCGCGTGGTCCGCGGGCTCGCCGGCACGTCTGCGCTCGACCGCGCGGGAACGCTCGCGTGCTTCGAGCGCGTGCTCTCGGCGCTCGGCATGTCCGCCCAGCGCGTGGAGCTGGACCCGAGGTCGCTCGACGCCATCGAGCTGCCGGTGCTGTCCATCGACCGGCCGGGACTCGCGGTCCTGCGCCGCCAGGGCCGGCGCTTCGAGCTGCTCGAGGAGCACGGCAGCCGCGACTGGTACGGCGCCGAGGCGCTGGTGGGCCACCTGCCGGCCGCTCCACTGGGCACCTGGCTGGTGGCCGCGCCGGCGGCCCCCATGGCGGCCCTGCGGCACCAGGCGGGCGTCGGTCGCCGCCTGTGGCAGCTCGCGCGCCTCGAGCGCGACGACCTGATGGTGGTGCTGCTCTTCGCGGCGGGCGCGGGCTTGGGCTCGCTCGCCACGCCCATCGCGGTGCAGACGCTGGTCGCCTCGGTCGCCTTCGGCACGCTGCTGCAGCCCATCGTGGTGGTGTCGCTGATGCTGCTGGCGGCGCTCGGCTTCCAGGCGACGCTGCAGGCGCTGCAGGCCCGGGTGGTGGAAGGCATCAAGGAGCGGCTGCTGGTGCGCACGGCGCTCGACCTCGCGCACCGGATTCCGCGGGTGCGGCGCGACCGGCTCGACGCAGGCTTCGGCCCCGAGACCATCAACCGCTTCTTCGAGGTGGTCGGGCTGCGCAAGGCCGCCGGGGTGCTGCTGACCGACGGCGTGGCCACCGTGCTGCAGGTCGCCGTGGGGCTCCTGGTGCTGGCCTTCTACCACCCGGCGCTGCTGGCCTTCGACGTGCTGCTGGTGGCGCTGCTGGTGGTGGTGCTCGCCTTTCCCGCCCGGCGCGCCTTCGAGAGCAGCCTCGAGGAGAGCAGCGCCAAGTACGCCATCGCGGCGTGGCTGCAGACGCTCGCCCGCCGCGGCTCGGTGTTCCGCAGCGCGGCCGGCGCCGAGCTCGCCACCGACCGCGCCGACGCGCTGGTGCGCAGCTACCTCGTCGCGCGGCGCCGCCACTTCCGCACCCTCTTCGGCCAGACGGTGGGCACGCTCGCCATCCAGGTCTTCGCCAGCGCGGCCCTGCTCGGGGTCGGCGGGTGGCTGGTGATTCGCACCGAGCTGACGCTGGGGCAGCTGGTGGCGGCCGAGCTCATCGTGGCCGGCGTCGCCGGGGCCATCGGCAAGCTCGGCAAGCTGCTGGAGCGCAGCTACGAGCTGCTCACCTCGCTCGAGAAGCTCGGGCACGTGGTGGACGAGGAGCTCGACACCCCGGTGGCGGGCGAGCCCATTCCGGGCCAGGGCCCGCTCGAGGTTCGCGCGGTGGAAGCGTCCGACGGGGCGCTGCCGCCGGTGAACCTGCAGGTGGCGGCGGGCGAGCACACCGCGGTGGTCGGCCCCGAGGCGCACCAGCTCGCGGAATGGCTCGGAGCGCTGCGCCTGCCGCAGCGCGGCCTGGTGCTCTTCAACGAGGTCGACGTTCGTCAGCTCTGCGCGCCGCGCCTGAGGGAGTCGCTCGCCATGGTGCACGCCGACGACGTCTTCGAAGGCACGGTGGCCGAGAACGTGACGCTCCACCGCCCCGAAGTCTCCGCCGCGCGGGTGCGCGAGGTCCTCCAGGCGGTCGGCCTGCTCGACGAGCTGCGCGCGCTGCCCGACGGGCTCGACACCCACCTCGCCCCCGGCTTGCCGGTGCTCAGCGAAGGCCAGGTGCTCCGGCTGCAGCTGGCCCGCGCCATGGCCGCGTCGCCCAGGCTGCTGGTGGTCGACGACACGCTCGAGGTGCTGCCGGTGGACCTGCGCTCGCGCTGTGCCGCGGCGCTCGCCGACCCCGCCGCGCCCTGGACCCTGGTCGCGCTGGTGCGCGACCCCACCTCGACGCTCGCGCGCGCCTGCCGCCGCACCGTCGACCACACCGGAGCCGAAGCCCATGAATGAAGCCCTGCCCAGTGACGTGCTCACCGGCGCCCGCGCCGTCGCCACCCTGGTGCGCACCCCGCGCGCCTTCGCGGTGCTGGCCCGCCTTCTGGCGGCCGGTGGCGCCGCCCTGCTCGTCGCCCTGGTGCTCGTGCCCTGGCAGCAGAACGTCACCGGGACCGGGCGGGTGGTGGCGCTCGCCCCGGTGGAACGCCAGCAGGTGGTGACCGCTCCGCTCGAAGGCCGGGTGACCCGCTGGCTGGTCCGCGAAGGGAGCGTGGTGCGCAAGGGCGAGCTGTTGCTCGAGCTCACCGACAACGACCCCGACATCTTGCGCCGGCTGGAGCAGGAGCGCGACGCGCTCGACGACCGCAAGGCCGCCGCGGTGGCGCGCGCCCAGTCGCTGCGGGCACGCCAGCGCGCGCTGCTCACCTCGAAGGACGCCGCCATTCGCGCCGCCGTGCAGCGGGTGGGCATGGCCAAGGACCGCACCCGCGCCGCCCAGCAGGCGCTGGAGGTGGCGAAGGCCGCCCGGGAGACCGCGCGGAAGAACCGCGAACGCCAGGCGGCACTCCACGAGCAGGGTCTCACCAGCCGGCGCGCGCTCGAGCTCGCCGAGCTCGACGAGGTGAAGGCGGCCACCGACGTGGAGCGCGCGGCGGCCACGCTGCAAGCGGCGTCCGGCGAGGAGTCGGCCCTCGACGGCGACCGGCAGAAGGTCGAGAGCGACGTCGCCGCGGCGGTGGAAGACGCCCGCGCGTCCGAGGCCACCGCGATGGCGGAGGAGGCGTCGACTGCCGCGGAGCTCGCCCGGCTCGACGTGCGCCTGGCGCGCCAGTCGACGATGGAGGTGCGCGCCCCGCTCGACGGCACGGTGCTGCGCATCGCCACCACGCAGGGCACCGCCTTCGTGAAGGCTGGCGAGCCGCTCCTGGTGCTGGTGCCCGACACGACCGAGCGCGCGGTCGAGATCTGGCTCGACGGCAACGACGTGCCGCTGGTGGCGGTGGGCCGCGAGGTGCGGCTGCAGTTCGAAGGGTGGCCGGCGGTGCAGTTCAGCGGCTGGCCGTCGGTCGCGGTGGGGACCTTCGGAGGGCGGGTGGTGCTGGTCGACGCCAGCGACGACGGCCAGGGCCGCTTCCGCATCCTCGTGCAGCCGGAGCGCCAGGAAGACTGGCCCAGCGCGCCGTACCTGCGGCAGGGCGTGCGGGTGAACGGCTGGGTGCTGCTCGACCAGGTGCGCCTCGGCTACGAGCTGTGGCGGCGCTTCAACGGCTTTCCCCCGGCGCTCAAGTCGCCCGGAGCGCCTCCGGCGCAGAAGGAGAAGGCGTCGTGAAGGCTGCCCTGCTCCAGGTGCTGCTGGCGGCGGGCGGTGTGGGCGCGCTGTCGCTCGAAGAGGTGCTCGCGTCCGCGGAGCGCGCCTTCCCGGCGCTGGCGGCGGCCCAGGCCGACCTCGAGACAGCCGACGCCGAGGCGCTCGCCGCCCGCGGCGCCTTCGACCCGGTGTGGAAGACGCGGGCCACGGGAGTGCCGGTGAGCGGCTACCCCCAGGCGCGCGTGGACAGCGTGGTGGAGCTGCCCACGCCGCTGTGGGGCGCCAACCTCTTCGCCGGCTACCGGCTCGGCGCCGGCAAGGTGCAGCCGTACTACGGGGAGCGCGAGACGCTCGCCGGGGGCGAGGTCCGCGCCGGGCTGTCGATTCCGCTCCTGCGCAACGGCCCCCTCGACCGCCGCCGCGTCAACGAGGCCAAGGCCGAGCTGGGCCAGGCGGTCTCCGGCCACGCGCTCGAGCAGCAGCGGCTCGAGGTGCGCCGGGTGGCGAGCCAGCGCTACTACGAGTGGCTCGCCGCCGGGGCCCGCCGCGACGTCGCCCTGGGGCTCCTGCGGCTCGCCGAGGAGCGCGACGCCCAGCTCGCCACCCGCTCGAAGGCCGGCGACGTGGCGACCGTCGACCAGCGCGACAACGCGCGCTCGGTGGCGCAGCGCCGGGCGCAGGTGGCGCAGGCCGAGCGTGCGCTCCAGCAGGCGGCGCTCGAGCTGTCGCTCTTCGTGCGCGACGACGCGGGGCGCCCGGTGGTCCCGGCCCCGGAGCAGCTGGGGCCGCTGCCCTCGCTCGCACCGGCAGGCCCGTCGAAGGCGCCGGCGGACCTCGGGCACCGGCCCGACCTGCAGCGCCTCGAGCGGCAGCTGGCGCAGGCGCGGCTGGAGCTCGAGCTCGCGCGCAACCAGCTGTTGCCGGCGCTCGACTTCTCCGCGGCTGCGAGCAAGGACCTGGGCGGGCTGCCCCGGCCGGAGCTCGCGGCTTCTGCCCCGGCGGAGCTCGAGCTCTCGCTGACGCTGGAGGTGCCGCTGCGGCTGCGGGCCCCCGAAGGGCGGTTGCGGGCGGCCGAGGCCGCGGTGCGCAAGCTCGAGCGGCAGCTCCAGCAGGCCTCCGAGCGCGCCGCGGTGGAGGTCGCCGATGCGCGCTCGGCGCTGACCGCCGGCCTCGAACGGCTGGAGCTCGCCCGCGAGGAGGTGGGCCTCGCCCGGCAAGTGGAAGAAGGAGAGCGGGTGCGCTTCTCGCTCGGCGAGTCGAGCCTGCTGTTCGTCAACCAGCGCGAGCAGGCGACGGCGGAGGCGCGCCAGCGGGAGCTCGACGCCTGGCTCGACGGCCTGCGCGCGGCGGCGAGCCTGAAGGCGGCGCTCGCCGAGGCGACCTCGAAAGGCTGACGCCTCCCCGGCGAACTGCTTACAGCGTGACCGCGCCCACGAAGCGCGAGGCGCCCACCAGATCCAGGGTGCGCTTCGACGACTCGAGGTCGGAATCGCCGAGCTGCACGCAGAGCAGCGCCGCGTCCGCCGCCAGCGCCACCGGGATGCCGGCGGGGTTGGAGATGACCGAGTCGAGGAGGACGATCGCCAGGCCGCCCGAGGCGACGTGGGTGGTCATGTCGATGATCAGCCGCGAGGCGCCCTGGAGGTCGGCCCCTTCGGCGCTGATCAGCTTGATGGGGCTGTCCTTGTGAATCGCGGCGATCTGCGCGAGCGACTTGGCGACCTGGGCGGCGCTCCCGCCGGCGTGGGCGGGCAGCACGGCGAGCGAGCTCCAGTCGCGCTTGAGCGTGGCGAACCACAGGCGCTGCAGCTCGTTGGAGACGGCGGGTGCGGCCACGGTCAGGTGCCTTCCATGACCGAGCGCACGGCCTTGGTGAAGTCGGCGCGGGTGAACGGCTTGATGAGGTACAGCCGCGCGCCGAGTTCCTCGGCCTGGGCCCGGTCCTCGGGCAGGGAGCGGGCGCTCATCATCAGCACCGGCGTCTGGGTGACGCCGCTCGAGCGCAGGAACTCGAGCACGTCGTAGCCGCTCGACTCCGGCAGCATGAGGTCGAGCACGATGAGGTCGAAGGGCCGCTCCTTGAGCGTGTCCATCGCCTTGCGGCCGTCGGGGGCCTCGAAGACCTCGAGGTCGAGGAGCTTGAGGTACCCGGCCACCAGCTTGCGCAGGGGCGGGTCGTCCTCGACGAGCAGCACCGACTTCTTGGGTTTGGCGCTCACCGTCACCATGCTCCCTCACTGCGCAGCGTGAACCCCAGGCCGACCAGCCACTGCACCTGAGGCGCCTGGGGCGAGCCGTCCAGCGCGGGCCCCAGGAACAAGGTGGCATGTCTAGCGCTGAGATCGACCCGCCACCAGCGCGCTCCTTCATAGCCTGCTCCGGCCTCCAAGTAGGTGGTCGCGAGGTTGCCCGACCCGGTCCCGAAGGCCTGGGTGGCCCCCGCCCGGGCATAGGTCGAGAAGTCGCGCTGGAGCGTCACCGTCACCGAGCCCTGGCCGTCGGCCCGCTCGTAGACCAGCGCCAGGAAGCGGTCGACGAAGGGGGCCAGGTTGCCCGAGAGGTTCAGGTCCACCGACGCCGTGCGCCACTCGAGCCGGTGCGACAAGGACAGCCGCCCCGCGGGCATCACCGCGGCGTTGGGGAGCACCGCCGCCGGCCCCAGCGTCACCATCGGCCCCCCCGGAGGCTGGTTCACCAGCTCGTCGAAGGGCGCCCGGTTGCCGACCGCGGTGGCCAGGCCCAGGCCCGCCTCGAAGGTGGTGCGCGGCCCCAGGAGCGTGCGCCAGCCCACGTCGAGCTCGCCGGACAGCACCTGCGCCAGGGTGGTGAAGATGGAGTACCGCAGCTGCGCCTGCACCAGGAAGAAGTCGGTGGGCGTGGCGGTCCACACCACCCGCGAGAGCGCCCGCGGCGAGAGCTGGATGGGCAAGAACCGGCGCGAGTCCGCGTCGGAGCCGCCGCCCCAGGTGTAACCGAGCTGGAAGACCCACTGCGCGGAGCGGGTGAGGTCGTGCTCGAAGCCCACCGTGGCGTCGCCCGACAGCTCGCGCACCTGCCCCACCAGCCGCACCGGGTCCAGGGTGATGGCGGTGCCCTGCGTGCGCTGGATGGTCGAGAGGTCGAGCAACCCCTGCGACAGCGAGCCGGTGCCCAGGAAGCGCCAGCCGGCCACCGGCCGCCACTCGAGGTCGGCGCTCGCGCGCTGCGAGTAGTCGAAGCGCGGCGACAGCCACGGCTCGCGGAAGCGGAAGCTGGGGAAGTAGCCCAGGCCGATGGACCAGCCGGGCGCGGCGAGCACCGCCGACAGCCTCGGCGCGAGCTCGAGGTCGCCGGCCACGGTGGTGGCCAGGTCGAGCGCGGTGGGCGTGCGCACGCGCACGTTGGTCTGCAGGTCAGCGCGCCAGGTGAGGCGCGTCTGCCCGAAACCTGCGCCCGCGACGAGACAGCTCAGGGCGATGAGCGCCCGGTACGTCACTCGACGAGCACCACGTCGCCGGCGCGCAGGGTGAACGAGGCCGCCTTGCCCTGGGCGCGGGAGAGCGCCTCGAAGGTGAAGTAGATGCGGGTCGGGTTCTCACCGGACTTGAGCGAGCGCATCACGAAGATGTCCTTGCGCGCGAAGGTGGTGAAGCCGCCGCTCTGCGCGAGCGCCTGCAGCACTCCGGCGGAGGAATCGACCACGTAGACGCCGGGGCGGGCGACCTCGCCCAGCACGGAGATCTGCACCGTGCGCTGCTCCTCGAGCGAGATGGTGACCACCGGGGTGTTGATGAAGTCCTTGAGGCGGGTCTGCAGCTGCGCCGAGAGCACCACCGGGGTGTAGCCGGCCGCCACCACGTCGTTGAGGAAGGGCAGCGAGATCTTCCCGTCGGCGCGCACGCGGGGCCGGGCCGACATCTGGTCCTGGTTGAAGACGCGCACGTGGAGCAGGTCGCCCGGGCGGATGACGTATTCCGCGTCCTGCGGCGACGGGTCCTTGAACTCGTCGACCGAGGTGTACACGCCGAGGTCGTGCTTGCAGCCGGCGAGCAGGAGCGCCGCGGCGAAGGCGGCGAAGGCGCTACGAGACTTGAGGCTCACGTTTCCTCCGGGAAGCTTCCTTCATGAAGCCGGTGAGTTCCCGCGGGTCGACCGCGCGAGTCACCAGCACCAGCACCAGGTACACCGCGGCGTCGATGAGCACCCGCACCAGGCCGCGGGCCGCGTCGACCCCCGCCTGCCGCAAGGCCACGTCGACGCCGATGACCACCGCGCAGACCGCGAGCGTCTTGGCCATCATCACCACCGTGCGGCGATCGAACCCGCGCTTGCCCATCATCACCAGCATGGTGATCGCCACGCCGCCTTCGGTGGCGATCTGCACGGTGGCGCACGCCGCGCCCCCGCCGGAAGCGCCCAGCCAGTGGATGGCAGGGAGAATGAGCACCACGTTGGCGACCATGTTGAGCACCAGCCCGGCGAGCGAGATGCGCATGAGCTGCCAGGCGCGGTTCTCGATCTGCAGCACCATGGCGCTCATGATCGACACGTAGATGAACAGGTAGATGGGCGAGAGCAGCCGCAGCGCGAGCGCCGCCGGCGCGTACGCCGGGCCGTACATGAACGACAGCAACGTCTCGGCCCCCACCCCGAGCGCGAGCGAGATGGGAATGGCGAACACCATCACCAGCTCGACGCTGCGCTTCACCAGGGTGTCGTATTCCTTGGGGTCGTTGTCCCGCGCGCGGGTGAGCAGCGGCATCAGCACGCCGTAGAGCAGCGGCGTCACCAGCATCGACAGCCCGCCCAGCGCGGCGGCGGCGCCGTACCAGGCCGTCTCCTGCTTCGCGCCCGCCTCGCCGAGCGGCCCTTCGGCGAGCACGCTCAGGATGAAGACGTCGAACTTGTTGTAGACGGTGTGGAAGATGTTGTTGAGGTAGTACGGCAACGTCGCGGTGATGATCACCTTCGAGGGGGTCCACCCGAAGTTGGCGATGGTGAGCCCCATGTGCACCCGGCACAGCCACCAGCAGACCAGCGCCTTGATGAGCTCGCTCACCAGCATCGACACCGCGATGGCTTCCACCCCGTAGCCGAGGCGCACCCCGACCAGCGAGCCGGCGGCCCACAGCACCTTGGTCACCACGTTGATGACCGACAGGCCGGTCACCGTGGTGTTCGACTGCAGGAGCGCCGCGAAGGTGAAGTTCAGCGCCATGAAGAACTGGGTCGCCGCGAGCAGCCACACCAGCTCGTCGAAGTCGGAAGTGCGCCCCGTCACCGACATGGTGAGCAACATGCCGATGGTGATGGGCACCATGAGCAACAGCCGCAGCATCAGCGTGCTGCCGAAGAAGTCGTTGGCGTGCTTCGGCCGCAGGGGGATTTCCTTGCGGACGTAGGCATCGATGCCCAGCCCGAGCACGATGCACCAGGTGGCGGTGAAGCCGTCGGCGGCGTCCAGCGGCCCGAAGGCGCCCGCGTCCATCGAGCGGCGCAGCAGGGGGCGGATCAGGAAGCCGATGATGAGCGTGGTGCCGAGCGAGCCGCCCAGCTTGGCGAGGTTGCGGACCGCGACCTGCAGGTCCCGCTTCGAGCTGGTTGCCCCGTCAGCCATCGCCAGGGAGTCTCGTAGCCCGGAACGGGAATTCCCAGAAGGACTTCAAGGGGGAGCGCCGAAAGACCCCGACCGCGCGCCGGCCGCGCGACATGGTCCGCTCCCGCGCGTCGTCCGGTATGACCGCTGGACCGAAGGGAGCACACCGATGCGCTGCGCGATGCTGCTGGGGCTGTTGTGCTGGCTGGGCTGCGGTGGTGGTGGTGGGTCCACCGCGGTGTGCGACCGGCTGGGCAGCGCCGCGACGCACCTCAAGGACGTGCTGGCGAAGTGTCCAGGCTCGGGCGACGCCGCCATCACCACCTTCAACGCGAGCGTCTGCAGCATGAACCTCTCGAAGTGCAGCGGCTCGGAGCAGGCCACGCTCGACCTGCTCGCCCAGTGTGACCAGCAGATCGCCGCGTGCGGCTCCGCCGCCGACCGTCAGACGGCGCAGGCCGCCGTGGAAGCGTGCGCCGCCAGGGTGAACGGGCTCAGCCAGGACTGTCTGCGGGCCATCTCCGGCTGACGGCGCCGCGACATCCCTTGGAGCTCCAGCCAGGCCCGAGGTCGTTTCGGAGCGGCTCCGCCCACGCTTGCGAACCCTGAGCGCCTGCAGGTCCTGGGGTAAGACCCGTCGAAACCGGGGGAAGACACCGATGCGCTTCGCGATGCTGCTGGGTCTGCTGTGCTTGCTGGGCTGCGGGTGCGGTGTCTGCGACCGGCTCGGGAGCGCCTGGTCCCACATTGTCTACGTGCGGACGAAGTGTCCGCCCGGGGGGCACGGCAACATCAACCTCTTTGACCCGAACGTCTGCAGCGCGTTCGTCTCGAAGTGCAGCAGCTCCGAGCTGGCAACGGTCGACCAGTTCGTGCAGTGCATCCATCAGATTGCCCCGTGCGCCTCCGAAGCCGACCAGCAGTCGGCGGAGACGGCCATGAGGGCGTGCTTCACCAAGGTGGTGACAGGGGTGAACCAGGACTGTCTGCGGGCCATCTCCGGCTGACGCGGGGAGCGGCCCTCAGCTCGCGCCGCGGCCGGTGAGCACCACCGGCACGGTCTTCAAGATGAGGTTGATGTCGCCCTTGAGCGACCAGTGGTCGATGTACTGCATGTCCAGGTACATCCACTGCTCGAAGGAGATCTGGTTGCGGCCCGACACCTGCCAGATGCAGGTGAGGCCCGGGCGCACCGACAGGCGGCGGCGCTGCCACGCCTCGTACTTCGCCACCTCGGGCGGCACCGGCGGGCGGGGGCCGACGACGCTCATGTCGCCGCGGAGCACGTTGATGAGCTGGGGCAGCTCGTCGATGGAGAACTTGCGGATGAAGCGACCGATGCGCGTCACGCGCGGGTCGTTCTTCATCTTGAACACCGGGCCCGACTGCTCGTTGAGCTTCTCGAGCTTGGCCTTCAGCTCCTCGGCGTTCACCACCATGCTGCGGAACTTGAGCATGTTGAACGGCTTGCCGTGCAAGCCGGTGCGCACCTGCTTGAAGAAGATGGGGCCGCGCGAGGTGAGCTTGATGATGATCGCCACGCCGGCGAGCAGCGGGAAGAGCAGCCACAGCGCCACCGCCGACGCCACGATGTCGAACAGGCGCTTGATGGCCATCTGCGACGGCTTCACGTCGATGGAGACGTAGTGAATGTACCCGTCGGCGATGGCGCGGCTCGCCACCGGGCGCGCGCGGTCGAGGCGGAAGCTGTAGGCGGGCAGCGCGAACGGCAAGCCGAACTTCTCGCAGACCTTGATGGCCGCCTGCATCGCCTCGGCGTGCTTGAGCGTGCTGCCGGCGATGTACACCTCGCTCACCGGCACGGTGCGCAGGATGCCTTCGAGCTCGCCCACGGTGCCCAGGAAGCTCGCCTTGAGCGCGTCGGGCCGCTGCTCGTCGTCGAAGCGCAGGAAGCCCGCGACGTGGCGGCGCCCCTTGCGCTGGATGTCCTCGCAGGTGATGCGGCCCATCGGCCCGGTGCCGATGATGAGCACGTCATCGAGCGGGCCTTCGCTCGCGGCGAGGTGGCGGAAGATGCCCACCCGCAAGACGAGCGCCACCGGCCAGACGGTCATCAGGAACTGCGGCACGCGCGGCAGGCTGGTCGACTCGGGGCCCACCAGCGTCACCACCGTGAGCACGGTGGTCACCGCCAGCACCAGGATGCTGACCAGGGCGATGTCGTCCATCACCTCGCGCTCGGCGCCGGGGTCGTAGTGGCGCAGCGCGGTGGCGGTGATGAGCCACACCGCGCTCGCCGCCACGCCGAACCACACCAGCTCGGCGTGCACGGTGCCATCGGTGCGGCCGCTCCACATCGCGGCGATCATCACCGACGCCAGCAGCCACACGAGGTCGATGCCCAGGTTGAGCTTCGACGAGAGGCCTGGGGCGAAGCTGCCCTGGGCGGGGGTCATCGCTGGCACCTGTCGGGGGAAGTCCGCATGGTCAGAAGTGGCCGTGGATTATCGACGCTTCGAGGCTGCTTGTGAGTGTTAGGCGCTTTCACTTCCTGATTCCACTTGCGCCTCAACACGTTAGGAGTTCTCGAGGTCAATAACACACCGCGTCAGGACCTCGTCAACCCCGCCGCCCGGGCCGCTGGTAAGGAAGCGGCCCATGGCTCAACCCCAGCGGCGGCTGGTCATCGGTCAGGTCCCCATCGACGTCATCACCTTCGACGGCGCCCTCGACGCCATCGAGGCGCTGGTCGAGGCCAAGGCCGGCGGGTACGTGGTGACGCCCAACATCGACCACGTGGTGCTGGCGGAGTCGAACACCGCCTTCCGCGACGCCTACCAGGGCGCGGCGCTCTCGCTGGTCGACGGGCAGCCCCTGGTGTGGGTGAGCAAGCAGGTCGGCGAGCGGCTCCCGGACAAGATCTCCGGGTCGGACCTCATCTGGCCGCTGCTCGAGCGCGCGGCGAAGAAGCAGTGGCGCGTCTACTTCCTCGGCGCGGGCCCGGGCGTCGCCGAGAAGGCGGCCCAGGTGGTGCGCGAGCGCTACGGCACCAACGTGGTGGGCTGCGATTCGCCGATGGTGCCCAAGGACGCGCAGCCCGAGGCGATGAAGGCGGTCTTCGACAAGCTGAAGGCCGCCAAGCCCGACGTGGTGCTCTTCGCGCTCGGCGCGCCCAAGCAAGAAGTGCTGATGCACCGCTGCATGGCGCTCTACGCGCCCGCGGTCGGGCTGGGCATCGGCGCGGGCCTCGACTTCATCGCCGGCACGGTGGCGCGCGCCCCGGTGTGGATGCAGCGGGCCGGCCTCGAGTGGGCGTACCGGCTCTCGCGCGAGCCCAAGCGGCTGTGGCGGCGCTACCTCGTCGACGACCCCAAGTTCCTCGTCATCCTCGCGCGCACGCTGCGCCGGCCGATGGGCGAGCGGGTCACGGAGCGCTGATGGCGTCGGTCGCTTCGACGGTGCCTGCGGTGCGGCGGCGGCGGCTCAACGAGGCGCCCGGCCGCAAGGAAGGCGACTACGTCCTCTACTGGATGACCGCGGCGCGGCGCACCAGGAGCAACTTCGCGCTCCAGCACGCGGTGGAGCTCGCGCGGGGCCTCTCGAAGCCGCTGGTGGTGCTCGAGGCCTTGCGGGTGGGCTACGCCGACGCCAGCGACCGGCTGCACCGCTTCGTGCTCCAGGGCATGGCCGACAACCGCGCGCGCTTCGCCAGGAAGCCGGCCACGTACCTCGCGTACGTGGAGCCGTCGCCCGGCGCCGGCAAGGGCCTGCTCGAGGCGCTGGCCGCCAAAGCCTGCTGCGTGGTGACCGACGACTTCCCCTGCTACTTCCTGCCGAAGATGACGGCGGCCGCGGCGGCGCGCCTTGAGGTCGCGGTGGAAGCGGTCGACGGCAACGGCCTGTACCCGATGCGGGCCACCGAGCGCGTCTTCACCACCGCGCACTCCCTGCGGGTGCACCTGCAGAAGGAGCTCAAGCCGCACCTCTCCGAGCTGCCGGCGGAAGACCCGTTCAAGGGCGTGAAGCTCCCCGCGCTGGAATCGCTGCCCAGGGGGCTCGAGCGCGAATGGCCCATGGCGAGCGACGCGCTGCTCGAAGCGACGCCCGCTGCGCTGGCGGCGCTCCCCATCGACCACACGGTGGGGCCGGCGGTGCTCCAGGGCGGCAGCGAGGCGGGCGAGGCGCGCATGGCGTCGTTCGTCGCCGAGCGGCTCGCGCGCTACGAGGAAGACCGCAGCGAGCCCGAGCTCGAAGGCACCAGCGGGCTCTCGCCGTATCTCCACTTCGGCCACGTGGCGGTGCACGACGTGTTCCGCGCGGTGGTGAAACAGGAAGCCTGGAGCGTGGAGTCGCTGGGCCCAAGCAACGGCGGCAGCAAGGCGGGCTGGTGGAAGATGTCGGCGCCCGCCGAGGCGTTCCTCGACGAGCTCATCACCTGGCGCGAGCTCGCCTACAACATGGCGAGCCACCGGCCCGACGACTACTTCCGCTTCGACTCGCTGCCCGACTGGGCGCAGAAGACGCTCAAGGCCCACGAGCGCGACGAGCGGCCTCACCTCTACACGCTGGACGAGCTCGACCAGGCGAAGACCCACGACCCGCTGTGGAACGCGGCGATGGGGCAGATGAAGCGCGACGGCTGGTTCCACAACTACATGCGCATGCTCTGGGGGAAGAAGATCCTCGAGTGGTCGCCCAGCGCCGCCGAGGCACTCACGCGCATGGAGCGCCTGATGAACCGTTACTCGCTCGACGGCCGCAACCCCTGCAGCTACTCGGGCTACTTCTGGGTGCTCGGCCGCTACGACCGGCCGTGGGGCCCGGAACGGCCCATCTTCGGCGCCATCCGCTACATGTCGAGCGACAACACCGCGCGGAAGTTCTCGGTGAAGAAGTACGTGGAGAAGTACGCGCCGTGAGAGCGCTGCTCCAGCGGGTCACCTGGGCCAAGGTGGAAGTCGACGGCCAGGTCGTCGGCGAGATCGGCCCGGGGATGCTGGCGCTCGTCGGCGTGGGCCAGGGCGACACCGAGGAAGACGTGGAGTGGCTGGCCGCCAAGGTCGCCGCGCTGCGCATCTTCGAGGACGACCAGGGGAAGATGAACCGCTCGCTCCTCGACACCAGCCGCGCGCTCCTCGCGGTCAGCCAGTTCACGCTCTACGCCGACACCCGGAAAGGCAACCGGCCGAGCTTCGTGGGCGCCGCGCCGCCGGACGAGGCGAAGCGGCTGTACGAGCGCTTCTGCGAGCAGGCGCAGGCGCTCGGCCTCACCGTGGCGCGCGGCATCTTCGCGGCGGACATGAAGGTGAGCCTGCTCAACGACGGGCCGGTCACCATCTCGCTCGACTCCATCGCGCGATGAAGCTCTGGGCGCTCCTCGCGGCGGCGTCGCTCAATCTCTACCTCCTGGGCGTGATGGTGCTCTTCGCGGCGGTCGTCTACCCGCAGTTCGCCAGCGTGGACCGGGCGGTGTTTCCCCCGCTCTACCAGGCGTTCACCGCGCGCATCCCGGTGCCGGTGGTGCTCTTCGAGTTCCTGGCCTTCTTCAGCACCCTGGTGCTCTACGCCGCCCGGCCCGACGCGGTGCCGGCGTGGCTGGTGCACGCGGTGGTGGCGCTGGGCGTGGCCTACTTCGCCATCACCTTCGGCTGGCACCTGAAGACCCACGCGGTGCTGGGCCAGGGCGACAACTCCGCCGAGGTGCTGCGGCGGCTGCTCGCGAGTCAGTGGGCGCGCACCGCGGTGCACGCCGCGCGGGTCGGCCTGCTCGCCTGGGCGCTCGCGCTGCGCTGAACGTCACCCCGGGCCAGTATGACTGGCGCATGGGCACGCTCGTCCCCATCCGGGAGATCGCCAGGCAAGTGCGGCTGGTGCGTGGGCACAAGGTGATGCTCAGCCACGACCTCGCCGCCCTCTATGGCGTCGCCCCCAAGGCCCTCATCCAGGCCGTGAAGAGGAACCTGGCCCGCTTCCCCGAAGACTTCATGTTCCGGCTCGGTCGGGATGAGCTGGTTTCTTTAAGGTCACAAATTGTGACCTTAGACGACGCTGGCAAAGGGCAGCGTGGAGCACATGGCAACTTGAGGTCACAAAATGTGACCTCAAGTTGGGGCGGACTCAGGTACCCGCCCTACGCCTTCACCGAACAGGGCATCGCGATGCTCTCGAGCGTGCTGCGCTCGCGACGCGCCATCGACGTGAACATCGAGATCATGCGCGCCTTCGTCCGCCTCCGCGAGCTCCTCGCTGGAAACAAGGATCTCGCTCGACGTCTCGCGGCGCTCGAGCAGCGCTACGACGCCCAATTCCGGGTGGTGTTCGACGCCATCCGGTCCCTGATGGAGCCACCGAGGCGAAGTCGACGGACCATCGGCTTCGCGCTCCGTTGACGCCCGCTACGGGCAGGCAGCGCTGGAGAACAGGTCCATCGCCGGGTTCTGGCTCGCGCCGCTGAACGAGGTGAGGCAGCTGCCCATGGCGAACGAGCGGCCGACGTCGGACGGGCTGTCGGACGCCACCGAGAGCGCGCCCGAGAGCAGCCGCACGCCGCCGCGGAAGGTGCTGGTGCGCGCCAGGAGCTCGACCTTGGGCGCGCTGCCCTGCCCGGTGAGCGCGTAGGTGTACGTGCTGCGCAGGAGGTGCGGGTCGACCGACTGCCCCGCATTCTTGAGCGCCTCCAGGCCGAAGAAGAGCTTGAGCGCGAAGCCGGGCGTGGCGGTCCACACCGGCAGCCCCTGGCTGTTCAGCGTCACCTCGACGTCGAGCTGGCGGCCGCTCGTCTCGTTCAGGTCCATCGAGAAGACGCGGGTTCCGCCGAAGGTGAGCGTGCTGGTCGACGGCCCCAGGCCGACGCCGGTGACCTTGAGCGGCTGCCCGTCCTGCGCGACGAGCGAGGCGGTGGCGCCCTGGAGCGAGGCTTCCATCGGGGTGCGCAGCGTGGTGCCGAAGACGTCGCTCCACAGGCCCTGGTAGCCGGTCTGGCCCACGTTGGCGGTGGCAGTCAGGCGTGCCTGGCCCGACTCCATGCGCACCGAGAGCCACGGCTTCGCCGCCGAGCTGAACTTGCGCGCGATGCCGTCGCGGTCGGTCACGGTGACCGAGGCGTCGCTCAGCACGCTGGCACTCCAGGTGAAGTCGAGGTCGGCGTTCTTCTGCAGCTTGAGCTCGAGCGCGCCCGCCCCGGCGATGGTGATGCCGTTGAGGAAGTTCTTCTCCACCGAGTCGATGAACGCGATGGCCTGCTGCGCCTGCGCGAGGTTCACCCCCACGGTGAGGCTCTGCTTGGTGCGGATCTGCACCGTGAGCGCCTCGATGCGCGACGGCCCCACCAGGAGCGCGAGGTCGGTCTGGCCCGACGCGCGCACCGCGAACTGCAGCTTGTCGAACTCGTCGATGCACGACTGGCTCGCGGTGCCGCTGCCGCGCAGCGGGGTGCACAGGTCCACGCCCTTCACCTTGAAGATGACCGCGCCGGCCGGGCGCTCGACGACGTTGGCCTCGGTGAAGATGCGGCCGATGAGCGTCTTGTAGTCGGTGAAGCTGTCGTCGGTGGTCGAGGCGTCGGGGATCTCCGGCTTGGTGCCCGGCGTGTTGCCCTGGGCCTTGGCGAGCGAGCCGTACAGGTCCGCGTACCACTGCATGGTGTTCACCCGCCGCGCGGTGGTGATGGACTCCCGCACCAGGTCCTGCACGTCGGTGGCGGTGGCCTTGGCGATCTCTTCCGGGGTGGGCGCACCGCAGGCGGCGAGCAGGCAGAGCGCGGCGAGGGTCAGCGTGCGGCGGATCATGGGCTTCACTCCTGGGTCGAAGAACGGCCGAACGCCACCCGCTACGCCAGCGTCGCGCGTGGCAGCAATTCCCCCCCGACCGGGTGAGCCCGGTGCGTGACCAGGTGCACCCGCCCGGAGGGTCACCGCCCCGTTTGGGGGCAGGCGGCCCGTTCCGTCACGGCCTCAGTACAGGGTGGAAGGGTCGAGCCCCGCGTAGAGCGAGGCGACCTGGTCGGCGTACCCGTTGAAGGGCAGCGTGGGCCGGCGGCCGAGCTCGCCGATGCGCCGCTCGGTGGCCTGGCTCCAGCGGGGGTGCGGCACCGCGGGGTTCACGTTGGCGTAGAAGCCGTACTCGCTCGGGCCGGCCTGCGCCCAGGTGGTGGGCGGCTTCACGTCGGTGAGCTCCACCTTCACGATGCTCTTGATGCCCTTGAAGCCGTACTTCCAGGGCACCACCAGTCGCAGCGGCGCGCCGTTCTGGCCGAGCAGCGTCTTGCCGTAGAGCCCCACCGCCAGCAGCGTCAGCGGGTGCAGCGCCTCGTCGAGCCGCAGCCCTTCGACGTAGGGCCAGTCGAGCACCGAGCGCTTCTGCCCGGGCAGCCGCTCGGGGTCGAGCAGCGTGGTGAAGGCGACGTACTTCGCCGAGCCCATCGGCTCCACGCGGTCGAGCAGCGCCTTCAAGGGGAAGCCGACCCAGGGAATGACCATCGACCACGCCTCGACGCAGCGGAAGCGGTACACGCGCTGCTCGAGCGGGAAGAGCGAGAGCAGGTCGTCGATGCCGAAGGTCAGCGGCTTGTGCACCAGGCCGCCGACCTCCACCGTCCACGGGCGGGTCTTGAGCGACGAGGCGTTCTCGGCCGGCGCTTCCTTCGAGAGGCCGAGCTCGTAATAGTTGTTGTAGGTGGTGACGTCGTCGAACGTCGTCAGGTCCTCGTTCACCAGGTACTCGTCGCGCTTGGCGACGACGAGGTCGCCCATCGCGCCCACCTTGGTGCCGCCGTCGCCCGCGAGCGAGAAGGCGGTGGGCTCGGGCCGAGGCGCGCGCGGCTTCTTGAAGCCCCCGGCCATCCACCAGGTGCCGGCGCCCAGCACCAGGGAGCCCCCGGCGTAGGACGCGGCGTTCTTGAGCCACTCGCGCCGCGACGCGTAGCGCGCCTCGGGGGTGATCTCGCTCGA
>JAIBBQ010000181.1 GCA_019694595.1 Myxococcaceae bacterium
GCCAGGCGTGGACCTGCTCCTCGCGCTGCCCCGGCCCAAGGCGCTCAAGAAGGTGCTCCCGGCGGTGGCCTCGCTGGGGGTCGATCGGGTGGTGCTGCTCAACGCCGCCAAGGTCGACAAGAGCTACTTCCAGAGCCCGGTGCTCGCCGAGGTGGCCGCGCTCCTCGACCTCGGTCTCGAGCAGGCCCGCGACACCCGCGCCCCCGAGGTGCTGGTGCGCGAGCGCTTCCGCCCCTTCGTGGAAGACGAGCTGCCCGCCTTCTGTGCTCAGGCCACCTGCCGCCGCGTCGCCCACCCCGGGCCCACGCCGTGGACCCCCCGCCGCGGCGCCGAGCGGGCGGTGCTCGCCATCGGCCCCGAAGGCGGGTGGGTGCCCTTCGAGCTCGAGCTCCTCGCGGCCCAGGGCTTCACCGTCGCCAGCCTCGGGGAACGGCCGCTGCGCGTCGAGGTCGCGGTACCGGCGCTCCTGGCCGCCCTGGGGCCCTTCCCGGCTTGAGATCCTGGCCACTTGGTGGCCTGCTCACGTTCCCCGTGACCCAGCTCCTCGACGGCAAGCCCCCCGCTCCCACCACGGACGTGCCCGACGCCTTTCGCCGCTTCATGCGCGGAGGCTGGAAGGAGCGCGCGCGCACGCTGCCTGCCGCGGTGCCGAGCGCCAAGGCCCACGCCGCGCGGCGGCGGGCCCTCTCTCGCCAGTTCCCCGGCGAAGCCCTGGTCATTCCCACCGGGCACGAGAAGGTGCGCGCCAACGACACCCACTTCCGCTTCCGGCCCGGGAGCGACTTCGTCTACCTGACCGGTTGCCACGAGCCCGACTGCGTGCTGGTGCTGGTGCCTCGCGGCCAGGGCCACGAGGCCCACCTCTTCGTCGAGCCCAACCCGGGCCGCTCCGACGACACCTTCTTCACCGACCGCCAGAAGGGCGAGCTGTGGGTCGGCCCGCGCCTGGGCGTCGAGCAGAGCCGGGCCCGCTTCGCGGTCGACCAGGCGCACCCGCTCTCGGCCCTGCCCGCGGCGCTCGCGCGGCACCGGCGGGTGCGGGTGCTGCGCGGGCTGTCCGCGGCCACCGATGCGCTCCTTGCGCCCAGGCCCGACGCCGACAAGGACCTCGCCAGCGCGCTGTCGGAACTGCGCCTCATCAAGGACGCCGCGGAGCTGCGCGAGCTGCAGAAGGCGATCGACTCCACCCGCCGCGGCTTCGAAGACGTGATCCGCGTGCTCGCCCGGGGCACCAGCGAGCGCGAGGTCGAAGGTCACTTCGCGCTGCGCGCCCGGGTCGAAGGCAACGACGTCGGCTACGGCATCATCGCCGCCGCCGGAGCGCACGCCTGCACCCTGCACTGGTCGCGCAACGACGGGCCGCTGCGCCGGGGCGAGCTCTTGCTCCTCGACGCCGGCGTGGAAGGCAAGGCGCTCTACACCGCAGACATCACCCGCACCGTGCCGGTGAGCGGTCGCCACACCAGGGCCCAGCGCACGGTCGCGCTGCTGGTGTGGCAGGCGCAGCAGGCGGCGCTGGCGCAGGTGAAGCCCGGCAACGACTTCATGGCCCCCAACCGCGCCGCCCAGGCGGTGCTCGCCCAGGGGCTCATCGACCTCGGGGTGCTCGAGGGGCCGCTTTCCGAGGTGCTGCGCGACGACCGCACCCTGCAGAAGCGCTACACGCTCCACAACGTCAGCCACATGCTGGGGCTCGACGTGCACGACTGCGCGCAGGCCCGCCAGGAAGTCTACCGGCACGGCCCGCTCCGGCCGGGCATGGTGCTCACCGTGGAGCCCGGGCTCTACTTCCAGCCCGACGATCTCACCGTGCCCGCGGCGCTGCGCGGCATCGGCGTGCGCACCGAGGACGACGTGGTGGTGACCACGCGAGGCCACCGCAACCTGTCCCGGGCGATTCCTTCCCACCCCGATGCCATCGAGGCGTGGATGCGCCCGCTGCTCGCCCGTGGCTGAGCGCGCCCCGCCGACCTCGCGGGCGGTGGTGCTGGGGCTCGCGGTCACCGAGCTCTTCGCGACCCTGCTCGAGTTCCTCGCCTTCGACGGCGCAGCCACGGCAGCGCTCCTGCTGCACGCGGCGATGCTCGTCGTGCTGCTGGGTGCGGCCTGGCTCCTCGGCGCCGCCCAGCTCGAGCAGCGGCTCGAGACCGCGCAGACCCGGGTGAAGGACCTGGAGGCGCTCCACGACGCGCAGCGCAGCTCCACCGGCGAGCAGCGCCTCGTCGCCATCGGCCGCCTCGCCGCCGGCGCCGCCCACGAGATCGCCAACCCCCTGGCCTTCGTCAGCTCCAACTTCGAGGCGCTCGCCCGCCAGGATCCGCTGAGTGGCGAGGAGCGCGCCCAGCTCGTGGTCGACACCCGGGAAGGGCTGGAGCGCATCCAGCACCTGGTGGCCGACCTGAAGCACTTCGCCCGGGTGGAGCGCGATCCGCCCACGGCGACCTCGCCGCACGCCTTCATCGACGAAGCGGTGCGCATGTCGCGCGTGCGGCTGCCCTGGCCCGGAGCGCTCACGGTGGTGGCCCCCGCGTCGCTGCCCGAGGTGCAGGTGCACCAGCGGCGGCTCGCCCAGGTGCTCCTCAACCTGATCGCGAACGCCGCCGACGCCATCGAGGCCAAGGGCGATCAGGGCCGCGTGCGCATCGAGGTGGCCATCGAAGGCCACCGGCTGCGCCTGTGCGTGGTCGACAACGGTGTCGGCCTCACGCCCGAGGTGGTGGCACACCTCTTCGAGCCGTTCTTCACCACCAAGCCCGCCGGCAAGGGCACCGGCCTCGGCCTCTCGCTCTCGCGCGAGCTGGTCGCCCGCTACGGCGGCACGCTCGAAGGCGGCAACGAGCCGGGCGGAGGCGCGCGCTTCACGGTGCGGCTGCCGCTGTCCAGCGACGGCGCAGACCCTCAGCGGTAGAGCTGCTCCAGCACCCGCGGCCCCTGCGACTCGTCGCGCACCACGGTGAACGACTTGCGGCCGATCTCCCGGCCGTCGCTGGTGAGCACCTTGACGCGGTAGTCGCCGGTGCGGGCGATGGTGCGGTTCCCGAACGTGCGGAACCCCTGCTCCCGGCCGCTGCCCAGCGTGGTGGTGTACGGCGCGCCGACCTCCACCCACCCCTTCTTGGGGTCGTCGAACTCCCAGGCGAACGCGATCTGATCGTGGAAGCCTTCGGGCGCGAAGAGCTCGACGAAGGCCCAGGCCTTGTCGTCGGGGCGGGCGAAGAGCTCCGAGCCGTCGAACTCGAAGACCCGCGGCAGCATCGACGCGGGCAGCGCGTAGCCCAGGGCGTACTGGCCCGCCCGGTCGCCTTCCTTCACCCGCGTCACTTCCTGGAAGATGCCGATGTACCGGAGGTTCAGCGGCACCGGCGGCACCACCTTGAGCACGTAGAGCAGCAGCAGGAGCAGCTGCACCGCGAGGCCCGGAGCGGCGGCGCGCGCGAAGCTCCACCCGTCGTCGTGGGTGAAGCGGCGGAACAGGCGCCACAGGCCCACCGTCGCCGCGGCACCGACCACCACCGCCGCCAGGTACTGCGACGGGTGCAGGGCGCCCCACAGCACGGGGATCAGGTACGCCAGGTACGACGTCACCGCGAACGACCACAGGCCGACCCGCAGCACCGGCCCCAGCTCCCGGAAGCGCGGCAGCTCGTTCACCACCAGCACCACCGCCAGCGCGACGATGAAGAGGAACGAGAAGAACCCGCTGGAGGCCTTGAAATAGAAGATCAGGAACGCGTTGAGCAGCGTGCCCAGGAAGAAGTGAATCACCCAGTGGCGGAAGGACAGCACCCGGCCCCAGAAGCCGATCGGCTCCGCCTTCAAGGTGTGGAACCGGTGGTCCACCATGAGCAGCACCGACAGCAGCACCAGGTAGCTGCCCTGGTGAATCAGCAGCGGCCGGGAGTCGATGCGGTGCAGCAGCAGGTAGTCGAAGAGGAAGCCCGCGAAGAAGAACGCCACCTCGAAGGCCAGGTGGTTCTTCTCCCGGAAGTGGCGGAACCGTTCCCACGCGCCGGTGGGCGACGGGCCCGGCGCGGCGGCGTCAGCTGTAGCGGTCATCGCGCCAGGGGTGAGCGGTCATGCTGTAGCCGCGGACTTCCCAGAAACCCGGCCGGTCCTTGGTCAGCAGCTCGATGCGGTTGATCCACTTGGCGCCCTTCCACGCGTACAGCTGGGGCGTGATCATCCGCACCGGGCCGCCGTGCTCCTTGGTGAGCGGCTGGCCGTTCCACGCGTGCACCAGGAGCACGTCGTCCTTGAGCGCCTCTTCGATCGGCAGGTTGGTGGTGTACCCGTCGGCCGCGTAGGTCATCAGGTGCGTGGCCTCGGCCTTGGGCTGCGCCAGCGCGAGCACGGTGGAGACCGGCACCCCGGTCCAGGTGGAGTCCATCAGGCTCCAGGTGGTCACGCAGTGGAAGTCGCTGTCGTCCTTCACCTGCGGCAGCGCCTGGAAGGCCGCCCAGTCGAGCGTCACCGGAGCGTCGACCGCACCGTCCACCGTGAGCCGCCAGGCGCTGGTCGACACCTCGGGCTTCACCCCGAGATCGAGCACCGGCCACGACTTGGTGAGGTGCTGGCCTGGCGGGAGCCTGGGCATGCCGTGCCGGTTCCGCTCGCCGCTGCCCAGCGGGTTGGGGTCGCTGCGCGCGGGAGAGCTCTCGATGCGCTTCAGGTGCCGGTCGCGGAGCTTCATCCGCGCCTCGACGATGCGCTGCAGCTTCTCGGCGTCGCTCTCGGCCATGTCGAGCGCTCAGCCCTGCTTGCCGGCCTTCACCAGCGCCTCGAGTTCCCCGTTCTGGGCGAGCTCGCGCACGATGTCGCTGCCGCCCACGAACTTCCCGTGAATGTAGACCTGGGGAATCGTCGGCCAGCTGGAGTACTCCTTGATGCCGTCGCGCACCTCGGGCTCGGCGAGCACGTCGACGGTGTAGAGCTTGCCGAAGGGCTTGAGCAGCTCCACCGCCAGCCCCGAGAAGCCGCACCGGGGGAAGAGGGCGTTGCCCTTCATGTACACGACGATGGGGTTCTCGCGGATCTCCTGGTCGAATCGCGCCTTGAGCTCGGGGGTCATGGCGCCTTCTTAGCGGCCCGGCGGTCCCATTGCTCGGGCGTATACGTCTTGAGCGCCAGCGCGTGGAGCTCGCCGGTGGCCAGCACGTCCTTGAGCGGGGCGTAGACGGTCTGGTGCTGCTCGACCATCGACTTGCCCTGGAAGGCCGCGCTCACCACCTGGGCCTCGAAGTGGTCGCCGGTACCGGTGAGATCGCGCACCGTCACTTGCGCCCCCGGAAGGGCTGCCTCGATGCGGCGGGCGATGGTCGTGGGGTCGAGCATTCAGTTCAGTCCTTTGCTGATCATGAGCATCGCGGGGTCCACCCCCATGCCCTTGAGCGTCTGGGCCCAGAGCTCCTCGGCGGGCAGCTCGAGGATCGCCTGCGCGTTCGCCTCGGTGAAGAGCCACGAGCCTTCCTCGAGCTCCTTCTCGACCTGGCTGGGCCCCCACCCCGCGTACCCCAGGCAGAAGCGCAGCCGCGTGTCCCCCGACGCCAGCAAGGGCTTGAGCGCGTCGTTGGTCACCGAGAGGTAGAGCCCCGGGAGCACGCTCACCCGCTCTTCCACCTCCGCGTCGTCGTGGAGCACGAAGCCCCGGTACGGCTCGACCGGCCCCCCGAGGTACACCGCGTCGGTGCGCCGCCCGATGGACAGGTCGAGCTTCTGCCCGTCGGCCACCTCGGCCAGGGTGAGCGGCGAGGCGCGGTTCACCACCAGCCCCATGGACCCCTTCGCCGAGTGCTCGATCATCAACACCACCGAGCGCTGGAAGTTCGGGTCGCCGAGCTGGGGCATGGCGATCAAGAAGCCGGGGGCCAGGCGCTCCATCGGCGTGGAGCATCGACCACCGGGCGCCGATGAGCAACGGCCAGCCGCGTCAGCGGCCCGCGCAGGCCCCCAGGCCCCCGTCGAGCGCCGGCACCAGCTGCCCCGACCGCTCCCGGGCGGCGACACAGCGCACCCCGCGCTCGCACTGCAGGTCGTCGACGCAGGGCTCCCGGCACTTGCCGGCGGTCACGAAGGGGGCGTCGCGTGGCACCGCGAAGCAGCGCAGCGATTTCGCGCAGTCGCCGTGGGTGAGACACTCGATGCCCGGCCCACCCACGGTGTCGCGGCGGCCCGACATCATGAAGGCCGCGATCGCTCCCACCCAGGTCCCGCGCGCCACCGGCGTGGCCTACACCACCGGCGCGCTGGTGCCGCTGGTGCCCGGGAGGCGGATGAACTCTTCCGGCTTCGCCAGCACCAGCGCCTCGCGCAGCACGTCGTCGACCTGCTCCACCGGCACCAGCCGCATGGAGTCGCGCACCTTCTTGGGGATCTCGCGGAGGTCCTTGCGGTTCTCTTCCGGGAAGAGGACGGTGGTCATGCCCGCGCGGTGGGCGGCGAGCACCTTCTCCTTGAGGCCCCCGATGGGCAGCACCCGCCCGCGCAGGGTCACCTCGCCGGTCATCGCCACGTCGCGCCGCACGGGGATCTTGGTCAGCGCGGACACGATGGCGGTGACGATGGTGATGCCCGCCGACGGCCCGTCCTTGGGAATCGCACCTTCCGGCACGTGCACGTGGATGTCGCTGGTCTCCACCAGCTTCTCGTCGATGCCGAAGCGGCGCATGCGCGAGCGCACGAAGCTCATCGCCGCCTGCGCCGACTCCTTCATCACGTCGCCCAGCTTGCCGGTGATGATGAGCCCGCCCTTCCCCGGCATCACCGTGGCCTCGGTGGTGAG
The DNA here is from genome assembly GCA_019694595.1 of Myxococcaceae bacterium. Taxonomy (GTDB): domain Bacteria; phylum Myxococcota; class Myxococcia; order Myxococcales; family Myxococcaceae; genus JAIBBQ01. The sequence goes on from JAIBBQ010000181.1 coordinate 6,779, forward strand.
CGTGTCGCCGCCGGTGTCCATCACCGCCAGGCCGGTGACGATGCCCACCTGGTCCTCGTGCTCCTTCACCCCGTGCTTGAAGCGCGGCACGCCGAGCAGGCGCATCGCCTTCTTGCGGTCGACCTTGATCTCCCGCTTGCCGTTCTTCACCACGTCGCGCGCCGTCTTGCGGAAGATCGACGCCATCTCGCGCTCGAGCCCGCGCACGCCCGCCTCGCGCGTGTAGCGGTTGATCACCGTGCGCACGGCCTTGCTGGTGATGGTCACCGGCACGTCGGCCAGGCCGTTGGCCTCGCGCTGCTTGGGGATCAGGTAGCGCCGGGCGATCGCCATCTTCTCCGGCTCGGTGTACCCGGCGATGCGGATGACCTCCATGCGGTCCTGCAGCGGGCCGGGGATGCCGTGCATCTGGTTGGCCGTGCAGATGAACATGACGTTCGACAGGTCGTAGTCGAGGTCCAGGTAGTGATCGTTGAAGGTCGCGTTCTGCTCCGGGTCGAGCACCTCGAGCAGCGCCGCCGACGGGTCGCCCCGGAAGTCGGTCGACATCTTGTCGATCTCGTCCAGCAGCATCACCGGGTTGTTCGACTCCGCCTTCTTGAGCGACTGCAGCACCTTGCCCGGCATGGCACCGATGTACGTGCGGCGGTGGCCGCGGATCTCGGCCTCGTCGCGCACGCCGCCCAGGCTCAGGCGCACGAACTTGCGGCCCAGCGCGCGGGCGATCGACTTGGCGAGCGAGGTCTTGCCCACGCCCGGCGGCCCCACCAGGCAGAGGATCGGCCCCTTGAGCTTGGTGAGGAGCGCCTGCACCGCCAGGTACTCGAGGATGCGCTCCTTCGCCTTCTTGAGGCCGAAGTGGTCCTCGTCGAGCACCTTCTCCGCCTCGGCGAGGTCGATGCGATCCTTCGTCTCGTCGTACCAGGGCAGCGACAGCACGGTGTCGATGTAGTTGCGCACCACGGTGGCCTCGGCGCTCATCGGGCCCATCAAGCGGAGCTTCTTGAGCTCCTTCTTGACCCGCAGCGTGGCCTCCTTCGACATCTTCTTGGTCTTGAGCTTGTCCTCGATCTCCTGGAGGTCGCTCTTGCCGGCGTCGCTCTCCTTGTCGCCGAGCTCCCGCTGGATCGCCTGCATCTGCTCGTTGAGGTACGACTCCTTCTGCGAGCGCTCCATCTGCTTCTTGACCCGGGTGCGGATCTTCCGCTCGACCTTGAGGATCTCCACCTCGTGCTGGATGAGCTCGTAGAGCTTCTCCAGCCGCGCCACCGCGGAAGGAATCTCGAGCAGCTCCTGCCGCGGCTCGAGCTTGAGCGCGAGGTGCGCGCAGATGGTGTCCGCCAGGCGCGAAGGCTCGTCGAGCGCCGAGATCTGCGTCTGCAGCTCGGGCGGCACCCGCTTGTTGAGCTCCACCCAGGCCTTGAAGGCGGCCTGCACCGCGCGCACCAGGGCCTCGATCTCCACGCCCTTGGGCGTCGGGTCGACCAGGTCGTCCACCTCGACGATGGCGTGCGACTCGGTGAGCGTGACGGCCGAGAGCTGGACGCGCTTGAGCCCTTCGACCAGCACCTTGAGCGTGCCGTCGGGCAGCGGCACCAGCTGGATGATCTGGGCCAGCGTGCCGGTGGCGAAGATGTCGTCGGGCCCCGGCTCCTGCACCTTGGCGCGCTTCTGCGCCGCCACCACGATGAGCGCCTTCTCGTCGCCGCCCGCCTTGAGCGAGGCCTCGCGGCGCTCCGCGGCGGCCTTCAGCGCGGCGATCGACGCCTTGCGGCCCACCGACAGCGGCACCACCATGTGGGGGAACACCACGATGTCGCGCAGCGGAAGCAGCGGGAACACGGGGCGCTCGCCAGCGGGCTTGGGGGAATCGTCGCGGCCGAAGATCATGGCGTCCTCAGGGGAGAAAGACGCCTCGACTTATAACAGCGCCCTGACGCCCCTGAAGTTTCCGGCCCGGTGGCCGTTCCGCTCCGTGAAATCGCGCCGGCGGGATCCAGCCCGTGAGGCCGCGGCAAACATGATAGGTGCACCCGCATGGGTGCCGGCTTCACCGCGCCACCGGTGTGGGACACCGAGCGCCTGAAGGCGTTCAAGGAAGGGCGTCAGGAGGTGCTGGCCGCCTTGTTCCAGGCACACGCCAACGCAGTGGCCGCGAGACTGCGTCACGCCCACCGCATGACGGGCGCGAAGCTCTTTCCGTCGGCGGCCGACCTGGAGTCGGCCGTGCTGGAGGTCTTCACGCGCGCCTTTGCCCCGAAAGCCCGTGAGTCCTTCGACGGGGTCAGGCCTTTCGAAGGGTTCCTGATGGGCATCGCCCGCAACGTCGCGCTCGAGACGGCGCGGAAGGGGCGCCGCGAAGGCGACCACGACGACGCGGAGCTCGCAGTGCTGCCCGACGACGCGGCCGGCCCCGACGTGGTGGTCGAGAACGGCGAACTCGACGCGATCCTCGCCCAGTTCCGCGCCGGCCTGAGCGACGAGCTCCGCAGCGTCTACGACGCGCGCTTCGTCGAGCACCTGTCGCAGGAGGCCGCCGCGCAGGCGCTCGGCCTCACGCGCATCCAGCTGCGCCGCAAGGAGCGCGACCTCAAGGTCCAGCTCCTGGGGCTGCTCAAGGCGCACGGGTACCTCGAAGGCGGCACCGTGAAGGGGTGGACCATCACGCGGGAGGTCGCCTCGTGAACTGCGCCCAGGCCATCGAGGCGATGGACCGGCAGTTCGTCGACGGCCTGGAGCCCGCGCTCGCGACCGCGCTCCGCGCCCACCTCGAAGGCTGCGCCAGCTGCAAGGCGCGGTACGACCGACTGGCCGCGGTCGAGCAGCGGCTGGACCAGGGCTTCTCCCCCGAGCGGCTGACCCAGCTGCAGTCGGAGCTGTTCGCCCGGGTCGGCAGCCCCGGCCCAAGCCCCGCACCGGCGGCCCGGGCGTGGCCACGGTGGGTCGCGGCCGGCGCGGCGGTCTCGGCCGCTCTCGCGGTCGCGGTGGTGGCCACCCAGGGGCGGCCACCGGAGTTCCAGCCCAAGGGCGCCGGGACCGACGGCTACACCCTCAAGGCGTACTGCGTCCGCGAGGGCGCGGTGGTCTCGACCGCGGGTGAAGACCGAGCCGTGCGGTGCCGCCCGGGCGACGTGCTGCAGCTCGCCTACAGCGCCCCGAGCTCGACCTCGCTGGGCGTGGTCAGCGCCGACGGCGCACTGGTGTTGATCGACCCCGCCAAGCACGTCGCCTTCGCGCCCGGCAACGAGTTGCCCCTCCCCTTCTCCACGCCGATCGACGGGTGGCTCACGGCCCCCCTGCGCTTCGAGGCCACCTTCACCGATCCTGCGAGCGGAGACGTTCGGGTGCGCCGGTCGTTCGTGGTGGAACCCGACGAACCGGGCCCGGCGCCGCGCGTGCTACCGTGAGCGGCGTGCTGCCGCTGCTGCTGCTCGCGCTCGCCGGAGCGAGCCCACAGGCGAAGAGCTACGCCCTCGTCGTGGGCAACAACCAGAGCCTCGACCCCAAGGTCGCCGACCTGCGCTTCGCCGACGACGACGCCGCCCGGTACTACGAGCTCTTCTCAGCGCGCACCACGGACGCCCGGCTCCTCACCGTGCTCGACCAAGCGTCGCAGAAGCTCTACCCGGGCCTGGCCTCGAAGGCGCGGCCTCCCACCAAGGTCGAGCTCCTCCGGGCCTTCGAGGCGCTCAACGCCGCAGCCGAGGCCGACCGCGCCCAGGGCACCGACAGCACGCTGTACTTCGTCTTCAGCGGCCACGGCCGCAGGACCGCGGCGGGCGATGGGACCATCCAGCTCGTCGACGGTGAGCTGACCCGCGACGAGTTCTTCGAGCAGATCGTCGGCCGCTCGAAGGCCACGTGGCTGCACGTCATCGTCGACGCGTGTGACTCCTATTTCTTCGTCAACGCACGCGGGGTCCAGCTCCCCGCGTCGGCACCGGCCACCGAGGCCGTGGCCGCGCACCTCGCCGACCACTCGCTCGAGCGCCACCCCAACGTGGGCGCGATCGTCTCCACCACCAGCGAGCAGGAGAGCCACGAGTGGCAGGCCATCGGCTCGGGCGTGTTCTCGCACCAGGTGCGCTCGGCGCTCTCCGGCGCGGCAGACGTCAACGCCGACGGTCGCGTCGAATACTCGGAGCTCGCCGCCTTCGTGGCGGCCGCCAACGCGCAGGTGACCGACCCGCGGCAGCGCGTGAACGTGAGCGTTCACCCGGCCGCGCTCGACCGGACCGTGCCGCTGGTCGACGTGACGTTGCCTTCGACGAGCGCCCACCTGCTGCTGCCGAGGAGCCTCTCGGGCCACTACTGGCTCGAGGACGAGCTCGGGGTCCGGGTGGTGGAGTTCAACAAGGAAGCGGGTACGCCGCTGCTGATCGCCTTCCCCGGCACCAGGACCACCTGGCTGCGGACCGAGGCGCAGGAGGCACGCCTGTCTCCCAGGCCGGGCGAATTCGTCGACGCGTCGACGCTGACCTTCTCGTCGCTGGCCCGGGCCGCCAAGGGAGCGACCGACGCGATCTTCCGCCAGCGCTTGTTCGCGGAGGCCTACGGGCCGCGCTTCTACCAGGGCTTCGTTTCCAGCAGCGGCGACGTGCCGGTGGCGCCGTCGGTCGCCGAGCAGCTCCGCAGCCGATCGGCGTCTCCCCGCGTTCCCTGAGAGCACCCGCTCGTGTGGCTCGTTCTCGCCGCGGTCCTCGCGCAGTGCCCTCCGGCGACCACCGCCGTGCTGCCGCCCGAGACGGTGGGCGTCTCGCTGGAAGAGGCCCGCCGGGCGGAGCGCGAGCTGCGCGACGCCGCCGAGACCGCGCTGGGGGCCTGCGTTCACCCGGACGACTCCGAGCAGCGCGCAGCCGAGGACCAGTGCCGCGACGACGCGTGCCTGGCGACGGGCCTCGGCGTGCGCTGGCTGATGAGAGCCCAGCTGATCCGGGCAGGCGGCGTGCTGCTCGCGTCGGGCTCGCTCTTCGATCTCCAGTCGGGCAAGCGCCTCGAGGTCCAGGGACCGACGGGCGAGCGAGAGCCTGCCTGGGCAGCCCTCGCCCAGGCATTGCTCCTGGAAGGGCCGGACCGAGCCGTCCGCCAGGGGCCTCCGCGCTGGGTGCGCTGGGCGGCGCTGGCCCTGGTCGGAGCAGCCATCGTCGGCGGCGGCGTCGCCCTGGGAACGGGCCTTCAGGCGCGCGCCACCGAGCAGCGGCTGTCGTCGGGCGACGGCGGCTGCGGCACGACGGGGGCCGCCTACCGCGGATGTCTCGAACAGCAGCTCTCCCAAGGCCGGACGCTGGCCACCGCCTCCACCGGAGCGGCCTTCGGCAGCGGCGTGGCGCTCGCCCTCGGCGCGGCGGGCCTGGTGTGGAGCTGGTGATGCGCCGCCTCGGTTTCTGGGTCGCGCTGCTGAGCCTCGGTGGGGGCTGCTCCTTCGCCCCCGACCTCGGCCGCTTTGCGCCCTGCGGCCCCGGAGGCGAATGCGCTGCAGGCTCGACCTGCCTGGTCTCGGCGGGCCGCTGCATCCCCGACTGTGGAGGTGTCGACCCCGCGCTCTGCGTCACGGTGGCACAGGACGCCGGGCCCGATGCCGGCGCGGATTCCGGAGTGGATGCCGGCATCGACGGCGGGGCGGACGCGGGAGATGGCGGCGCAGATGCCGGAGATGCCGGCGCGATGTCCGACGCCGGGTTCCGTTTCACGAAGAGTACGCCGGTGCCCGGGGTCGAGACGCGCGGCTACAGCGACACCTTCACCACGGTCGGCGGCGTCTCTCCGGTGGTGTTCTCGCTGGCGCCAGGGAGCGCCTTGCCGGCGGGAGTGACCCTCGCAGCGACCGGCCTGCTCAGCTCCAGCGCCCTCCCTGCCGGAACGTTCCCGTTCTCGGTGCAAGCCAAGGACAGCGACAGTCCTCCGAAGACGATCGAGGTCGCGACCTCGCTCGCCGTCGCGCCGCTGCTCCGGGTGCTGTCGCCGGCCCATTTGCCTGATGCGATCGTCGGGCAGCAGTACTTCGAGCCGCTCGACGTCTTCGGAGGCACGGCGCCCTACTCCATCACCTTCGCCTCGGGGCAGCTGCCGCCGGGGATGGGCCTGAGCACGACGCCTCCGCGGGTCATCGGGACGCCATCGACCCCGGGGGCCTACACGTTCTCCGCCAACGTCGCCGAAGCACCGACTCCCGGACAGTTCGTGACCCGGTCCTACGCGGTCGACGTGGTGACCCCGGACGGTGGACTCACCATGCTCACCCGAGGACTCAACGACGCCAAGGTGGGTCGCCTCACGACGGTGCGGTTGCGCGCGACCGGAGGCGTTCCCCCGTACGGTTGGAGCGTGTCGGGGACCGCAGTGCCGGGGTTCTCGATCACCGACCCAGCGGACGCCGGCACCTGGCAGGGAACGCCTGCCACTGCAGGCGGAGCCTCGGTCACCCTGGTGGTGACGGACGCTGTGGGGGCGACAGCCACTCGCACGTTCAACTTCATCGTCTTCTAGGCCAGTTAGCCCCCCATCACGGGTGGGGATCCAAGACAGTGCGGCCGGGTCAATCGAGTGGACGGGAGGTTCACTCGACATGGCTTCGCTGCCCCGTCCGTTCGTCGCGCTCGCGTGTGCGACCCTGCTCGCCTGTGGTGGAGCAGCGCCGCCCGATCCAGGGAGCGGCGGTGGCTCCGCAGGTGGCGGCTCTGCGGGCGGCGGCTCGGCGGGCGGCGGCTCGGCGGGCGGCGGCTCGGCAGGCGGCGGCTCAGCGGGTGGAGGCTCC
>JAIBBQ010000182.1 GCA_019694595.1 Myxococcaceae bacterium
GGCCTGCGCCCGGGTGCACGGCGCCCCGGCCCGCGGCCAGCACCTGCTGGCGTTGCTGCGGAGGGAGCAACGGCAGCTGCCCCACCGCCCGCGCGGGGTCCTCGAGCGCGGCGGCGAGGAAGCCCGCGAAGCCCTGGAGCCAGCGCGCCACGGTGTCGGCCTCGAAGAGGTCGGTGGCGTATTCCGCGTGGAGCGCCCCGCCGCCGAGGTCCACGATGAGGGTCAGCTCGAAGGCCGCGCCGCGCACCGCCACCTCGAGCGGAGTGGCGCGCACGCCCGCGAGCGAGGCCTCCGCCGCGCCGTGCTCCACCACGCTCAGCATCACCTGTGCCACCGGGGCGTGCGCGGTGGAGCGCTCGGGCGCCGCGAGCTCGACGACGCGGTCGAAGGGCACCTGCTGGTGGCGCAGGGCCTCGCGCAGTGCGGCGTGGGCCGCGCCGGCGAGCGCGTCGAAGCGCTGCGCGGGGTCGGCCGCGGCGCGCAGGGCGATGGTGTTGGCGAAGAAGCCCTGCGTGCGGGCGAAGGCCGCGCCCGCGCGCGCGGTGGCGGGCGTGGCCACCACCACCTCGTCCTGGCCGGCGAGCCGACCGAGGTAGGCGCCCGTCGCCGCGAGGAGCCAGGCGAAGGGTGTGGCCCCGGCCCTCGCCGCGCGGTGGCCGAGCGTGCGCACGAGCTCGCCGTCGAGCCGGTGGCTCACCGTCGCTCCGGCCGAGGAGAGCACCTTGGGTCGGGCGAAGTCGCGGGGCAGCTCGAGCACCGGCAAGGGCCCGCGGAGCGCCTGGGCCCAGAAGCGCTCGGCCTCCGCGTGTGCGGCGCCCTTGGCCTCCTCCGCCTCCCGGGCGACGAAGGCGCGGTAGGACGCGGGCGGTGCCTCGAGCGCGCGGCCCGAGAGCAGGTCGGCCAGCTCGCCGAGCAACAGACGCAGCGACTCGCCGTCGGTCACCAGGTGGTGGAGCACGAACAGGAGCGCGCCGCCGTCGCCCTCGTCCACCCACAGTGCGCGCAGCGGCGGGTCGCGCTCCAGGTCGAACGGCGTGTTGGCGAAGCGCTCGAGGAGCGCGGTGCGCGTCGCTTCGTCGTCGGCCCGTGCGACGGTGAGTGGCCAGGCCGGCTCGGCCGGCACCTGGTGCGGCGTCCCTTCGAGGAGCTGGAAGCGCACCCGCAGCCCTTCGTGCCGGGCGGCGAGGGTCCGCAGCGCCTGCTCCAGCGCGGCGACGTCCAGCCGGCGCTCGAGGTGGAAGGCCGCGTACGAGGCGTAGAAGGCGCTGTCCGGCTCGAGCTGCTGGAGGAACCACAGCCGCTGCTGCGCGCGCGAGAGCGGGAAGGGACCCTCGCGCGGAAAGTCGGCGGCGGCGGTGAGCGCGCCCTTCTCGGCCAGCGCCCTGGCCAGGCCCTCGGGCGTGGGGTGCTCGAAGAACTCGGCGAGTGCCACCGGCTTCCCCAGCCGCTCCTCGAGGCGGGCGGTGGCGCGCATGGCGAGCAGCGAGTGCCCTCCGCGGAGGAAGAAGTCGTCGTGCGGACCCAGCGGCCCGCCGCCCAGCAGCTCCTCGAAGACCTGGGCCACCACCTTCGCTTCCGGGGCGTCGAAGTGCTGCGGCACCGCGGGCGCCGCGGAGGCGAGGAGCTCCCGGCCGAGGCGGGCGCGGTCCGGCTTGCCGGTGGCGCCCAGCGGAATCGCGGGCAGCGACCAGAGGCGGCTGGGCACGAGGTGGGCGGGCGCCCGCTCGCCCAGCGCGCGGGAGAGCGCCGCCTCGTCGAAGGCCGCGCCGGGGGAGAGCACCAGCGCTGCGTGCAGCGCCCGGGTGTCGACCCCGTCGCCCACCACGAAGGCCACCGCGTCGCGCACCCCGGTCAGCCCGCGCGCGAGCGCCTCCACCTCGGCGAGCTCGATGCGGTGGCCGCGCACCTTCACCTGCGCGTCGCGGCGGCCGAGGAACTGCACTGCGCGGTCGGGGTCGAAGCGCGCCCGGTCGCCGGTGCGGTACAGCCGCCCACCGCCGTCGGGGGCAGGGCCGAAGCGCTCGGCGGTGAGGTCGGGCCTCGAGACGTACCCGCGGGCGAGGCCGTCGCCGCCGAGGAAGAGCTCGCCTTCGAAGCCCGGCGGAGCACGGCGGCCGAAGTCGTCGAGGATGAGCGCCCGCGTGCGGTTGATGGGGCGCCCGATGGGCAGCGGCGAGGCCACCTCGTCCGGCGCCGCCACCACGTGGCAGCAGGCGAAGGTGGTGCACTCGGTGGGGCCGTAGCCGTTCACCAGTCGCAGGCCAGGCACCAGCTCCAGCACCCGGCGCGCGTGAGCGGGGCTCACCACGTCGCCACCGGTGAGGAGCCAGCGCAGCCCCGCGAAGGCGCCCGGGCGCTCGTCGAGGAGCGTCTGGAAGAGCCCCGACGTCAGCCACGCCACGGTGACGGCGCCGTCGCGCAGCGTGGCTTCGAGCGAGGCCGGGCTCAGCTCCGGCGGGGCCACCACCACCGCGCCGCCGTGCAGCCAGGGGCCCCACACCTCGAGCGTCGAGGCGTCGAAGGCCAGCGGCGCGGCGTGGAGCATGCGCGTGTCGTTGCCCAGCGCCACGAAGCTGGGCGCGCCGAGGAGCCGCTGCACCGCGGCGTGCGGCACCGCCACGCCCTTGGGTTCACCGGTGGAGCCCGAGGTGAAGGCCACGTAGAGCAGCCGCTGCCCGCCCGGGGCGGTGGGCGGCGGCGCACCGTCGGAGCCGCCGAGGTCCAGCACCGGCACCTCCAGCGTGCGGGCCTGCGCGGCGAGCTCCGCGCTCGCCACCACCGCCTTCACGCCCGCGGCGGCCGCGAGCCTGCGCGCCCGCTCGGGCGGCAGGCCGGGGTCGAAGGCCAGGGTGGCGCCGCCGGCGCGGACCACGCCGAGCACCGCCACCAGCGTCTCCACCGAGCGCGGCGCCCACACCGCCACCACCGCGTCGGCCGGGAGAGCCCCCAGCGCCGCGGCCACCCGCCCGCTGCGCCGCCAGAGTTCGCGGTAGTCGAGCTGCCCCGACGGACCGCGCAGCGCGAGCGCCTCGGGCGTCTGCCGCACCCACCGCTCGATGCTCGAGGCCACCGAAGCGGTGACGTCGAGCGGCTCGGCAGGGCCGTGCTCCAGCGCGTCGAGCTGCGCGGCCTGGGCGGGCGTCGCGGCGAGCCAGCGCGCGGCTTCCACGTCGGGAGTGCGGGGGCCGTGCTCGAGCAGCTGGGTCAGCACCTCGCCGAGGGTGGCGATGCCGTGCGGATGGAAGCGGGAGTCGTATTCCAGGTGGGCGTGCAGCGCCTCGCCCGCCTCGCTGAAGGACAGCACCAGGTCGAACTTCGCCTCGCCCGTCGGCAGCTCGGCGCCGCGCGCGCTGAGCCCGGGCAGCTCGAGCGGGGGCGCCACCGAGGGGTTCAGCACCAGCATCACCCGGAAGAGCGCCTGCCCGCGCTCGTCGCGGGGCACCGGCAGCGACTGCACCAGGGTGTCGAAGGGCAGCGCCTGGTGGTCGAAGGCGCGCTGGGCGGTGAGCGCGGCGCGGTCCACCACCGCGGCGAAGCTCGCGCGCGGGTCGACGGCGTCGCGCAGGGGCAGGGTGTTGACGAAGTAGCCGATGAGCCCGTGCGTCTCGCTCCGGTCGCGGCCCGAGGCCACGGTGCCCACGCAGGGGGCGGCCTCGCCGGTGAGGCGCTGCACGGCGAGCTGGGTGGCGGCGAGCAGCACCGCGAAGGGCGTCGTCTTGCGGGCGCGCGCGAGCGAGCGCACCGGGTCGGCGCTCACCGAGAAGCGGTGCACCCGCGCCTGGCCCGCAGGCTCGCCCGAGCCGGGCAGTGACGGCGCTCGTGCGGGCTCGGCTCCGGCGAGCACGGTGCGGAAGTGCGCCAGCGCGGCCTCGGCGCCGCCGGCCTCGAGCAGCTCGCGCTGGTGCTCCGAGAGGTCGGCGTACTGCAGCGGCAGCTCGGGGGGCGCCCAGACGGATCCGGCGAGCGCCGCGCGGTAGGCGGCCACCAGCTCGGAGGCGAAGACGTCGAGCGACCAGCCGTCGGCCACCAGGTGGTGGAAGACGACCACCAGCCGCGCGCGTCCGGGCGCGTGCTGGAGGAGCCGGCAGCGCAGGAGTGGCCCGGAAGCGAGGTCGAAGGGCGCCTCGGCGAGCCGGAGGCTTTCGCGGTGGAGCGCGTCTTCGCCCGGCACCTCGCCGGTGGAGAAGGCCAGGGTCTGCGTGGCGTCGATGACCTGGAAGAGCGTGCCGTCGCGCTCCACGAAGCGGGTGCGGAGCGCCTCGTGCCGGTCGACCACCGCCTGGAGCGCGGAGCGCAGCGCACCGACGTCGAGCGCGCCGTCGAGCTCCAGCGCGAAGGGCATGTGGTAGGCGCTCGAGCCGCGCGCGAGCTGCTGCACCAGCCAGAGCTGTCGCTGCCCCGGCGACGCGGGGACCTCGAAGCCGGCTGGGGCGTCGGGTGTCACCTCGCGGGTTCAACCACGCCGACTCCTTCCTGCGAAGTGAGCGAACGGCCGCTTGCCGCGCGAAGGTGTCACCTCTACAAGCCGCGCGGGCTCGACGGTGGAAACGGTGCGCAGCAGCTGGTTCGGCTTCACGAAGACCGCCGCCGGTCGTCGCTTCGCGCTGCTCTCGCTGGGGCAGCTGGTCTCGGTCGTGGGCTCGCGCGTCGCGGCGTTCGCCGGCAGCGTGTGGATCCTCCAGACCACGGGGCAGGTGGCCGACTTCGGGGTCTCGCTCCTGTGCACGGTCTTGCCGGGACTCGTGCTCGCGCCCTGGCTCGGGCAGGTCGTCGACCGCCGGCCGCGCCGCCAGATGCTGCTCGGGGCGGACTTCGCGCTCCTCGTGCTCGCGCTGCTCGGCGCCCTGGCGGTGGCCCGCGGCTCGCTCTGGGGCTTCTGGGCGGTGCAGGCGGCCAGCTCGGTGCTCAACCGGCTGGTGCTGGTGACGCTGCAGAGTTCCACCTCTTCGCTGGTGGAAGACGAGATTCTCCCTTCGAGCAACGCGCTCTTCGGCCTCGCGGTCGGGGTCGGCGACCTGGTGGGGCCGCTCATCGGTGGCTTCCTGGTCGGGTTCCTCCCGGCATGGGCGCCGTTCGCGCTCGACGCGGCCACCTTCGGCGTCTCCCTGCTGGCCACGCTGACGCTGGCGCTCCAGTGGCCTTCGGTGACCAATCGGGCGCAGCCGGCGTTCTTCCAGGGGCTCGCCTCGGCGGCGGGGCTGGTGCGGCCGCAGCGGGTGCTGACGGCGATGCTCATGCTCTCGGCGTCGCTCAACGCGTCCATCGGCCTGCTCGACATGCTGGTGGCCCCGGTGGCGTTGCACCTGGGCGATGCCCGCGTGCTCGGCGGCGTGCTCGCGCTCTATGCCTTCGGGGCGGCGGCGTCGTCGGCGGTCGCCTCCGCGGTGCCGATGCCCAGGCCGGCCGCGGTGTACGCGGCGTGCGGCGTCACCTTCGGAACGGCGCAGGTGGCGCTCGCGCTGTGGCCCGGCCTGTTCGCGATGCGGCTCGCCGGCTTCATCATGGCCTTCGCGGCCGGCGTGAGCGCGGTGGCTTCGACCACCGAGTGGCAGCGGCGGACGCCCACCCAACAGCAGGGCTCGGTGTTCGCCTTTCGCAGCTTCATGACCGAGTGGCCGACGCCGGCCGCGATGGCGCTGGCCACCGTCAGCGCCGGGCCGCTGTCCAGCTGGGTCTCGCCGCTGGCCGTCGCCGGGTTGGCCGGAGGGGCCGAGGCCGAGCTCCGCGGGCCGGCGCTGCTGCTCCTGGGTGGGGCGGTGGTGACGCTCGTGGTGGTGGCCGCGAACGCCGCGGCGCTGATCCGCGCGGCGCCCGTGAGCCGGTCATGAGTCCCGCGCTGGTGCTGGTGTGGCTGGCTGCGGCCCCGGCGGAAGGCGCCGCCGACGGAGGCGAGGCCGGCCCGGTGGCGCTGAAGGCGGTGCGCACCGCGCGGGCGCCGGTCGTCGACGGGCGGGCCGACGACGAGGGGTGGGCCGCCGCGGAGCCCTTCTCGGCCTTCACCCAGAGCTACCCGGTGCCGGGCGGCCCGCCGTCGGAGCAGACCGAGCTGCGCGTGCTGTTCGACGACGAGGCGCTGTACGTCTTCGTGCACTGCGCCGACCGCACGCCCGAGGAGATCGTCGACACCAAGGGCCGCCGCGACGCCGTGCCCCAGTCGGACAAGCTCGACGTGTACGTGGACGCGCTCGCCGACGGGCGCACCGCCTGGTACTTCGAGGTGAACGCCGGCGGTTCGGTGGGCGACGGGAAGATCCGCCAGGACACGCTCAAGTCCCGCGACTGGGACGGCGCGTGGCAGTCGGCGGTGGCGCGCACCTCCGAAGGCTGGGACGCGGAATTCGCCATTCCGCTCGACCTCCTGCAGTACAGCGAAGGCTCGCTCGAGGGCTGGGGCTTCCACGTCCGCCGCGAGGTGGCCCGCACCCACGAGGTGGTGGAGACGGTCGCCATCTCCCGCAGCGAGAACGCGCTGGTGTCCCGCTTCGCGCGGCTCACCGGGCTCGAGTCGCTCAGCCGCAAGGCGAGCTTCACCGCGGCCCCCTTCGCCACCCTGCGCCTGACGGGGAACGGCGCGGCCTACCTGCCCACCGCGGACGTGGGCGGCGAGCTCAAGCTGCAGCTCGGCTCCAGCTGGTCCCTGGTGGCCTCGCTCAACCCCGACTTCGGCGACGCCGAGGTGGACGACCTGGTCCTCAACCTGGCGAACGTGGAGTACTTCTTCCCCGAGAAGCGGCCGTTCTTCACCGACGGGCTCGATGCGCTGCAGCCGCTCGAAGGCGCGGAAGATCAGCAGATCTTCTACTCGCGGCGCATGGGCCTCGACACCCCCATCCTCGGGGCGGCCCGGCTCAACGGCGGCGTGGGCGAGAAGATGAAGCTCACCGTGCTCGACGTGCTGGTGGCCGGCGAGGTGGATCCGTCGAAGGAGCGCGCGCTGGAGGCGGGGGAAGACCCCGCGCTGGTGCCGCTCGACCCCACGGTGCGCTTCACGCCCTGGCGGCCGCTCCACCTGGGCCCCGCCTGGGGGCTCCCCGCGCAGGTCCCGCCGCCCACCAACCTCTTCGCCTTCGGCCTGCGCTCCAGGCTGGTGCCGGGTGTCTTCGCGGGTGTGCAGAGCACCATCAAGTCGGCGCTGTTCGAGGGCTGCCGCCCCCGCGTCACCGCGGACGGCGTGGAATGCCCGCCGCTCGACGCCCAGGTGCTCGCGCTCGACCTCGACGCCCGCACGCCCGGCGGCGACTGGGGCTTCTCGGGGCAGGTCGCGCTGTCGCAGGTCACCGGCACCGGACCCGGGGGGCGGCTCCTCGAGGAACAGGTGACGCTCGGGCGCTCGGTCCCCGGGCTGGGGGCGCACGCGCGCGGCGGCAAGCTGGGCGGCAGCACCTGGCGCGCCGCGGTGGAGTTCGCCGAGACCTCGCCCACGCTGGAGATGAACGACCTCGGCTATCAGGCGTACCGCAACGAGCGCGTGGTGGGCGTGCGCCCCGAGCTGCGGCGCGACGAGGCCTTCGGCCCGTTCCTCAGCGCGTCGGTGGCCTTCAAGGGCGAGCTCAAGTGGACCGCCGACGGCACCGGGCGCCCCAAGGGCCAGCTGGCGGCGATCATCGCCAAGTCGACCTTCAGCAACTTCACCCAGCTCGACTGCACGCTGGCGCTGGAGACCAACCGCCGCGACCAGCGCGAGCTCAAGGGCGTCTCGGTGCTCTTCGCCCGGCCGAGCTACGCGTCGGCAGCCTGCGCGGTGACCACCGACACCTCGCGCCCCGTCTCGGTGCTCGCCGAGGCCAACGTGGAGCACACCTTCGGGTCCGCCCCGGTGCCCGAGACCCTGGGGGGCAGCGGGCTCGTCCAGCTCACCGCGCGCCCGTCGCCGTCGTTCCAGACGGTGCTGTCCGCCAACCTGGATCTGCTGCGCGATGGGCCCCGCTGGCTCACCACCGAGGGCAGCGACGTCTCGGTGGCCCTGCTGTCCCCCGACATCCTCACCTTCACCCTCGGCCAGACGGTGGCCTTCACCCCCGCGCTCACGCTGCAGGTCTCGGGGCAGCTGCTCACCAGCCGCGGCCGCTACGGCGAGCGCTTCTCGGTGTCCACCAGCGACGGGCGCACGGTGCGCTTCGTCGACCTGACGCCTCAGGACCCGACGGCGGACTTCGACTTTCACCAGGCGCAGCTGCGGCTGTCGGCGGTGCTGCGCTGGGAGATCCGCCCCGGCGCGGTGGCCAGCCTCGTCTACCGGCGCGACCAGACCGGCGAGCGCCTGGGCAGCCCGGCCCCCGGTCTCTTCGAAGGCGCGCTCTGGGAAGGGCCCCACCAGGACACGTTCCTGCTCAAGCTGGTGTGGACGCTGTGACATCGACGCGTGTCAGCGCCACGGGGCCCCGGTGCGCGCCGCAGAGAATCGCGCTACGCGCCCTCACGGGGCACGACGGCCTGGTCGCACCCCTCACGACGTGGAGTTCGCCATGAAGCTGACCCTCACCTCGCTGCCCTGGTCGGTCTACGAGCGGCCCTCGGCGGCGCTCGGCGCGCTGTCGGCCTTCGTCCGCGAGAAGGCGCCCTCGGTCCAGGTGCACTGCCGCTACGAGTACCTGCCGGTGGCGATGGAACTCGGCATCCCGCTCTACGACGCCATCTCGCTCGAGGCGTACGACATGGGCGAGCTGTTCTTCGCGCCGCTGGTGTACCCGGAGCGCAAGGCGAAGGTGCGCGAGTACTTCGCGGCCACCGCCGAGGGCCGCGGCAAGGCGTGGCGGCTCGACAACCCCGAGCGCTTCCCCGAGGAGCGCTTCGGCGAGGCGCCCACCTGGCCTCACGTGCACGACGTCATCGCGCAGCTGCTGGAGACGGCGCTCGACCGCATCGCCGCCGAGGTGGTGGCCGAGGCCCCTGACGTGCTCGGGCTCACCACCAGCTTCGGTCAGCTCTTCGCCAACCTGGCGCTCGCCAAGCGGGTGAAGGCGGCGCGGCCGGAGACGGTGGTGGTGATGGGCGGCTCGACCGTCTCGGCCGAGGTCGGCCCGTCGCTGCTCAAGGAGTACCCCTTCGTCGACTTCATCATCCAGGGCGAAGGCGAGCAGCCGCTGGTGGCGCTGCTCGAGCAGCTGGGCAAGGGCACGCCGCGCGCGCTCTTCACGGTGCCGGGCGTGCTCACCCGCGAGGCGGCGCAGGTGGCGCCGCGCGGCTCGGCGCTGTGGGAAGTGCCCAAGATGGACGCGCTGCCGTACCCCCACTACGACGAGTACGTGGCGCTCGCCGAGAAGCACGGCGTGCTGTGGCTCCTGTCCATCGAAGGCTCGCGCGGCTGCTGGTGGGACCGCACCAAGCGCACCGGCAACCCCAAGGCCACCTGCCACTTCTGCAACTTGAACGTGCAGTGGAACGGGTACCGCGAGAAGTCGACGCCGCGGCTGGTGCAGGAGATGAGCGACCTCGCCGACCGCTACGGCAACGGCGCCATCTTCTTCCTCGACAACATCATCCGCTCCAAGGGCGTGGGCGACTTCGGCGAGGCCATCGCCGCCACCGGCAAGGAGTTCGCGCTCTTCTACGAGATGCGCGCCAACGTGAGCCCGGCCGACGTGCTGTCGCTCTGGCGCGCGGGCGTGAAGTACGTGCAGTTCGGCATCGAAGGCTTGAGCACCGAGTACCTGAAGCGCGTGGGCAAGGGCACCAGCGTCATCCAGAACCTGCAGGCGATGAAGTCGTGCCACGAGCTCAACATCACCAACAACGCCAACCTGCTCACCCACTTCCCCGGCGCGACGCAGGCCGAGGTCGACGAGTCGGTCACCACCATCCTCACCGCGGCCATCGTCTACGAGCCGCTCAACCCCAACCGCTTCTGGCTGGGCCGCGGGTCGACCGCCGACGTGCTGCGCGAGCAGTTCCCCATCACCAACATCCGCAACGCCGACTTCTACAAGCACGGCCTGCCGGACGAGGTGTACCAGCGGCTGGCGCTCTTCGACCTGAGCTACGAGCTCACCCCGCCGCTCGCGGACTGGGACCCGGTCTACGAGGCCTGCGCGCTGTGGGAAGACGCCTATGGCCGGGCGCGCGCCTCGCAGTACCGTCACCTGATGGCCTACCTCGACGGCGGGAACTTCCTGCGGCTCTACGACGGGCGCTCGGGAGAGCCGGCCTCGGTGGTGCTGCGCGGCCTGGCGCGGGACCTGTACCTCTACCTCGCCGACGTCCACACCCGCGCCGAGGTGACCGAGCGCTTCGTCACCCGCAAGGGCGTGCCCGCGGCGCAGGTCGACGCGCTCATCGCCGAGTGGCTGGAGCGCGGGTGGGTCTTCGCGGAGAAGGAGCGGCTGCTCGCGCTCGCTCCGGCCTTCTCGCCCGAGCTGGCGGCGCGCCGCATCGAGCGCGCGGCCGCCGAGGCCGGCCCCGGGGTCGCCCGTGTCGCTTGAGCTGAGCGAAGCGGCCATCGTCGACATGGTGCAGGCGGTGCTCGAGCCGCTGCGCAAGACGTACGGCGCGTCCGAGCTGCGCCGGGTGGAGAAGGCAGTCGCCATCGCCTTCGACCAGGCGACCGCCGACGACCAGGCGCCGCTGCAGCGGGCGCAGAAGTTCCACTTCCCCGGGTTGCCCGCCACGCCCTGGTTCGACCTCAGCGCCACGCCCCAGATGCGGGACGTGGTGGCGCGTTGCCGGGCCGCGGCCGCGGACCTCAAGGCCGAGTTCCTCGCGGCCTGCGCCCAGGGCGCTCCGCTGCCCGACTACTACGCGGGCTTCGAGCAAGACGGGCAGGAGAAGTTCCCCAACGTCCAGCGGACGCAGTGGACGACGCTGTTCCTGCGCAAGGACGGCCAGAAGGTGAACCCGGGCACCGTGCTGTGCCCCAGGAGCACCGCGCTCGTCGACTCGCTCGAGGAGTACCTCTTCCCGTTCCCCGAGGCCTTCTTCTCGGTGCTCTCGCCGGGCGCCCGGCTGCCGAAGCACCACGACAACACCAACGCCAAGCTCAACTTCCACGTCGGCGTCATCGTGCCGCCGGGCTGCGGCATCGAGGTCGGCGGGGAGACGCGTTCCTGGGTCGAAGGCGAGTGCCTCGGCTTCGACGATTCGTTCCTCCACCAGGCGTGGAACGAGAGCCGCCAGCAGAGGGTGGTGCTCATCCTCGACCTCTGGCGGCCGGAGCTGACGCTGCCCGAGCGCGTGGCGCTGAAGCAGCTGCTCGAGCTCGTGGGGCACCTCGAGCGGCACACCGCGCAGAAGCCCGTCTGAGTGCGCAGCCCGCGGGCCGCCTCAGCGCTGGTGAACCTGGCCGGCTCGGCCTGGGTCCTCCTGGGCCCCGCCTTGGTGGTGCAGGGGCACGGCGGGCCACTGGAGGTGGGGGCGCTGCTCGCCGCCGAGGGCGCCGCGTTCCTCGTGCTGCTGCGAGCGCCCACGCTTCCGCCCTTCGTGGGGGCGCTGCTGTCGGCGCTGGCGCTCGGTGGCCTCGCGGCCTCACCGGCGCACCCACCCGCGCTGCTCGCAGTGGGCTTCTTCCTCGCGGGCGCGGGCTTCGAGCTGCGGCGGCGCGGGGCCCACGGCCGGCCTGCGCTCGAGCTGCTCGACGGCGCCCTGGCGGTGGTGGCGGCGCTCGCGGTGGCAGCCGCGGCGTGGCTCGGTCAGCCGCTCGCGCTCGGCCTCGGCCTCGCCGCCGGGCTCTTCACCCTCGCTGCCGTGGCCGACCTCGGTGGGCTCGGGCCCGCGGCCGCGCCCGCCGCTCCCCGCGTCCTGGTGGCGCTGAAGGATCCGCCGCGTCGCGCGGTGTTGCTCGCCAACGGCGCGATGAACGTGGGCTACCACCTGCGCCTGGGCACCACGCTCGCCGTCGCGCTGTCCGGCGACGTGGGACTCCAGGGCCTCGGGCTCGCCACCGCCGCGGCGCTCGCAGCGCTCGGGCTCGCGCCGCTCCTCTGGCGCCGAGGGCGGCTGGGCTGGGTGGTGGGCCCGGCGCTGGAAGGCGCGGCCACCGCGGCGCTGGCGCTGCTGGTGTGGCAGGGCGCCTTGAGCGTCGCGGCCCTCGCCGCGGTCGAGGTGGTGCGCCACCTCGGCATGGGCGTGTACTCGCAGGCGCAGAACGTCTGGCGCGAGGCGCGCGGGGAGACCGGAGCGGCGCTGACGCCGTACCTGGCCGTCGCCTGGGGCGTCAGTCCCTTCTCCGCGCTCGCCGGCGCCACGCTGGCGCACCTCGCCGGGGCCTCGGTGCCCATCGCGCTGTCGGCGGTCGTCTTCCTCGCGCTGGCCGCCACGCTCGCGGGCGCGACCCCGCGCGACGTCACGCCGGAGGTGACGTGAAGCACTTCGCGTCGTTCGTGCTCGCGCTGGTGGCCGCGGCGTCGCTGGTGCACGCGCTCACCCACCGCGCGCCGCCTCCGCTGCCGCCGGAGGTGCTGGAGCGCGTCCGCGGGCGGCTCGCGCAGCTCGCACAGGCACCGCACCCGCTGGGGAGCGCGGCGCACCAGACGGCGCAGGCCCAGCTCGCGGCGTGGGCGGCGGAAGACGGCGCGACGGTCGAGCAGCACCGCGGCACGGGCACCCGGCAGGACGGCGACCTCACCGTGCTCTTCGATGCGCCGGTGGTGCTGGCCCGCGTGGAAGGCACGACGCCCGGCGCGAAGGCGCTGGTGGTGGACGCGCACTTCGACAGCGCCGCGGAGAGCCCGGGCGCGAGCGACAACGGCGTGGCGGTGGTGGCGGCGCTGGAGGCCTTGCGCGCGCTGGCCAGGCACCCGGGCGTGCACCCGGTGGTGTTCGCCTTCGACGGCAGCGAGGAGGAACGCCTCACGGGCGCCAACGCCGCCCTCACGCACCCCTGGGTGGCGACCGCGGGCGCCCACCTCAACCTCGACGCCGTGGGGCGCGCTGGCCGCCCGGTGGTGTTCCGCGCGTCGGCGGCGGCCCGCCCCCTCTTGCTGGCCTACGCGCGCACCGTGCCCGCGGCGCACGCCTCGGTGCTCGGGCGGGACCTGGTGGAGTCGGGTGCGGTGCCGTCGGAGACCGACCACCGCATCTACGACGAGCTCGGGCACGTTCCGGGGCTCGACGTGGCGCTCTACGAGGACGGCGCCGCCTACCACACGCCGCTCGACGGGCCCGCGGGGGTGAGCGACGAGGTGCTGACGCGGGTGGTGGGGGCGCTCGTCGGCTTCATCCCCGAAGCGGCTGCGCTGCCGAGCCTCACCGAGGACGGCGCGGCACCCTGGGTGTTCTTCGACGTGCTCGGCCTGGGACTCCTCGCGCCCGGTCCGCTGCTGCTCTTGCTGGTGGCGCTCGCCGCGGCTGGCGTCTCGCTGTTCGCGCTGCGACGGGCGCGCGCGCGGATCCGCCCGCTGGGCGCCGCGCTGCTGGCGCTGGTGCTCTCCGTGCTGGCGGCGGCGGTGGCCGGTGCGCTGGTGGTCTTCGTGCTGCGGGGTCCGCACTTCTGGTTCGCCCACCCACCGCTCGCCCTGGCGTACGGCGTGGCGGCGGCGGTGGCGGCCTCGTGGAGTTCGGCGTGGCTCGGCCGCGACCTCGACGCCC